>JBBROG010000184.1:0-17821 GCA_038229635.1 Gemmatales bacterium
GAGCCGGGCCGGTCTGAAAGACCCGAAACGGCCCATCGGCAGCTTCATCTTCGCCGGGCCGACGGGCGTTGGCAAAACCTTGCTGGCTAAGCAACTCGCCAAGTTCATGTTCGGCGACGAGAACGCCCTGCTGCAGATCGACATGTCGGAGTACCAGGAGAAGCACAACGTCAGCCGCCTGTGGGGCGCGCCCCCCGGCTACGTCGGCTACGAGGAGGGCGGGCAGCTCACCGAGAAGATCCGCCGCCGGCCGTACAGCGTCGTGCTGCTCGACGAGATCGAGAAGGCGCACCCGGACGTCTGGAACGCGCTGTTGCAGATCATGGAAGAGGGCCGTCTGACCGACAACGTCGGCCGGACGATCGACTTCAAGAACAGCATCCTGATCATGACGACGAACATCGGCGCCGAGCAGATCGTCGGCAAGGCGGCGTTCGGCTTCAGCCGCAAGGACGACCAGTCGACTTACGAGAAGATGAAGGAGACGCTGAAAGTCGCGTTGGAAGGGAGCTTCCGGCCGGAGTTCCTGAACCGCGTGGACGACGTCATCGTCTTCCGCAGCCTGAACGACGACGACCTGAAGATGATCATCGACATCGAGCTGGGCAAGGTGTCGAAGCGGCTGGCGGAGAAGAAGCTGAAGCTGGTGGTGACGGAGGAGGCGAAGACGCTGATCCGCGAGAAGGGGACGAACAAGGAGTTCGGGGCCCGCCCGCTGCGCCGGGCGATCGAGCACATGATCGAGGACCCGCTGTCGGAGGACCTGCTGAAGGGCACCTACGCCGGCCGGGAGTTGATCACGGCGAAGGTGGTGACGGGCGCCGAGGGTGAGAAGAAGCTGGAGTTCGAGGCCAGCGGCACCACCACGGAGGAGCAGCCGGCGCTGGCGGGCAGCGAGAGCAAGTGACGGCCGCCGCCTCGGCGAACCGTTTCGCGGAACGCTGACACGACGGGGGGGCGAGTCCACCAGGACTCGCCCCTCTCGCTTTTGCCGTGGCGAATCACCTCCCGGCGTATTACGATTTCCGACGGAGGGAGAACCATGACGGAACTTACGAACGATTCACCCCCTCTGCTCCCGGCGCCGGGCATTCCCGCGCCCACGGCCGGAGGAATGGCTGAGTGTGATCGCGAGCCGCCGGAAGTCATCGACTACCGGACGCCGCCGGCACGGCGGAAGTTCGTCGTCGTGGTGCAGTACCGAGACGCGGGTCCAGGCGCGCCGATGCCCTACGAGCCGGGGTAGTGCCCTGGTAAGGAGGATCGTCCGTGGACCCTTGGGTTAAAAACCCGCAAGCGGCCAAGAATCCCGGTCCCTTCAGGGAAGGGGATCGCGTCTCTTTCCCCTACGGCTCGGGTTCCGTCGTCGGGAAGATTATTGAGGATCGCGGGAATATCGGCTACCGGGGGCGGCGCCTTTACCGCGTTCAAGTGCCCCAACAGGACGTCCCGGAAGACTTCGAGACCGAGGTTCCGGCGGAGTACATGACCCTCGTCGAGAAGGCGCCGGAGCCCCCGAAGCGCCGGCGAAAATGACCGCTCACGGCTCGTCGGCCCGGATCGTCGCGTGGGCCTCCCACACGGCCGGACTGATCCCTTCGCGCACGAACTGCACGCGGCTGTCGGCGAACACCGACATCGACCCGCCGGCGTGCAGCCCGCCGAACGGCCGGCCCGGCCCGACATACGGCTTCTCCTCCGCCAAGACCGACCGCACCGTCGCCGCCCCGCCCGCCGCCCACGGCCCGCCCGCCGTCGCCGACTCCGACGCCGCCATCGTCGCGCTTTGCCCGCGCGTCAAGTCCGCGCGGCTGATACGCCGGTCATAGCCGAAGAAGCCCGCCCGCGCGTCCTCCTTCGGCAACCGCGCCGCGTCCTCCCCCAGCCCCGCGATGCCGAGATACTCCGTTGGACCCGGCTCGCCCGGCCCCGGAATCGGCACGCGCGCCGGGCAGAGATACCACGACAATCGCGTCGTCGCCGCCGCGCGATTCTCCGCCGCGTCCCACGCCTTGCCGAGATCGAGTTTCGCGTAGAGATCGGTCCCCTGGTGCCCCGCCTTGACGCCGTTCGCCGGGTCCAGGAACGGCAGGATCGTCGCCTGCCAACTCAGGCGCCGCTCCGGCGGCAGGCCGTCCACGGGGGCCGTGCCCGGCGGGTAGTGCTTGTACTCGTCGTGGTAAAGATTGACGGCCACGCCGACGCGGCGCAGGTTGTTCTTGCAGACAGTTTCCTCGGAATTGGCGCGGGCCTTCGCCAGGGCGATGAGGACGAGGCCGACGGCGAAGACGACGACGCCGGCAACGCCCAGCGCCAGGCCGGCGCCGGCGGCGCGACGGCCACGCAGCCGGCCGTCGCTCAGGTTGATCTGCCGCAGCGCGACGTAGCCGAGGAACAGCGCCGGGAGGGACGTGATGCCGACCGTGAGCGGCGCCGCCAGGCCGAACGCGAGGCTCAGGAGGGCCGAGGGACTGGTGCGGGCGTGAGTCGTGGTGTCGGTCATGGGAACGTCCTCGGGCGAGGCCGCGCGAAACATCGCCGTCAAGGTATCATAGCGGCCGGAAAACGCGGGGCGTGGTAGAATGCCCTCGCGCCCGACCTTCCCGCGCGAGGGCTTCTCCATGCCGCTGCACGATCACTTCCATCCGCCGTGGAGCGTCCGACGCCCCTGGGAGGGCTTTCACGGCTCCTGGGCCGCGGCCATCGCCTTTCACCTCAACAGCGGCGTGCTGCCGGCGGAATACTTCGCGATGCCGCTCCTGGAGGTCACGGGCCGCGTCGAAGTCGACGTCGGCACCTTCCAGCAAGAGGAGCGGCCGGGTACGACGGCACCGGCCGTCGCCGGCGCCTGGGCTCCTCCTCAGCCGACGTTGACCCTGCCCATCGACGTCACGGACACCGACACGTTCGAGGTGCAGGTGTTGCGGAACTTCGGCGGCCCGCAGCTGCGCGCCGCCCTCGAACTGGTCAGCCCGGCGAACAAGGACCGGGCGGCCGCGCGCCGAAGTTTCGCCGCCCAATGCGCGGGCTACCTCCGCAAGGGCGTGTCGGTGATCGTCGTGGACATCGTCACGGAGCGACTCGCGAACTTGCACGCCGACATCGTGCGCGCTCTGGAGCAGACCGAGGAGCCGGTGTGGGAGTCGCCGACGCATCTGTACGCCATCGCCTACCACAGCGCCCGGAGCGAGAAGCAGGGGCGCGTCGAGGTGTGGCCGCACGCGCTGGCGCTGGGCGAGCCGCTGCCCGAGTTGCCGATGTGGCTGGAACCCGACCTGTGTGTCCAGCTGAAACTGGAAGAGAGCTACGCGAACACCTGTGGCATGCTCCGCCTGAACTGAAACCAAACTCGTAATAAAAAGGGCGGAAAAGGGGACGGACGCTATGCCGTTGCGGTTGGCCCATTGTCTGACGGGGCTATAATGATCCGGAAAGAGTTTGCGCACGCCGAGGGCCTGCCGATGAACATCCCCGTCCTGCTTGAACCGACCGCCGGGGGCTACCGCGCCACGACGCAAAGCCCCGTTTCGGCCGCCGCCGAGGGGGCCACCGAGGCGGCGGCGCTGGCGGCCCTGGCGGAGGCGCTGCGCCGCCGGCTGCCGACCGGCGGCAAGCTGCGCGCCCTGCGGGTGCCGGACGCGGAGGCCGTCCGGGAGATCGGCGACCGGATGCGGGCCAACCCCCTCTACCCGGAGTACGAGCGGGCGATTGAGGAGTATCGCAAGGTTCACAACGCCGTGCCGGACGCCGACTGAGGACGCTGTTCCTGCTCGACACCACGACGCTCACGCACCTGCGGAACGGCCACCCGCGCGTGACCGCCGCCTCCGCGCAGCACATGGCGGCAGGCGACTCCGTGGGCGTAACGTCCGTGAACGTGGAGGAGGTGGTGGGCGGCTGGCTCGGCTTTCTCCGGCAGGCCCGCACCCCGCCTGACGAGGCCCACGCCTCGCAACTGCTCAACGACTCGATCCTGTTCCTCGCCGGGTTCGACCTGTACGCGGTCACGGACGCTGCCGTGGCGCGGTATCACACCCTGCGCAAGATGAAGCTCAACGTGGGGCGCAACGACCTGCGGTTGGCGGCGCTCGCGCGGGAATTGGGCGCGACGGTCGTGACCGACAACGCGCAGGACTTCCGCCGCGTACCGGGGCTTGCTTAGGTGGACTGGACGAAGTGACCGGCCTTTACGCCGGAGCGAGCGCGCGGCGCGTTATCCGGCGGCGTCGCCCTGCGGTTTCCTCCTCGACGACTCCTCGTTCCTCGTTCGTCCCCCCGGAGGCTCACGCCGTGCGACTCGACATCCCCGTGCTGTGGACCTGGCCGCGTGCGGTCGACCGCGCGCCCTACCTGCTGGCCGGCGTCCTCCTCTTCCTGGTGAAGTTCGTCATCGACTGGGTGCTGGCCACGCAAGTCTTCGCGCAGTCGTGGTCGCCGCTGCACTACGTCGTCTGGCCGAACGACCGCACGCTGCGCGTGTTCCAACTCGGCGACGCGGAGCGCGGCTTCGCCCTGACGATGCTGCTGATCTCCCTGCCATTTATCTGGGCCGGGGTGATACTCACGCTCCATCGTCTGTACGCCGCCGGGCTGCCGCGCGGCCTGGTGCTGTTCTTCTTCGTGCCCCTGGTCAATCTGCTGCTGTTCGCCGTCCTGGTCGTACTGCCGACGCGCGAGACGTTGACCGCGCTGTCCGCCCCGCGCCAGCCGGGCCGCGGCACGGAGGCGATGCGGCGCGTCCACCGGCGCTTCGTCCGCGCGAGCCACTGGCGCAGCGGCCTGGCGGCGCTGGCCGTCACCGTGCCGCTCGGCGTCCTCGGCGTCGTCCTGGGGGCCAACGTGCTGGAGAGCTACGGCTTCAGTCTGTTCGTCGGGGCGCCGTTCGCGCTGGGCATGATGACCGTCCTCCTGTACGGCTTCTCGTGGCCCAAGCCGTTCGGCGCCTGCATGGGGATCGCGTTCGCGGCGGCGGGGCTGGCCGGGGCCGCCCTTTTCGTAATTGCCATTGAAGGTGCGATTTGTCTCCTCATGGCGGCGCCGATCGCCGCGGTCCTCGTCTTCGCGGGGGCCGTGGTCGGCTACGTCATCCAGGCGCGCCCCTGGCTGAGCGACCACCTGGCGAGCGCCGCCCTGGCCGTCCTCCTCGCGCTGCCGGCCCTCATGGCCGCCGAGGCGTCCGCCGAGCCGGAGCCGGACGTCCGCGCCGTCCGCACCGAGGTCGTCGTCGACGCGGCGCCGGAGGTGGTCTGGCGAAACGTCGTCTCGTTCGCGCCGCTGGCCGAGCCGGACGACTTGCTATTCCGCTGCGGCGTCGCCTACCCGGTGCGGGCCGAGATCCGCGGCGAGGGCGTCGGCGCGGTGCGCCACTGCGTCTTTTCCACCGGGGCCTTCGTCGAACCCATCGACGTCTGGGACGCGCCGACCTTGCTCCACTTCCGCGTCGCCGAGCAGCCGGAGCCGATGCG
Source organism: Gemmatales bacterium (assembly GCA_038229635.1). Lineage (GTDB taxonomy): Bacteria > Planctomycetota > Planctomycetia > Gemmatales > Gemmataceae > DATFNV01. Next base: position 5,466 of record JBBROG010000184.1, read on the forward strand.
CGAGTGGAGCCCGTACACCGTCCACCCGCCGCACCTCGACCATTATCTGCTCAGCCGCGAGGGGCAGTTCCGCCTCGAACGACTCGCGGACGGCCGCACCCGCCTCGAAGGGACGACGTGGTACACGAACCGCATGTGGCCGGCGCCCTACTGGGGCCTGTGGTCGGACTTCATCATCCACCGCATCCACGGCCGCGTCTTAGCGCACATCCGCGACCTGGCCGAGGGGCCGTCGGACGAGGGCGCCGGCCGATAGGGGACGACGGCGATCCGCGACCTCGCGATGGCAACGGATCAGCACAGCGCCCAGGATCAGGAGAGCCCCGAGCGGCTGCGGGCCGAGCGCCTGAAACGTCCGGCCCCAGGGCATCACCGTCGCCGCCTGCGCCAGCAGCAGCAGCCCTAGCCCGGACCACGTCAGCCAGCGCGGCTCGCCTTCTCGCGAAAGGGCGAGCCACGCCGCGACGGGAGCCAGCAGGACATAGGTGGACGACTCGGTCGCCGGACCGAGCAGCGTCATCCAGCAGCAGCCCAGGGCCAGCAGGAGCGTCAGCAGGCGCGGCCGCGGGGCGCCGGCGCGGATCAGGGCGATGCCCACGGCGGCGGCTCCGAGCCCGCCCAGCAGCTCGACGGCCTGATAAGCCTCGTAACTCATCGGCGTCAGCCAGCGGCTGCACAGCAGGCGCAGGTCGCGATACCACAACTCGACGTCGAGGATCTGCCGGTCGTTGCTCTCCAGGTGGTGCAACCATCCGGAGTATTGCGAGAGGACATAGTCGGGAGACTGCAAGACGAACGGCAGCGCCAGGCCCGCGGCGAGTGCCACGGCGAGACGCGGCCCGAAGCGGCGCGGCTCCGCGAGCACGAGGAGGAGGCCGACGGCGAGCGGGTACATCTTGAAGAGGGTCGCGGCGGCGACGCAGACGGCGGCCAGGGCGAAGCGCCCCTCGCCCAGGGCGGCGACGGCGACGAGCAGCAGACCGATCACCAGCAGATTCGCCTGGCCGTTGTTGACGTTGCCGAGCGCCAAAGGCATCGTCAGCAGAAACAGCAGCGGCCGCCGCTCGCGCGCCCACCAGGCCAGGCCGCCGAGGAAGACGCCGGCGCTCAGCAGCCGCCACAGGAGGCCGCCGACGCCGTCGGGCAGCAGGCCGAACGGCACGAAGAACGCCGCTACGAGCGGGCTGTAGCGGTACGGGTCGGGGGTCGGTCGGTACAGATCCTCGCCGGCCCGCCAGTGGCTCGCGGCCTCGGCGAAGATCGGGTAAACCGTGTGCCGGTGCGGCGCGAGCAGGACGCGCGCCCCGACGACGACAAGCAGGATCGCCCATGCGGTCAGGCCCAGGCGTCCCAAGAGAGTGAGGGAGTTAAAGCGCTGTTTGAGTCGCTCAAGCGGCATGGGCCGGTCCTCGGTCGAGCCGCGCCAACGCGGCGGGCGCGGCGAGAGTGAAACGGGCGGCGCGGCAGGCGTCGAGAAAGTCGGGGGCGGCGAGCAAGGCGTGCTCGCGCGGGCGGCGCAGCATCTGCGCGTCGCCGGCCGCGCAGTCGCGGCCGGCGAGCGTTTCGTCGAGGAAGCCGGGGTGACAGGTCAACTCGACGGCGCGGCCGGGCACGCGCGCCAGCCAGCGGGCGAAGAAGCCGGCGTCGGCGACGAAGGGCGGGTCGGTGACGCCGGCGAGCCAGTCGTTGCCCGGAAAGCCGGAGCGACTCAGCGACGGCGCGGCGAATCCTCCCATGAGCGCCAAAAAAGTTCGCTTGAGGCGGGCGCCGCGCACCGCCGCCAGCAGACGCCACGGCTCGCGGACGCGGCGCACATAGGGGAGCGGACGCTGGCGCCGCAACAGACCCTCCAGGAGAGCGCCGATGGGGGCGAAGACGTGGACGTGGTGGTGGGCGTTGACCGTGGGCGGCGCGTGGCCGACGAGATCATGGAAGCGACGGTACTGGGCGAGCAGTTCGGCCTCCAACTCGGCGGGGCGCGCCTGCCGCAGCAGGAGTCGGCGCAGGAATTGGCCGAGCGAGCAGAAGACGCCGTCGCCCGTCACCAGAGAGGAAACCTGTCCGGGCGGCAGGACGGGGCGGTCGAGGGTGAGACAAGGGTGCCAGCCGAGTTCGAGCGACCGACCGGAGAGGCGCCACGCCCGCACGGCCTCTTCGGCGTAGGGCGAGTTGACGAGCAGGACCGTCGCCGTCACGCGGCCGCGCGCCGCCAGGTCGAGAATGCCGCGCGACGTGGCGGGGCCGATGCCGAAGTCGTCGGCGACCACGACGAGTTGGCGCGTGCCGTGCAAAGAATACTCTCCTTTTGCGGGTGCGAAGCCGCGAGCGGCCGAGATCGCGTCACGCCGCCTCGCGCCGCGCCGGCTCGGCGGGCGCCTTGGGCGGCGCGTCCCGCCAGGCGCGGCGGATGCACCACAACTCGCGCACCATGCGGCCCACGCTGCCCAGGCTCGTCGTGCTGGCGCGGTCCTCGAAGCGGACGCACACCGGCACCTCGGTCACGGCAAGCCCGTGGCGCGCGCACGCGGTCAGCAGCTCGCAGTCGAAGCCGAAGCCGTCGCAGGCCAGCCGCGGCAGAATCCTGTCGGCGGCGCGGGCCGTCATCCCCTTGAGACCCGCCTGCGTGTCGCGCTGCGCGACCGGCAGCAGGAAGCGCGCCACGGCGGCGAAGGCGAGGCCCTGCAAGTGGCGGCGGTAAGCGTAGCCTTGCAGTGCGGGGGCCACGACGACGCGGCTGTCCCGGTGCGTCCGCGAGGCGACGGCGACCTCCGCCCCGTCCCACAGGGCGCGGGCGAGGCGCAGCACGTCGTCGAAGCCGTAAGCAAGATCGACGTCGGTGAACAGGCGCCAGGCGCCGCGCGCTTCGCATAGGCCGTGGCGCACGGCGTAACCTTTGCCGCGGTTGGGGACGTGGCTCAGAACCCGGACGTCCTCCGCGCCGCGCGTCAGGGCAGCAAGCCGCTCCGGGGTGCCGTCGGTGCAGCCGTCGCACACGAACAGCACCTCCCACGAGCCCGGCGCCTCGCGAAGGAATTGCTCGACGGCCCGCCAGGTCCGCTCGACCGCCGGGCCGGGGTTGTACGCCGGAAACACCAGGCTCGTCAGGGGCTCCTTCCCCGCGTGCTCCGCGCTCCGCGCGTGCATGTACAACCTCCCCAAGTCCAGGCCCCGCGGCGCGTGACGGCCGCCAATCCTTCGACACGGCTGTACTCGATTCGCCCCATCCGGTCAAGGCACACTGCCCGCGCCAACGTGCCTATTCCGCGCCGTTCGTGTCCGCCCGGAAAGTATTGAGAAGGCGGGGTGGTCACCCCCGCCACGATCCCTAGAATACGCAGACATAACCGCGCCCGAGCCAGGCGGTTCCGCTCACCCCACCGTCCCCCCTGATGAGCCGGCTCACAGGGACGGGAGTCGCGCGTCGTCATCGGGGGTTCGCCCGCCCTCAACCCGCACTGACATCTAATAAGGTCCAACACCTAAGGGAGTGGTGCCAGGGATGCCACGAAGATTAACGGTCCTTTTTCGTCGTGACCCGCTGCGTGACCGGGAGCGCGAGCAGATTCGGTTCGAGGGCTACGAGGTCTTCTGGCCCGACGGCCGCCCCGTCGCCGTCGGCCTCGACGCCTTCTGCTCGTACGGCCAGCGCCTCCTCGGCCTCGGCAAGCACCTGCACGGCCGCGGCGAGCGCCTGATCGAACTGATCTGCTATCCGCTCGCCGGCCGCGAGGACGACCTGACGCGCCTGCCCGGCCACCGCGTGCGCCGCTTCTACCTGGAGCGGCAGGCGACGGCGGGGCGCATCCACTTCATCGACGGCACGCCGACGCAGGTCGTCTTCGACCTCTGCCGCGACGAGGCGCGCGTGCTGCGCTGGATCGGCCTCACGACCCTCCGCGACGGCGAAGGGCAGTGGCTCGACCTCGCCGCCCGCGCCGCCGACGACATCCCCCTGACCACCCCGAGCCGCGCGCTCGTGGGCGGCGCCCGCCTCTGACCCTTTCCGGCCGCTTGCGGCTTGGCAATTGCTAAGCCGCAAGCGGCCTTTTCCCCCTTGACTCCCCTCGCGCAGGCGCATACCCTTTAATTAGACAGTTACCTAACTATCTAACAAGGACGTCATGCGGATCAACGAGGTGTTCAAAGCGCTGGCCGATCCGACCCGGCGGGAGGTCTTGCAGCTCCTGCGCGGCGGGGAACGGACGGCCGGCGAGCTGACCGAGCGCGTGAGCAAGCGTGTGAGCAAGCCGTCGATGACGCACCACTTCCAGGTGCTCAAGGACGCCGACCTCATCTGCCAGCGCCGCGAGGGGCAGCAAGTTTACTACGCCCTGAACACTTCCGTCGTCGAGGACATGGTTTCGCTCATTTGGGGCCTGTTCTCCGACGGCCGCACGAACGGGGAGTCTCAGCCGTGACGCGCTGGTTCTACGCCTCGATCCTCCTGACCCTCGCTACCGCCGGCGGGACGTGGTACGTCGCCCACTTCCGCTACGACGAGTTGCCCGACCGCGTCCCGACGCATTGGGGCATCCGCGGCGAGGCGGACGGCTGGGCCGACAAGGAGGACGCCTGGCAGGCGTTTCTCTTCGTGCCGTGCCTGATGATCGGCTTCCAGGCGCTGACGCTCGTGCTGCCGTGGCTGTCGCCGGGCAAGTTCGACCTGGACCGCTTCCGGCGGACGTACCACTACGTCATGTTCCTCGCCACCGGACTGTTCGCGTACATCCATCTGGGGACGCTGCTGGCCAGCCTGCGGCCGGACTTCGACGTCTCCAAGATGGTCCTCGGCGGCATCTGCCTGTTCTTCGCGCTCATGGGCAACGTCATGGGCAAGGTGCGGCGCAACTTCTACGTCGGCGTCAAGACGCCGTGGACCCTCGCCAGCGAGACGGTCTGGAACCGGACGCACCGCGTCGCCGGTTGGCTGTGGGTGGGCGCGGGCGTCGCCGGCTGCGCCCTCATCGGTGCCGGCGTGCCGTTTTACTGGAGTTTCGGACTCATCATGGTCGCGGCGTTCGTGCCCGTGTTCTACTCGCTATGGCTGTACAAGCGGCTGGAGCGGCAGGGGCGGCTCGAGCCGCCGGCCGCTCCCAACCAGGAGGTTTCCGTCGGATGACACACACGCTCATGATCGCGGCGCTGGCACTGGCCGGCGCCGCCGAGCCGGAGAGCCCCGAGGCCAAGGCCAAGGCGCTCATGGCCGCCCTGGCCAAAGAAGATTTCGCCGCGGCGACGAAGGACTTCGACGCGACGATGAGCAAGGTACTCGCCGCCGACAATCTCGGCCCGACCTGGAAGAGACTCGTCGGCCAGGTCGGCGCCCTCAAGACGCAGGGAACGCCGGTCAAGGAGAAGCTCTCCGAGAAGGGGAAGGATTACGAGATCGTCTTCGTCCCCTGCGCGTTCGAGAAGATGCGCCTGTACACGCGCGTCGTCTTCACCCCCGACGGCAAAGTGACGGGCTTGCAGTTCTCGCCGAACGGCCCGGCGGGGGAGTACAAGGCGCCGGCCTACGTCAAGCGCGACGCCTTCAAGGACGTGGATGTCACCGTCGGCGAGGGCGAATGGGCGCTGCCGGGCACGCTCAGCCTGCCCGCCGGCGCCGGCCCCTTCCCCGCCGTCGTCCTCGTCCACGGCTCCGGCCCGCAGGACCGCGACGAGCGGATCGGGCCGAATCGCCCTTTCCGCGACCTGGCCGGGGGCCTGGCGAGTCGCGGGATCGCCGTCCTCCGCTACGAGAAGCGCACCAAGCAGCACGGCGCCCGCATGACGAAAGACGTCACCGTCAAGGAGGAGACCGTCGACGACGCCCTGGCGGCGGCGGCGCTGCTGCGGACGACGAAGGGCGTTGACGCGAAGAAAGTGTTCGTCCTCGGCCACAGCCTCGGGGCGATGGCGGCGCCGCGCCTCGGCGAACTCGACCCGGCGCTGGCGGGGCTGATCGTCATGGCGTGCCCGGCCCGGCCGCTGGAGGACGTCGTCGTCGATCAGGTCGCGTACATTCTGTCGTTGGCGAAAGAGCCGGGCGCCGAGCAGAAAGCCGGCGTGGAGAAGATCAAGGAGCAGGCGGCGCGGCTGAAAGACCCGAACCTGCCGAAGGACACGCCGGCGAAGGACCTGCCGCTCGGCGCTCCGCTGGCGTACTGGCGCTCCGTGGCGGCGCTGCGGCCCGTGGAGACGGCGGCGAAGGTCGCTCAGCCCGTTTTCGTCCTGCAAGGCGGGCGCGACTATCAGGTCACGATGGAAGACTTCGGCCTCTGGGAAAAGGCGGTCGGGGGGCGCAAGAACGTCACGTTGAAGAGTTACCCGAAGCTCAATCACCTTTTCGCGGAGGGCGAAGGGAAAGCGAAGCCGGAGGAGTACTCGAAGGAAGGGCACGTCGCGGCCGAGGTCGTCGAGGACTTGGCCCGCTGGGTGAAGGGGCAGTGATTCCGGCCGCTTGCGGCTTCACATGTGCGAAGCCGCGAGCGGCGGTCGCGGGCAACTCGCGCCGCGCCTCAGTTCTTCCGCTTCCGGCGCAGGCTTCCGGCCGGCGCGCCGAGAATTGCCCGCCTTCCCGTTTGCCTTCGCCGACACAGCAGCTAAGCTTCAGGCGTCGGGAACATCCTCCCCCTATCTTCCCCGACGGCTCGTTCCTCCCCCTCGCTTGGTTCGGAGATGTGGGACATCCCCAGATGAGAGTCGTTTCATGGTTCTGTCGATCCACTCCGCGGCTTTCGTGAGTGATGCGTGGCCGAAGACCTGGCCGCTGTACAAGCTGCCGCCGCCTTCGCCGCTCTCCGAAGCCGCCGCCTCGCTCTGGTCGCCGCAGGCGAAGACGAGACAGCAAGGCGAAGCCGACTCGGCGCGGGCCGTCGTCGCCGCGCCGTCGCTCTACTCCACCCAACTGCGGGGGGAGGGCAAGGCCGCGCCCGACGGCGCCCAAGGCCACTTCGAGGTGGCGCTTCTCGACCGCCGCATCGCCCTGATGCGCTACGACGCGAGCCACGAAGCCGTCGCGGCTTGAGCCCGCGCCCCTCCCCGCTCGCCCGGCAGAGACGGAAGCCGGCGCGGAAGTACTTGCCGTCGCCCTCCGCGGGCGGTACAAGGGAGAGGGGGAAGGGAGGGCCGCGCCGTGAATTCGCCGAAGCCGGAGACGCCGCGAGGCGCCGAACACCACGACCGCAACCTTCGCTGCTCGCGCCGCAAGTTCCTCGCGCGGGCGGCCGCCCTCACGCTGGCCGGCGGGTTGCCTCCCGACGGCTCCGCCGAGGAGCCCGCCGGGCCGGGCGCCTTTCGCACGCGGCCCGCCAAGCCGTCCGCCGAGGGCCGCAAGCCCATCGCCGTCGTGGCGACCGTCTACCGGCCGATGTCGCACGCCTACCACATCGCCGGCCGCTTCCTCCACGGCTACGCGCGCGACGGCCAGTACCACCTGCCGCGTCACTTCGTCCGCTCCGTCAGCGTCGATCAGGCGCCCGAGAACGACCTGTCGCGCGACCTCGCCCGCGAGTTCGGCTTCCAGCAGACGCGCTCCGTCGCCGACGCCCTCACCCTCGGCACCGGCAAGCTGGCCGTCGACGGCGTCCTCCTCATCGGTGAGCACGGCAACTACCCGCGCAACGACAAGGGACAAATCCTCTACCCGCGCTACGAATTGATGGAACAGATCGTCGCCGTTTTCCGCAAGGCGGGGCGGAGCGTGCCGGTCTTCAACGACAAGCACCTGTCGTACAGCTTCGACAGGGCGAAGACGATGGTCGGCTGGTCGGCGGAGCTGAAGTTCCCGCTGATGGCCGGCTCGAGCCTGCCGGTGACGTGGCGCCGCCCGGACCTGGAGTTGCCGCTCGGCGCCCCGGTCAAGGACGCCCTCGTCGCCGCCTACGGCCCCGTCGAGGTGTACGGCTTCCACGCCCTCGAAACGCTGCAAGTCATGACCGAGCGGCGCAAGGGCGGCGAGAGCGGCGTCAAGGCCGTCACATGCCTGACCGGCAAGGACGTCTGGAAGGCCGGCGACGCCGGGCTGTGGAGTTGGGACCTGCTCGAAGCGGCGCTGGCCCGCAGCGAAACGCTCAACCTCGGCGACGTGCGCCGCAACGTCGGCGAATTCCCCGTCGGGACCATGCCGCCGACGCCGGCGACGGCCTTCCTCGTCGAGTACCGCGACGGCACGCGCGGCACCGCCCTGCTGCTCAACGGCCACGTCCAGGACTTCACGTTCGCGGCGCGCCTCGACGCCGAGACGAAGCCGGCCTCCTGCCTGTTCCACCTGCCCGCCCCGCCGGGAGCGCGCTATTTCGACTGCCTCGTGAGCAACATCGAGAAGTTGCTGGAGACGGGCAAGTCCCCCTACCCGGTCGAGCGAACGCTCCTGACGACGGGCGTCCTCGACGCGGCGATGGAGAGCCACCGCCGGCACGGCGCCCGCGTCGAAACCCCCGAGTTGGCGGTGAGCTACGCGGCTCCCGCCGACAGCGGCTTTTGGCGGAGTGGGTTGGCGCCGTCATGAAGACGTGGGGGACGTTGTCGCGACGCTTCCTCGTCGTGGCGGCGCTGATGTTCTGGCAGGGAGGCTTCACGTTCTACGCCGGCGTGGTCGTGCCGGTCGGCACCGAAATTCTCGGCTCGGCGAAGGACCAGGGGTTCATCACCCGGCAAGTCACGGTCTACCTCAACGTGGCCGGCGTGGTCGCTCTCGCAATTCTGGCGCTGGACGTCACGGCGACGCGCGGTCCGTCCGCGTGGGGCGGCCTCGGGCGCTGGCTCATCTGGTTCTGCATGGGTCTTCTTCAGGCCGCGCTCGTCTGGCTGCACCCGCAGCTGGATCTCCACCTGGACGTCGACGCCGGGGAAATCCTCAACCGTCAGGCGTTCCGCGCGCTGCACCGGCTGTACCTGTGGCTCAGCACGTTTCAGTGGGTGTTCGCCCTGATCTTCGCCTGGCTGACCTTGTACGTTTGGCGGGAGGAAGACGGTGGAAAGAAGGGAGGGGGGAAAAAAAGTTCCGCCGCTGATTCTCTCGGCGTCGCCCAGTCACCGAAAGTACCACGCGGCGGAACACCCACATAGTAACAACCGCTTGCTCGAAGGCAAGTGCAAATTCGCGATTTTTTCATTTTTTCCCTGACCTAGCTCGGCTTTGCCTATAAACCCCATGACGAGACAGAGCGGAAGGTGGCGGTTGTGCCACGGGAGTGAAAGGAAAAAAGACTTCTAGGCCGAGGAGAGCGGTGGCGGAGCGAGGCCGGAGGAGTATACTGAACACCCGTGTCCTGTGTACCGGGGAGGTGGGTGAAAACCGATGCGGCGAGTGGTCAGCGTCTTCTGTGGCTGCGGCGGGCTGGACTACGGGTTCAAGCAGGCGGGCTTCGAGCTTGCCTACGCCTGCGACAGCGACCCGGCGGCGGTAGATTGCTATGCCCGCAACGTCGATGCGAGGGTCTTCCTGCGAGATGTCCAGTCGGACCAGTTCCATGCCGACATCGACCATCTAGCCGGGTGCGAAGTAGTGCTGGGCGGCTTCCCCTGCCAAGGCTTCTCGAAGGCTGGGCCGAAGGTGGAGGAAGACGGGCGGAATACCTTGTACGTCGAGATGAAGCGGGCGGTCGGCCGCCTTCGCCCGCGGCTGTTCCTCGCGGAGAACGTGGACGGGCTTTCGCAAAATTATCGGGGCGCGTACCTGAAGCGGATCTTGGCGGACTTCCGACAGATCGGGTACGACGTGGCTCACCTCCTCCTTGATGCCGTCAGTTATGGTGTTCCGCAACACCGTCGCCGCATCATCTTCGTGGGCACGCGGCGGGGCGGCCCGCCTTTCGACTGGCCTACCCCGACCCACGATTTCAAGCCCCGAAACGGCGAGTGCAAGATCGACAGGGCGGGGCCGTCCTTGTTCGACTTTGCGGGCGGCCCCCCTGCCCCACGCCTACGAGGGCCGGTGGCGATCCGAGAGGCCATCGGCGACCTGCTCGACTTGGGTGCCCCGGTCGCGGATCATGGCGTTACGGGCGACTGGCCGACCAAATACGAGTTCGTTTTCCGCCGCATCGAGGAAGGGCAGAAGCTCTGCAATGTGCGACACGCACCCACCTCGGTTTACACATGGCAAATCCCCGAAGTCTTCGGGGAGGTGTCGCCCCGCGAGGCGAAGGTTCTGGGAACGATCTCGCGGCACCGCCGACACAAGCAGTACGGCAACGTCCCGAACGGAAACCCGCTTCCGGTTGGTGAAATCGAGCGACTGTCCGGGTTGGTGAACACGCGCCCGGAGATCGACAGCCTGCTGGACAAAGGGTATCTGAAGGAACTCGAAGGCAAATACGACCTCAAAGGGGCAATGTTCTGTTCCGGGTTGTTCAAGCGGCCCCGCTGGGACGAACCGTCTCCGACCGTCTTGACCAATTTCCACAACCCCAGATACTTCCTCCATCCGAAAGGCAACAGGCCTTTCTCGCTCAGGGAGTGCGCCCGCCTCCAGACCTTCCCGGACACGTTCCGGCTCACCAGCGACAAAGTAAGCTTGACTGACGGATATCGGCTCGTCGGTAATGCCGTCCCGCCCCGCCTGTCCGCGATTTTCGCGGAAGCCGTGCTGCGGTTCTTGGACGCCAAGTCTCAGGTGACGGTCGCCTTATGAAACTGCCCAAAGTCACGCTCGACATTGAGTCTCGTCTCCGCGAGTTCGACGTTTGGATCACACCCGCGCTCGGCGAAATCCGTGACACCGAGCGGTTCCGCGAGGAGTTGGACGCGGCGGTGGAGACGTTCGAGCGAATGGGCGAGGCGACGGGCAAGTTCACGTCCCCGGACAACTGCGATCCTGACGCGATCGCCGACGCCTTCCTCAAGTACGCGGAAGAGTTGGACTTCGACGACGCCTCGTCGTCCCTGGCGGAGTTGGCGTCTATCCTCTTCTTGGCGACCGGCAAGAGCGACAACAACGCCAAATGCCAACTTCCCTTGTACCTGCGCGATCAGGTCAAGCTAACGACGATCCCGACGGTGGTGAAGTCCCGAAATATGAAGCCGTCGGTCACCACCAAGGACGGGGGGATACCGCGTGTCCTGACCACTGACAGGTACATGGAGGTCGTCGCGGCGATGAAGGGCGCGCCGCACCATCAGAAGATCTTTCTCAACCACTTCATCAAGTTCCTGTTGAGCGACGACAGATACGTCGCTCAGCTTTGGAGCATCGGGCACAGCTACTTCGCGCTGAAAAGTTTCGGAAAAGAGCGCGATTTCCTCAGCCCCCTTGTCGTGTTCAAAATTCGCGGTTCGGTTGCGGCGAGTGGCGGCCACAACCCCGAAGCCCTGTTGCGAGACCGGCTGAAGGAATGGGGATTGCAACCCGGCATCGACTTCAATCTCGCGGACGTGCCGCTGTCAGTTCTCGAGCAATTGATCGCCGGCAAGGCCGCCGCCACGCCGGCCAAAGGCGAGGGCGTGAAGAAGAAAGCGAAAACGCGCGCTTACGACTTTGTGTTGCCTTACAAGACAGCAGGCGCACACCGTCGCGTCCTTGTGCAGTCCCAGTTCTACGCCGGCGACGCCGGCAGCGTCTCGCACAAGAACGTCGATCAAACCACTTCGTCTCGAGTAAAGGTCAGGGCGTTCCTGCCCGACGCCGTCTTCGCCGAGTACGTTGACGGTGCGGGCTATTTTTCATCCCTAAATGGAGATCTGGAAAGACTGTTGGAAATGGAAGGGAGCGAGTTCTTCCAAATTCGTAGCGCCCCCGTTCGGCTACGGCGAGAACTTCAACACGCCGGGTTCTTGACGCCGTTGGAAGTCCAGCAGGCTACCTATCGCGTCACCGTCCCGAGGCGAGAGAAAGTGGCAGGCGTGCTGAAGGCCGAAGGATATTCTGAAGAAGAGATCGGACGTACTCTCCAAGGCTCCCTCAGCCGAGGGCTTCTGGCCGAAGAGGGGCCGACACTCGCGCCGCGACGAGAAGACAGGGACATGGTGAGGCGATACCTGTTGCTTGACGTAGCAGCCGCGAAGGGAGAAGACCACGATCCGACCTCGGACCAAAGCGGCTTGGTCATGGTTCCCGGTTATGGGCCTTTCCACGGTATCAAAGGACTCGATCTCATCAAAGTAGCGAAAGCTCTGGCTCCCGGCTTGGCATCCCAGCTCGATCAGTCCGAAGTGATGTTAGCCGACCTCGATTGGCTGAAGGCCCAGAAGATGACGCTTTAGCTGACGGTTTCGTGGCAATTTTTAGCGTTCTTGCTGGGCTTTTGCAAAGTAGCAGCTTCTCTGGTCGATTGCGGTTACGTTTGTACACTGGCGGGGTCGGTTGATCGCCTTGCACCTTTGTGGAGGTTGGGCCATGGCCGGCATCGTCGCCTTTCCTCAGGTTGTCGAAC
>JBBROG010000185.1:0-17784 GCA_038229635.1 Gemmatales bacterium
GGCCGCCCCCGCCGCCCGCGCGGGCGGGGGGGCGCGCGGCGCCCCCCCCCCCCCCCCCCCCCCAAGCCGCTGAAGGCATAACCCCTCACCCCCGGCCCCTCTCCCCAAAGGGGAGAGGGGAGAAAGCGGCCACCCCGTCTTGAGGCGGGTAGAATATACTGTCCGCCTGTCGAGAACCCAACGTCAATGCGAGGGCCGTTCATGCGGGGCCTGCTGGAGTTGTCCCACGACGAATGGCTGACCTGGCTCACGGAGCGCGGTCAGCCGCCGATGCGCGCCCGCCAGCTGCGCCGCTGGGTCGTCGCCGCCCGCGCCGAGTCGTTCGCGCAGATGACCGACCTGCCGCTCGCCCTGCGCCAGGCCCTCGCCGAGGAATTCGTCCCCCTCGCGACCGAGGCGGCGCGGCACCAGGCGGCGACGGACGGCACGCACAAGCTCCTCCTCCGCCTGCACGACGGCCAACTCGTCGAGTGCGTCCTCATTCAGGAAGGCGACCGCCGCACTGCCTGCATCAGCACTCAAGTCGGCTGCGGCATGGGCTGCGTCTTCTGCGCCAGCGGGCTCAACGGCGTCGAGCGCAACCTCAGCGTCGGCGAAATCCTCGAACAGCTCGTCCGCCTGCGCAACCTCACGGCGCCGGGCGAGCGGCTGACGAATATCGTCGTCATGGGCATGGGCGAGCCGCTGGCGAACCTCGATAACCTGATCGCGGCGCTCGCCGTGGCCACGGCGAAAGACGGCCTCGGCATCGGCGCCCGCCACGTCACCGTCTCGACGGTCGGCCTGCCCGGCAAGATGCGCCGCCTCGCCGACCTCGGCAAGCAGTATCACCTCGCCGTGTCGCTGCACGCCCCGAACGACGCGCTGCGCACGCGCATCGTGCCGACCAACCCCAAGACCGGCCTGGACGAGATCCTGCAAGCGGCCGACTACTTCTTCGAGAAGAACGGCCGGCGCGTGACGTTCGAGTACGTCTTGCTGCGCGACCTGAACGACCGCTTCGAGCAGGCGGCCGAACTGGTGAAACTGCTGCGCGGCCGCTGCGCCCACGTCAACCTCATCCCGTTCAACGACGTCGAGGGCCTCCCTTATCGACGTCCGACCGACGAGGCGCTGAAGGCGTTCGTGGAGCGCCTGCGCCAGGGCGGGCTGAGCGTGAAGGTGCGCAAGCGCAAGGGGAGCGAGATCGACGCCGCCTGCGGCCAGCTGCGCCGAGCGGCGCAGGAGCCGCCGCTGGTGACGATCGGCGGGTGATGGCATTTCCGCTCGTCGCGCGGTATTCTCCCAACACGCCGGTGGCCTTTCCCGACCGGAACCCTCCCCGGCAGCGGCGGTTCAATACGCGTGGAGGCGGACCTAGCGACCCGGGACGTGACCGTGGCAGCGATCGGCGACACCAGCGCGCAACTGTCTCTGCGTGACCCGGACGTCCGCCTGATGATCGCGGTGCGCGACGACGTGCCGGGCGCTTTCGAGGAGCTGGTCGAGGCGTACCAGCACCGCCTTGTTGGCGTGATGCGCCACCTGATCGGCAACGCCTCCGAGGCGGAAGACCTGGCCCAGGAGACGTTCTTGCGCGTCTACCGCGCCCGCAAGAAATACCGGGCGCGCTGCAAGTTCTCGACCTGGCTGTTCACCATCGCGAACAACCTGGCGCTGAACTGGCTGCGCGGCCGGCAGCGCAAGCCGACGGTGTCGCTGCCGGCGCACGACTCCGGCCCGCTCGGCCCGCGCCCCGCCGAGCAGCTGGTGGTGGCGCGCGACGGCTCGCCGTCGGGCGGCCTGCGCCGCGAGGAGTTGGCCGACGCCGTCCGCCGCGCCGTCGACGGGCTCAATGAGCGGCAGCGGATGGCCGTCGTCCTCAATAAGTTCGAGGACATGAATTACGCGGAGATTGCCGAGGTCATGGGGCTGACGACCAAGGCGGTCAAGTCGCTGCTGAACCGGGCGCGGACCAACCTCCGCGAGGCGCTACAAGGCTACGCCGGGTGAGAGACGCATGACCCAGGAACCGCGACTGAGCGACGACGACCGCGCCGAACTGATCGCCTACCTCGACGGCGAGCTGGACGAGGCGGCCGCGCGCGCGATGGAGGCGCGGCTGGGCCGGGACGCCGCCGCCCGCGCCGAGGCCGACGCCCTGCGCCGCGCCTGGGACCTGCTCGATTTCCTGCCGCACGCCGAGCCGTCGCCCTCGTTCACGCACCGCACCCTGGAGCGCGTCACCGCGCGGCACGCCGCCGCCGCGACGGGGATGAGTCGGCGGCGCCGCTGGGGCGCCGCCGCCGGCTGGGCCGCGGGCCTCGCCGCCGCCGCCGCCGCGGGCTTCGCCGCCGTCACCCTGCTCGTGCCGCGCGAGCCAACCGACGACGATCTCGTGCGCGACCTGCGCGTCCTCGAAAACAAGCGCCTGTATGAGCAGGTCGATAGCGTCGAGTTCCTCAAGGCGCTCGACCAGCCCGACCTGTTCGGCGACGACAACCCGGAGGCGGGAGGATGAGGAGGCTGTCGGTTATGCGCCCTTCCTGGCGCCCTCTGTTGGCCCTCGCGCTGCTCGGCGTCGCCTTCGCCTTGCTCGCGGGCGTCCCCGCGCCGGCGCGCGGCCCCGGCGACCTGCCGGGCGAGGAGTTGGACGCCAACCGCCGCCTGCTCGAACGCCTGCGCCGCAGCGACCCGGACTTTTACGCCCGCCTCAAGCGCGACTGGCGCGAGTTCGCCGCCCTGCCCGAGGAGCGACGCGCCCGCTTCCGCCAACTCGACGAGGCGCTCCAGGAGGACGACGCGGCGGCGCAGCGCCTCTGGGCCGTCCTCGAGCGCTACACCGCCTGGCTCGACCGCCTGTCCGAGGAGGACCGTCGCCGCGTCGCGGAGGCGCCGGACGCCGCCCAGCGCCTCCGCGTCGTCAAGGAGCTGCGCGAGCGCGAGTGGGTCGCGCGCCTGCCGCGCGCCCAGCGCGAGCGCGTCCTGGCGCTGCCCGAGGGCGAGAAGCGGGCGGCGCTGATCGCCGAGCTGCGGAAGCAGGAGAGCGACCGCCGGGCCGAGTGGGTCAAGGCGCTGCGGACGCAGGAAGCCGCCCGACCTCCGGCCCGCGATACGCGCGTGGCCGTGCAGCGGCTGCGCGAGTTCGTGCAAAAGGAATTGACGAAGAAAGAGCGGGAACGGTTGCAATTCACGTCGCTCGGCGACCCGGCCTGTCTCGAGCGCGTCATCCAGGAGTTCGCGAAGCAACACCCCGAGGAGATGCGCCGGGCGAAGGACAAGAAAAAGAAGGGCGAGGCGGAGACAAAATGAGCCGCTAGCGGCGTCGCCGGTGCGAAGCCGCGAGCGGCAAAGGCCGTCATCCGCGCGCGTTCAGCGCGACGCCGGGGTCGTCGGCGACGTTCACCCAGACGTGGACGTGCGGGAAGCCGCGGAAGTACCAAACGAACGCCGGCCCCTCGACGCGCCAGTTGTCCCACTCGCCGTCC
This sequence comes from Gemmatales bacterium, assembly GCA_038229635.1. GTDB lineage: Bacteria > Planctomycetota > Planctomycetia > Gemmatales > Gemmataceae > DATFNV01. The sequence continues at coordinate 3,468 of JBBROG010000185.1, forward strand.
TTGCCGATGTCGCCCTCCTGGTAGAACGCCAGGCTGCACTTGTCGAGGCCGCCCTGCTTCTTGAGGCACTCGCGCGCCTCGTCCTGGTCCTCGCGGCGGAACGGCTCCAGCAGCAGATTCAACACCCGCTCCAGTTCCTTCTTCTGGTCGCCGGCCAGTTCGGCGACCGAGACGCCGGGGTACTCCTTCGCCGCCCGGAAGGCGACGGCCGACTCGCGCGGCAGCGCGCCTTTGACGAGGGCCTGCTCCTGCTGTTTGCCGCCGAGCATCTTGTAGAGGGAGTTCGCCCCCTCGGCCTGGTGCCAGAAGACGTTGCCGGGGTGGTGGACCTTCTCGTTGAAGCCGCTGGCGGCGTGGCCGTAGAAGATCGGCCCGCCGAAGGCGACGTGCCCCTCGGTGTTGCCGTCGGCGCGCAGCGTCATGTGCCGGCCGGTCATGACGAACTCGAATTGATCGCTTCCCGGAGTGCCAAAGATGGCGATCGACTGCTTCGCCCCCCACTCTTCGCCGCCGGTGTCGTCCTTGAGCTGCTTGAGGAACTTCTTCTCCCACTCCGGGTTGATGATCCCCTTGAAGACGTCGTAGACGATCCCCTGCTGCTTCTTCGTGTAGAAGTCGCTGCGGATCATCTTGTCGGTGATCTCCCAGTTGTTGGAGACGTGGGTGCGCAGCAGGCCGCGCTTGCCCTTGGTGTCGATGTGGTTCCAGGGGAAGCAGATCTCTTGTTTCTGCTCCGGGGTGAGGGTGTCGTAGAGGGCCTTGACGGCGGTCTCGGCGGGGCTCGTCTTGGTCGGGGCGTCGGCCTGAACTGTGGGGACGGCCCACAGGCCGGCGGCGGCCGCCGCGGCGCCGGCGCCGGCGACGCGGAGGAAGTCGCGGCGGCCGAGGTTGACGTCGCCCGCGTCGCAGTCGGGACAAATCACCTTCTTCTTTTCCATGACGCATCTCCCTTGGGGTGTGTGCGGCGGCCGCCGGGCGACGGGACCGCCGCTGTCGTTAGCGTAACCGGGGGGAAGGGAGAATGCCAGCAATATGTTCGAGGAAGCGCGGCCGGCGCGGGCTCCTTCGCCTTGACCCCGCGATTCGCTCCCTGTTATAAGAAATGTTACGAAAAGCCTTCCGCCGTCGGGGTATGCGCCGATAGACGCGGGCGCCGGCGGCGGGGCAAACGGGACAGAGAAGTCAAGGTCTATGGCAGGAGTCCGACTCATGAGGCGGCACGTGCTCCTGGCGGGTTTGCTGGCGGTGGCGGCGGGCGCGTCGAGCCTGGCCCTCGCCGGCGGACCCAACGAACGCGACGTCAAGCCCGAACAGAACGTCCTCGACCGGGACGAACTCTACGACAAGAGCGGGAACTTCCGGCCCGACAGCAAGGTCTGGGTCCTGCACTTCCGCTTCAAGGATCCGCGCCTCATCACCGTCGACGTGCCGGGGCGCGGCCGCAAGGTCTGCTGGTACCTCTGGTATCAAGTCGTCAACCGCACCGGCGAGCCGCACACCTTCATCCCCGAGTTCGAGCTGGTCACGCTCGACAAGACCAACCCGCCGTTCAGGGATCAGGTGTTGCCCAAGGCTCAGGAAGCCATCCGGCAAGTCGAGGACCCGTCGGACTACCTCAAAATCAAGAACTCGGTCAGCATCTTCGCCGACCCGATTCCGGTGACGAAAGCGGATGGCCCGGTGCGGGCGGTAACGGGCGTCGCGGTCTGGGACGATGTCGATCCCGACTCGAACCGCTACAGTATCTTCGTGGGCGGACTGTCGAACGGCATCGTCGAAACCGACCCACCGCCGGGCGAGAAGGGGACGGTGGTGCGCCGCAAGACGCTTCAGCTCGACTTCAAGCGCGTCGGCGACCGCTTCTACCAGGACTCGCGCGAGATCCAGTTCCTGCCGCCGGCCCAGTGGGTTTATCGGTCGGCGAAGCTGAAATCGACCGCGCCCGTCAAGAAGGACGAGAAGCCGGCGGCGAAGTCCGGCGCCGCCCTGCCGAATTCACTGACTCCGAAGAGAGACACAGCAGCAGCGAGGTAAGGTCCGATGGCTCATAAGAAAGGTCAGGGGTCGTCCCGCAACGGCCGCGACTCCAACGCCCAGCGACTCGGCGTCAAGCTGTACGGCGGGCAGGCGGTACGCGCCGGCGGCATCATCGTCCGCCAGCGCGGCACGCGCTACCACCCCGGCCGCAACGTCGGCATCGGCCGCGACGACACGCTATTCGCGCTCGCCGATGGGGTTATCAAGTTTGACCGCGCCGGCCGGCGCGTGAACGTCGTCGCCGAGGCGTAATCGCCGCTCGCGGCTTCGCACCCGCGCCTGGGAGGCGGGGGGTGCGAAGCCGCAAGCGGCGATTACGGCCGCCTCACCACCAGCAGCCAGTCCATCGCGTCCGGCGCCCGAAACACCCCGCGCACGTCGCGCGCTTCTTGGCGCCTCCCCGTGCGCGGGTCGAACCACTCGAAAACTAAACCCTCGATCAGGCGATCCGCCTTGAACGTCACCTCTCCGCCCGCCGGCAGATAGACCAGTGCCAGATCGCCGTCCTCTGACGCCGCCGCCGCGACGAAGCGCGCGGGATCATCGCCGCCCGGCTGCGCCGCGAGCAGCGATTGAGCCGGCCGCAGCGACCACCACGGCAGCGTGGCGAACAGCGTCGCCAGGTGTTTCATGTGCGTGCTGCCGGGCAGGTCGAGCGCTTCGCGCCACGTCTTGGCGACTCCTGTGCCCTTGTGGTCGCGCGGCTCCTCCCCCGACTGACGCTGCCAACTCCATAGCCCGTGCGCCCCGTAGGTGACGCCGGCCGGCGGCGCGTTGAGCAGGCTCCCATAAACGGCCCGCCGGACCGCATACGCCGTGTGCGGCTTGCGCGACTGGTAGGCGAGGTGGTCCTCGTAGGGCGGTTCCAGGTTGATGACGGGGCGCGGCGGCGCCTTGCGCCAGTATTCCGCCGGCGGGCCGGAGTGGATCCAGCGCAGCGTGGCCGCGTCGTCGCCGTGCCCGCTCTGATAGCCGAGGACGGTCAGCCACGACTCGTCGCGCCACTCCTCCCACGGCCAGTTCATGCCGGTCGGGTGCGTCGTCACCGGAGCCGGGTGAGCCTTGGCGCCGAAGACCGCGTTGCCGACGCGGCGCCACTTCTCCCCTTGCTCCTTCCGGTAGCCGTTATCTCCCGCGAGGACCCAGACGACGTGATGGGCGCCGTAACGGGCGGCCTGGTAGCGCAGCAGCTTGACGATGTCCTCCTCCGGAAGGGTGTTGCCGGGGTCGGCCGCCTTGTTGGCCCAGAGGAGGACGGGGGCGGCGAGGAGGCCGCGGGCGTTGACGGCGTCCACGCGCTCGTCGAGGCGCTTGAAGAACTCGGGGTTGATGCGGACCTTGCGGGCGCCGGTGAAGGCGACGCGCCCCTCGGCGTCGGCCGGGGCGGTGCGCCAGGGGCAGAGCGTGTTGAACTGGACGACGCTGAAGCGCTTGGCGACGCGGTCGTCGAGGTAGGTCTCCCAGTCGGCGGCGTCGCTGAGGGCCGGCCCTGTCCAGACGGTGTCACCGAGCCAGAAGAAGGGCAGGCCGCCGGCGTGTTGCAGGAAGCGGCCGTTGGGGGCGACGCGCACCGGGCCGCGCGCCAGCCAGCTCCCCGGCCTGGCGGCGGCGGCGGCGCGCTGACAGACGAACTCGCCCGCCTTGCCGCCGAGGCCGGTCGCCGGCCGCGCCACGGTGCGGTAAGTCCATTTCCCCTCCTCGTCGGGCATGAAGCGCACGCGCCAGGTGAGTCCGCCGTCCCAGAAGCCGCCGACGCGCCGCTCCTTGCCGGCGGGCGAGGTAAGTTCGAGGGCGAGGTCGGCGTCGGGCGAAACGCCGTCGGCGGCGGTGAAGGCGGCCTCCCAGCGGCCCCAGAGCGGGACGGGCGGCGGCGCGTCGGCGGCGGGGAGCGCGAGGGCGAACAGGAGCGTTGTCAGCATGTGCGGATCTCCCGAGACGAGGATCGGCTGAGTGTAGCGACTCGCCCCGCGCCGGGCAACCGGCATAGAATGGGGAGGACTTCCGTCCGTCATCGTGAGTCCCGGCGGCCATGTTCTACCTGATCGACGGTTACAACCTGCTGTACGCGATGGGCACACTCCACGCCCGGACGCCGCCGGACGGCCTGGAGCGGGCGCGCGCCGCCCTGTTCGGCTTCCTGAAAGGGAGGCACGGCGACGAGGCAGCTCGGGTCACCGTCGTGTTCGACGCCCGCCGCGCCCCGCGCGGCGCCGTCGCGGAAGCGAACTACCAGGGCATCCAGGTGTACTTCGCGGTCGGCCACGACGAGGCCGACGACCTCATCGAGCTGCTCATTCGCCGGGCGTCGTCGCCGCGGCTCCTGACGGTCATTTCGGACGACCATCGTATCCAACAGGCGGGCCGGCGGCGGCGCTGTCCCGTCCTCGGCTGCGGCGACTACCTCGCCCTGCTGGAGCGACGGCGGCGGCGCCCGGCGGCGCCGCCGCGCTCCGGGGACGGCAAGCCCGCCGGCGTGTCGCGCGCGGAGGCGCGGCTCTGGCTCGGCGAGTTCGCCGGCCTGGCCGACGACCCGGCCTTGAAGGAATTGTTCGACCCGGACGGCTTCCTGGAAGAGGAACAAAACGGGGGTCGGGGAGCGGGAGGAGAAGAAACTTGAAAAGATGCACAGGAATTCATTTGACGCTGCCTGCGCGGACGCTATGCTGAGCTCTTACGCAAGAGTGCGACGGCGGTGACGGCTCAGGGCGGACTCGCAACCCCGTGCCCTCATCTTCCCCTGCTCGCTCCCCCTCGGCGGGAGGTCGCCGCCAGCCGTTCGGGGCCGGACGTCCCGCCGTCGTGGCGCCGGCCCGTACCAGGTACGGCCGGGCCCTCCTCCCCCGTGCCCGACTCGCGGGCGTGCGAGGGGTCGGTACGGCGTGCCGTCCGTCCGCCATTACTCTTGGGAGGACACTGCCGTGACCGTCAGCAACGCCGCCAAGGTCCGGGCCGTCAAGGCCGCCCTGAAGAAGCCGTCTCCGATCACCATTTCCGACCCGGTCCTCGAAGAATTGATCGACGTGTTCAAGCTCCTCGCCGACAAGTCACGCCTGAAGATTCTCATGGCCCTCGCCAAGGACGGCGAGATGCACGTCTCGGCCCTGTGCGCCATGCTCGACCAGTCGCAGCCCGCCGTCAGCCATCACCTGACGCTGATGCGCGCCCACCGCCTCGTCGGCTACCGCCGCGACGGCAAGCACAACTTCTACCGCCTGGAGTGCGGCCGCCTGTGCGAGATCCTCGAACAAGTCTTCGCGGAGAATTGCAACGGCCACCGCCAGGTCCGGTTCGCCGACATCGCCCTCACCTACAAGCGCGACGGCAAGTGACGGCGGGCGAGGTTGCCAGAGCCGCCGCGCCGTGAGATGATAAGGCGGCCCCGACAGGAGGAGCCATGAGCAGCACGACCGCGCCGCCGAAACTCGTCCTCGGCCCCGAGAACGCCGGCATCCTGATGACGCCCGAGGAGTTCGACGGCATCGACGAGTGGGACGAAAACCATCGTTACGAACTCGTGCATGGAGTGCTTGTCGTGAACCCGATCCCGCTCGCCGAGGAGACGGACCCGAACGAGTACCTCGGATTCTTGCTGGAATGGTATCGCCACCAGCACCCCGAGGGCGCCGCGCTGGACGTCAGCTTGCCGCAGCAATATGTGCCGACGCGCACTGGCCGCCGCCTCGCCGACCGCCTCATCTGGGCGGGGTTGGGCCGCATGCCGGACCGCCGCCACGACGTCGCGACGGTCGCGGTCGAGTTCGTCTCCGCCGGCCGCCGCAACCGGGACCGCGATTACGTCGAAAAGAGACAAGAATACTTGGAGGTGGGTATCCGGGAATACTGGATCGTCGACCGCTTCCAGCGCCGACTGACCGTCGTGCGCGCCGAACCGTCGGGATCCCAAGACTTCCTCGTCGAGGAGGGCGGCACGTACACGACGCCGCTCCTTCCTGGCTTCGAGTTAGTTCTGGCTCCCTTACTGGCGAGAGCCGACCGCTGGCACAGTCCCCGTCGTGAGTCGCCTAGCGCACCTTGAGCGTAAACTCGGGATGGCCCAGGTCGTCGTCCTCCCGCGTCAGCCGAAATGACTTGCCAACGACCGCCGATTTGCCCCAGCCGTTCTTGGCCTTCGCGGCCACGTAACCCTCGTCCTCGCGCCGGAAAATCTCGAACGACCGGCGCTCGCCGCGCACGTCCACCAGCCAGTATTCCTGGACGTCCGCGTCCCAATACTTTTTGTGGAGGCGTTTCGTGTCCTTGTTCACGGAGCTGTCGCTGACGATCTCCAGGACCATCTCGGGCGATCCTTCGAGGCGGACGTAGCCGCCCTCGGCGCCCTCCAGGACACGGACCCTCTCGCGCAAGCCTTTCTTCGAGATGAAGGTTCCGTCGGGCTCGGCGGAAAGGTTTGCGTCGATATTGCTCACCCGCACGCCGTCCGCGAAGAAGCGCCCGAGGCGACCCTGCTTCACCAGACCGCCTACGACGATTGTAAACTCCGTCTTGACCTGATTGTGCGTGAAGACCTGTTCCATGCTGTCGTCCACCCAGATCTCGCCATCGAGATAATCGATCCGCACTCCCTCGGGGAACTCGTCCGATTCGGCCCAACGATGAAACGACGTGAGATCCACGACCCACTCGGGAATGCGGATCTTACCCTGCTGAAGAATGACGGCAGGCATCGACTCCTCCCTCCGTGCGGGCTCAGACCCATCGTTGCGTATCCTAACAACCGCTCGCGCCCGTGCAAGCCGGCATTCCGGTCGCCACCCTCATTTCCTCGGCTTCCCGCCCGGCTTGCCCCGTCGAGGACTCCTGGACAAGCTTCCCCCGCCGCGATACTCTGGAGGTCTTGCCGGGTTTATACCAATAGCCTTCCCCGCAGCCCCCGCGCGCCGTCCTCGCACGCCACGACACACTCCGAGAGGTCCGCATGCACCTCCTGCAACGTCTGCTCGAAAAGGGTCTTCTCAACGAGGGGGACGTGCCACGGATCATCGAGGCGCAGAACGCCGCCGCCGGCAAGCCGCTCCACGAGATCCTCATCGAGAAGGGCTTCGCCAAGGAAGACGGCGTCCTCACCGCCCTCGCCGAAGAGTTCGGCATGGAGTTGGTCGATTTGACCAGCGTCACCATCGAGCCCGAGACGCTCAAGGCGATGCCGCTCAAGCTCGTCACGCGCCGCACCCTCATGCCGCTGTCGCGCGCGAACGGCACCCTCACCGTCGCCACCGCCGACCCCTTCGACGTCTACGCCATCGACGAGCTGCAGACGCTCACCGGCCTGCACGTCCACTCGGTCCTCGCCAGCCCGAAGGAGATCCAGCGGCTCATCAAGACGCACTTCGGCGTCGGCGGCGAGACCGTCGGCGCGATGGTGCAGGAGCGCGAAGAAGGCATCGAACTGCTCGAGGACATCGAGGCCGACGACAGCGAAGCGGCGAAAATGGCTCAGGAAGCCAGCGTCGTCAAGCTCGTCAACGAACTGCTCATCGAAGCCATCAACGAGCGGGCCAGCGACATCCACATCGAGCCGGAAGAGCACTCGCTGCGCATCCGCTACCGCATCGACGGCCTGATGCATACGCAGACCTTGCACTCCGAGATCAACCGCTTCACCGCCGCCATCACCAGCCGCTTGAAGATCATGGCGCGCTTGAACATCGCCGAGAAGCGCCTGCCGCAGGACGGCCGCATCAAGATGCGCGTCCAGAACCGCGAGGTCGATGTCCGCGTCTCCATCATCCCGATGTCGCACGGCGAAGGCATCTGCTTGCGCCTCCTCGACAAGGGCCGCATGGTCTTCAACCTCGCCAACGTCGGCATGCTCGAAGACACCTACAAGACGTTCAAGCAGCTCCTCGACCTCCCGCACGGCATTATCCTCGTCACCGGCCCGACCGGCTCCGGCAAGAGCACGACGCTCTACTCCGCCCTCAACGAGATCAAGGACGAGACGCTCAAGATCATCACCGTCGAGGACCCCGTCGAGTACGTGCAGGACGGCATCAGCCAGATCCAGGTGCATCACAAGATCGGCCTGAGCTTCGCCGCCGCCCTGCGTAGCATCCTGCGCCACGACCCGGACGTCATCCTCATCGGCGAAATGCGCGACTCGGAGACGGCCGAGAGCGCCATCCAGGCGTCGCTGACCGGCCACATGGTCTTCAGCACGCTGCACACCAACGACGCCCCCAGCGCCTTCACGCGCCTCACCGACATGGGCGTCGAGCCGTTCCTCGTGTCCAGCACGATCGAGGGCATCATGGCTCAGCGCCTGGTGCGGACGATCTGCCCCGATTGCAAAATCGCGTTTACGCCGGATATCAAGGATCTGCCGCTCGACTTCCCGGTGGAGGACCGCAACCTCGGCCCGGCGCCGACGCTGTACAAGGGGACCGGCTGCCGCGCCTGCCGCCAGAGCGGCTACCGCGGCCGGACCGGGCTCTACGAATTGATGGTGACCAACGACGCCATCCGCGATCTGGTCGTGAACCGCTCCAACTCGAACGTGATTCGCCGCGAGGCGATGAAGTTCGGCATGAAGACGCTGCGCCAGGACGGCTGGCGCAAGGTGCTGCTCGGGCACACGACCATCGACGAAGTGACACGGACGACGGCGGGAGACGTTGTCATGTGACCGCCGCTTGCGGCTCTTGAGGACGACCCGTGCCTGAATTCACCTACGAAGCCCTGGCCCAGACCGGCCAGCGCAGCAACGGAACGCTGACGGCGCAGAGCGAGCGCGAGGCGATGTCGATGCTCGACGCCCGCGGCCTGTTCCCGGTACGCATCGCAGCGGCGAAGTCGGCCGGCGCCAAGCGCTGGGAGCGCAAGATCAAGCCGCGCGTCATGGCGACGTTCTTCGCCCAGCTCGCCGACCTGCTCCACTCCGGCGTGCCGCTGTTGCGCAGCCTCGACCTCCTCGAACGGCAGAGCGCGCAGCCGGCGCTGTCGGAGGTACTGCGCGAGGTCCGCGCCCGCGTCGCCGACGGCACCAGCCTCGCCGAGGCGATGGCGGCGCACCCGCGCGCCTTCAACGAGCTGGCGATCAGCATGGTCCGCGCCGGGCAGGAGGGCGGCTTCCTCGAAGACGTCCTCAAGCGCATCGCCGACTTCACCGAGCACCAGGAAGAGTTAAAGTCCAAGGTCGTCGGCGCGATGGCCTACCCGATGTTCCTCGGCAGCGTCGGCCTCATTGTGCTGCTCGGCCTCGTCATCTTCTTCGTGCCGCGCTTCGAGACCATCTTCAAGCGGCTGGCGGATAAGGGCCAACTGCCGGCGCTCACGCAGGGCCTGATCGCCGCCAGCAACATCCTGTGGAGCTACGGCCTTTTCGTCATCGCCGGCGTCGTCGGCCTTGTCTGGCTGTTCCGGCGCTGGGCGAAGACCGAGGCGGGCCGCATGCACATCGACGCCTTCCGCCTGCGCATTCCCGTCCTGGGGACGATTTACCTCAGCCTCGCCCTGTCGCGTTTCACGCGCATTCTTGGTACGATGCTGCACAACGGCATCCCGATCCTGACGTCGCTGCGCATCGCCAAGGACTCGGCCGGCAACAAGGTGCTGACGCAGGCCATCGAGAGGTCGGCGGAGAACATCCGCTCCGGCGACGCCCTCGCCGCGCCGCTGGCCGCCTGCAAGCACTTCCCGCGCGACGTCGTCGAGATGATCGCCGTCGGCGAGGAGAGCAACAACCTCGAAAAAGTCCTCGTCGACATCGCCGACGCCCTGGAGCGGCGGACGACGCGACAGCTCGACCTGTTCGTGCGCCTGCTGGAGCCGCTGATGCTCCTGGTGATGGCCGCCCTGGTGCTGGTGGTGGTCGCCGGCCTGCTCCTGCCGGTGTTCAAGATGGGCCAGACCATCAAGAATTAGTGTCCGCGCGGGGTGCGCGGGCGGGGCAAACGGCCCCGCCAGGGAAAGAGGATCGCACTCATCGCGTCTTAATGGGGTGTCCTGTTAGATTAGGTCGTGGGGTTATCCGTCCCGCGGAGGAGGTTCGACCATGATTCTGAATCGCAAGGTGCGTGCGACGTCGCGCTCGGGCTTCACGCTGATGGAAGTCCTCGTGGCCGCCGCCATCCTCGTCATCCTGGCCGGCGTCGCCAGCGTGACCGTCTTCGCCCAGCTCGAAGGCGCCAAGAAAGACGCGGCCCGCGCCGCCATCGACAGCATCGAGAGCGCCGTCAAGACTTTTAAAGTGAAACACGGCGACTACCCGCCGAGCCTCGACATCTTGCTCCAGCCGATGGAAGGCCTGCCCGCTGCCCTGGAACCGTCGAATCTCATCGACCCGTGGGACCACCCTTACGGGTACGAGCCGAACACGCGCAGCCCCACGGGCCGGCCACTGATCTACTCGCAGGGGCCGAACCCGGGCGACCCCAGCGGGCGCGTGAGTAATTTCTAAGGCGGCTCGTAGGTCAGGATTCCGATCCTGACGAGTCCACGGTGTCAGGATCGGAATCCTGACCTACGAGGGGGACGTGCCATGCGGTCGCGACGACGGCGGGGCTTCACGCTGCTGGAGATGATCTTGGTCGCGGCGATCATGGCCATCTTCGCCGCCCTCAGCTACCCCTCGCTCGAAAGCATGTACGCCGCCTTCCAGCGCGACGCCGGCGTCGACGCCGTGCGCGCCGCCTTTTCCGAGGCGCAAGGGCGCGCCGTCAACGAGGGCCGCGCCTACCGCTTCGCCATCCTCCCCGGCCAGGGCAACTTCCGCGTCGCCCCGGACACCAACGAGCAATGGGCCGGCGGGTCGGCGCCGGCCGGCCAGGATAACTCGACGGAGCCGCCTTACGTGCAGGAGTCCGTCCTGCCCACGCACGTCCGCTTCGGCCTGAGCGGCTCCGACGCGGCGCCGGGCAACGAGACGGCGGTCCCCGAGGGGGGCGTCGACCCGTCCCAGTGGGTGAAGACGGCCGTCTTCCTCCCCGACGGCACCGCGCAGGACGACGCCGCGGTGACCCTGCACACCACGGGCTGTCGGCCCGTGACGCTCTATGTGCGCGGACTGACCGGCTTCGTCACCACCCAGCGCTGAGGGCCGACCATGCTCGTTGCCGCGCGACCGGCCTCCCCCCGCTCCGGGTTGTCCCTCCTGGAAGTCCTCGCCGCCCTGGCCATCTTCCTGATCAGCTTCATCGCCATCGGCGGGCTGATCAACCTGGCCAGCGACCGCGCCCTCGACGTGCAGAACCAGAGCCTCGCCGTGCAGATGTGTCAGTCGAAGCTCAACGAAGTCGTCTGCGGCGCCGTGGCCCTCCAGTCGGCTTCGGGGACGGTCGACGAGGATTCCGACTGGAACTGGTCGGTCGAAGCCGCGCCGATGGACAACATCAACGGGCTGTGGAACGTCACGGTGCGCGTCTCCCGCCAGGGGTCCGGCGGCTACGAAACGTCCGCGACGCTGTCGGCGATGGTCCTCGACCCGTCGGTCCGCGGCAACGCCTCCGACAAGCCGCAGTCGAGCAGTTCGTCGTCTTCGGGATCGACGACCGGCACCACGCCTTGAGGGTCCGTGGCCATGCGATACCGTCACAGTTCAACGACGCGGCGCGGCTACACGCTCCTGGAGATGATCCTGGCGACGACCATCGCCGTCCTGCTCCTCGCCGCCCTCTACGTCGCGATGGACTTGCAACTCCGCCACGCCGAGGCGGCGCGCGACGTCGTCGAACAAGCGACGCTCGCCCGCGCCCTGCTCCAGCGCATGACCAACGACATCGCCCCGAGCCTCGGCATGCCCGACCCGAGCCGCTACGGTTCGTCCGGCGGCTCCGGGGGCGGCAGCGGCGGCGGGACGAGTACCGCCGCGACGACATCGACGACGACCGCGGCCGCGGGAACGAGTACGACGGGCACAACGGGCACATCTGGTACAACAGGTACGTCCGGCACGACGAGCAGTTCCCCGTCGTCTTCTGCGTCCACAAGCACCAACCCGACACTGGTGTCGATCCAGGGCACCTCCGGCACGCTCACCCTGATCGTCAGCGGCGTGCCGCGCGACGTCGCCAACCCGGACAACCCGGACGTCCCGGCCGGCGTCAGCGACCTGCGCCGCATCAGCTACTCCCTCGCCGGCTCGGGCGATTCGGCGCTCGGTCTGGTGAGGCAGGTCGTCACCGCCGTGACCAGCGACGACGCCGCCAACCCGCCGCCGGAGGTCAGCGACCCGGCGTCGCGCGACATCGTCGCGCGCGAGGTGAAGGAATTCAAGGTCAGCTACTTCGATGGCAGTTCCTGGCAAGATAGCTGGGATTCCAGCACGCTCGGCGCCGACGGCGTCACGCCCATCGGCCCGCCGAACGCCGTCGCCCTCGAGATTACCATCGCCCTGCGCAGCAACGACCCCGACGTCCCGGCCAAGATGCGGAAGTACCGCCATGTGGTGGCGATCCCGACCGCCAACGGGGCGGCGCAACAATCCTCCAACGGCACGAGCAGTCCATGAGAATCACGACGCGAAACGCGACGACGGAACGGCGTTCGGGCCTCGTGCTGATCGCCGTGCTTGGCGTCGTCGCCGTCCTGTCCCTGACGGCGTACCGCTTCAGCGACCTGATGCTGGCCGAGTACCAGGCCTCCGAGAGCTACGCCCGCGCCACCCAGGCGAGGGAAGCGGCCAACTCGGGCGTCGCCTACGCCGCCGCGGTGATGCGCAGTTTCGACCCGACCCAGAGCGGCAGCCCTTACGACAACCCGTCGCTGTTCCAGGGCATCACGCTCGGCGACGCGAGCAACGGCCGGGGCGTCAAGTTCAGCATCGTCGCCCCGCCCGACCCCGACACCGCCGCCAACGGGGCACTCCAGCAGGCGTTCCGCTACGGCGTCGTCGATGAGGCGGGCAAGATCAACGTCAACGCCCTCCTCAAGCTCGACAGCAGCGGCCAGATCGCGCACGACATCCTCATCAAGATCCCCGGCATGGACGAGGACAAGGTCAACGCCCTGATCGACTGGATCGACGCCGACCAGGAGCCGCGTACCAACGGCGCCGAGGACGAGTATTATTCGACGCTGACGCCGCCGTACAAGGCCAAGAACGGCCCGCTCGACAGTCTGGAAGAAATGCTGTACATCAAGGGCTTTACTCCGCAGATCGTCTTCGGCAACGACACCAAGCGCAACGGCCAGGTCGACCCGAGCAAGGACGACGGCACCGGCACGCTCGACCAGGGCCTGTCGGCCTACCTGACCGTCTTCAGCCGCGAGCAGAACATCGACTCGACCGGCCAGCCGCGCATCTACATCAACGACAGCGACCTGACGACGCTCCTGGACAAACTCTCAGCCGCCGTCGGCGAAGACCTGGCGAACTTCATCATCGCCTACCGCACCTACGGGCCGGCGCAGACGACGACCGCGGCGCCAGCGGCCGCGCCGCCGAGTACCCCGAAGACCAACCCCGACCCGACGCCGTCGCCGGCGCCTCCCAAAACGCCGTCGCCGACGCCTCCCAAAACGCCGTCGCCGACGCCTCCCAAAACGCCGTTGCCGTCGCCAACGCCTCCCAAAACCCCCACGCCGTCGCCGACGCCGTCTCCCTCGCCTGCCTCCGGCGGCGGCGGTACGGTCAACGCGACGTCAAAACTCAACAAGAGCAACCTCAACCTGCCGAACAATGGCGCCAACGGCGCGGGCGGCGGTACGACGTCGCGGCCGCAGAGCATCTCGTCGCTGTACTCGCTCATCAACGCCAAGGTGTCGATTCCCAGCAGTACGCCGGGCGGGCAGGCGACGATCTACCCCAGCCCGATGACCGACACCGGCTCCCTCAAGGAACTGTTGCCGAAGCTGCTCGACAAGACGACGACGCAGAAGGGCACCGAGTTGCCGGCGCGGGTGAACGTGAACACGGCGTCGCGGGCGGTGCTGGCGGCGCTGCCGAACCTCGACGACGCCTCGGTGGACGCGATCGTCAACGCGCGGCCGCCGCTGACGTCGACCGACGTGCCGGACCCGATCTTCCAGACGCCGGCGTGGCTGATTACCGAGGCGAACCTGCCGGCGGCGACGATGCAAGCGCTGGAGCGCTATGTGACGGCGTCGCCGCAGGTGTACCGGGTACAGGTGGTCGGCCACTTCGAGGGCGGCGGGCCGACGGCGCGCGTTGAGGCGGTCATCGACACCAACGCGGGGCGGCCGCGTATCGTCTACTTTCGGGATCTCACTGAACTGGGTCGGGGATATAATTTAACGAGTCCGTAACGGCCGCTTGCGGCTTCGCACTCTTGCGAAGCCGCGAGCGGCGTTCGGGGGAGATACA
>JBBROG010000186.1:0-17576 GCA_038229635.1 Gemmatales bacterium
ACTAACGTCCACTGTCAGTCGGGCCTCGCCGTGGCCGAGGCGGGACATGCCGAAAACCACGGGCGTTTTCAGCCACCCGCCAAGGGAAGAATACGGTACAACTACTGAACATGTTGGAAGCCCTGCCCCTTCGGGGTAAAATGCCGGAGGCCCTACCCCGAAGGGGTTTCATCCCAAAGCCGGGGGTCGCGCAGCGCACCCCCGGAACACCACGCCGGGGTCGCGTACTCGCGCACCCCCGGACTCCTTTTCACCGTCGCGGGGGGAACCGATGCTGACGATTCGCGAAAAGGGGGTCCGCCTGTGTGACGGCCTGACGCGCCGCGACGTGCTGCACGTCGGCGGCCTCGGGTTCCTTGGACTCTCCTTGCCGGAACTCCTGCGCGGGCGGGCGGCTTTCGCCGCGGAGGGAGCCCCCGGCACGCCGCGCCGAGGCGCCCGCGCGAAGTCGTGCATCCTTCTCTTCCTGATGGGCGGTCCCCCGCAGCACTCGACCTGGGATCCCAAACCCGACGCCCCCGCCGAGATCCGCGGCCTCTTCAAGCCCATTCCGACCGCGGTACCCGGACTCCAGATCAGCGAGCTGATGCCGCGCCTCGCGCGCCAGGCGGACAAGCTGTGCCTCCTCCGGGCCGTCGCCACGGACGACAACGCCCACTCGTCCAGCGGCTACTTCATGATGACCGGCTACCCCCATCAGCCCACGAACTTCGAGAACGCCAACCCCGGACCGCCGAACAACTGGCCCACGCTCGGGGCCTATCTGCAGCGCCTCCGCCACGTCCCGGGAGCCGCCCTGCCGGCCGCCGTGCGCCTGCCGCAGCGGATCTTCAACACGGACGGCTCGGTCTGGCCGGGCCAGGACGCCGGCCTCCTGGGGCGCAACGCCGACCCCTGGCTGCTCCGCTGCGAGCCGGCGTCTCCCGACTATCGCATTCCCGAGTTCCACCTGACCGCGGACGTCCCGCTCGCACGGCTGCAAGGCCGTCACGACCTGCTGGGACGAGTCAACGAGCGCTTCGACGCCCTGGAGCGCGCCGGCGTGCCGAGTCCCTTCGACGGGCAGACGCGGCAGGCGTTCGACCTGCTCCGCTCGGAGCGGTCGCGCCGGGCGTTCGACTTGAGCCGCGAGCCGGAGCGGGTGCGCGAGCGCTACGGCCGCGGCCCGTTCGGGCAGAGCGTCCTGCTGGCCCGCCGGCTGGTGGAGGCGGGCGTTTCCCTCGTCCAGGTCAACTGGTTCCGCGGCCCGGACGAGCCCCCCGACAACCCCTGCTGGGACTCCCACACCAAGGAGGGCGAGCGCCTGAAGGACGTCCTGGTGCCGCCGACGGACCAGGCATTCGCCGCGCTGCTGGACGACCTGTCGTCGCGCGGGACGCTCGACGAAACGCTGGTGGTGTGCCTGGCGGAGTTCGGCCGCACGCCCAAGATGAACGCGCGGGCGGGGCGCGACCACTGGGGGCACGTCTTCTCGGTGGCCCTGGCGGGCGGCGGCGTGCGGGGCGGCCAGGCTTACGGCTGTTCCGACAAGATCGGCGGCCACCCGAAGGACGGGCGCGTCCCGCCCCACGACCTGCTGGCCACCATCTTCCACTGCCTCGGCTATTCCCCCGACGCCGAAGTCCGCGACACCCTCGGCCGTCCCCTGCCGCTCAGCCGAGGGCGGGTGATTCACCAGATCCTTTAGGCGGTGCCGCAAGCCGAGCGGCACCCGCATCGTTCCCGGCCCCGCGCGCCAAACGGGGCCTACCTCATCAGGATCGCGAGAGCCGCGAGCCTCCCCGCCGGCGCGAGCGCGACGAGTCCAGGGACGAATCGCGAACGTCGCGGCGCGGGCAAGCGGGGTTCCTCGTCGGGCGCGCCGACCGTCGGTGCGGGAGGGAAGGAATGCTCGCGCCCAAGCCTGGCACACGGATTCGCCTCGGGAGAAGGGATAAAGTCCTCGCCGCCGCCCGGCCCGTCCGTCAACGAAAAAGAGAAAACTGTTCGCCCGTCCACGCCGTTGAGCGGTCGGAAAAAAAGTCAAGAAAAAAGTGACGGAATTCTCTTGCCCTTTGGAACCGCGGCGGGTAGAAATGAATCTAATTCAGGTTCTCGCCCCCGTCCGGTCCCTGACAGACTCGATTTGGGTCAGGGAGCGAGGGGCGACGGGGGCGGGCTGAAGAACCTCTCTCCGACAGGCAACGGCGCGTAGGGGGATACTCCGCAGTCACGCGCGACCCTTCCCGGCCCCGAGGCGGGCGGGGCTCCCATTCGGCATCCCGGACGTCGGGCGTTCCGACGTCGCTTCGTCTTAATAGTCCCTTTTTGAGGGAGAATCTCATGACCTCTTCTCGTCGGCGATCCGGTTTCACGCTGATCGAGTTGTTGGTGGTGATCGCCATCATCGCGATCCTCATCGGCCTCTTGGTCCCCGCGGTCCAGAAGGTGCGCGACGCGGCGGCGCGCATCAAGTGCCAGAACAACCTGCACAACATCGGGCTGGCGATTCACAACTACAACGACACGAACGGCAAGCTGCCCCCCGGCGTCGCCCGCAGCGGCGGCAACCCCCGGAACTTCGAGTACTGGAGCTGGATGGCGTTCGTCCTGCCCTACGTCGAGCAGGACAACCTGTACAAACAGGCCGACGCCTGGATGCGGACGGGCAACAGCTACCTCACCGGCACCCCCCCCTACTACTGGTGGCCGTGGGGCGACTTCTGGGCCAACTGGGCTACGGCGAAGTGGAACCCGGCCCTCGGCACCCTGGTCCAGACCTGGACCTGCCCGGCCGACAGCCGCACCCTCGCCGTCACCGACCTCGACGGCTTCAAGATCGCCTTTACGGCCTACCTCGGCGTCGCCGGCAAGTTCGACGCGAACGGGACGTACTCCTCGCCGGGCGACAAGACGGGCGCGCTCTTCTACCGCTCGAACGTCAAGATCAACGACTTGAAGGACGGGACGAGCACGACGATCGTGGTCGGCGAGCGGCCGCCGAGCCGCGACCTGGAGTACGGCTGGTGGTTCGCCGGGGCCGGCTGGGACGCGGGCGTCGGCGATGTCGTCATGGTTTCCCAGGCGACCGGCTACGCCAACTCCCTCGGCTGCACCGGCACGAAGATGAAGATCGGCTTCCAGCCGGGCAACATCTTCAACGACTGCGACCAGACCCACTACTGGAGCCTGCACAGCAGCGGCGGCAACTTCCTCTACGGCGACGCCTCGGTCCACTTCTGGACCTACGGCGTCAGCCAACAGGTTCTGGACTCGGCCTCCACCATCGCCGGCGGCGAAGTGCCGGGCGACCTGCCGTGATCCCCCGTGCGCCTGCCCCGCGAGGGTGGGGCAGGCGCTATCGTCCCTTTGGCCCTGCCGTTCGTCGTGCCGCCCGACCCGGCGGCGCCCGGAGAACTCGCATGCGTCGCTTCCTCGCCGTCGCCGTGTTCGGCGCGTTCCTGCTCGGTTTCGTCGCAGGCTGCTCCAAGGACGAGGGGCCGGCCCCCGGCTCGGAGACCAAGGCTCGAAGCCGGCTCCAACCGCCTGACGGGGTCAAGGTCAAAAAAGACAAGTAGTCGCGCGAGCGGCCCGGGAGCGGCGCGCCCGCTCCCCCGAGCCCGAGCGCCGACCCGACGGTCCGTCAAGGGCCGAAGCCCTGGCCTCTCTTCGGAGGGGCCGGGGCTTCGGCCCTTTCTCATTCCCGGCGCCGCGGCGAGCGCGGCGGAACGCCCTGGAGCGACCTCGCGTACTCGCCGGTTCTCCTGTAAGCTACCAAAACCGGCGCGGCCGGGAGGAGGGCGGAAACGCCCGCGCGACGTTCCGAGGAGCTACGATGTCCGACCCCTGGTACAAGGACGGCCTGCGCTTTACCTGTACCCAATGCGGCAAGTGCTGCACGGGGGAGCCGGGCTTCGTCTGGGTGAACGACGCCGAACTGACGGCGATTGCCGCGGCGCGCGGCGAGACCGTCGAGCGGGTGACGGCGCTGTACACCCGCCTGACCGGCCGCGGCCGCACGCTGCGCGAGAAGGCCGACGGCGATTGCGTCTTCCTGGAGGACCGGCGCTGCGGCGTCTACGAGGTGCGGCCGCGCCAGTGCCGCACCTGGCCGTTCTGGGAGAGCAACGTCGAGACGCCCGAGACGTGGCGGCACACCTGCGACGTCTGCCCCGGCTCGGGCCAGGGCGAGCTGATCCCCGTCGAGGAGATCACGCGGCGGATGAAGGTGATACGGATCTGAAAGAGAGTCCTCGGGAGGGCGAGTCATGACCCCGGTAACGACGTCGCACATCTGGCTCGACGAGCGCGGCCGGCCGTGGATCGACGACACGAACATCAAGGTCATCGAGGTCGCGCTGGATAAAATCGCTTACGGTTGGTCGCCGGAAGAGATGTACGAACAGCACGCGGCCTATCTCTCGCTTGCCCAAATTCATGCGGCGCTCGCGTACTACTACGACCACAAGGAAGAGATCGACGCGGAGATCGAACGACAGGGGCGCGAATACGACGAGGGGCTGGCCGCGCAGCGAAAAAACTCCCCGCTGTACGAAAAGCTGCGCGCGGGGGGGCACCTGCCTTGAGCCTAGACCTCCGCCGCCGCGTTCTCGAACTGTACGCCGAGGTCGACCGCGCCGTCGCCGCCGCCGGGCCGGTGTGCGTCGCCAGCGGCCGCTGCTGCCGCTTCAAGGAGTACGGCCACACCCTCTTCCTCAGCCGCCTGGAGGCCGACGTCCTCCTCGCCGACGCGCCGCCCTACGAGCGCCCCGCCTCGTCCGACACCTGCCCTTTCCAGAAAGATAACCTCTGCACCGCCCGCGAGCCGCGCCCCCTCGGCTGCCGCATCTACTACTGCGATCCCGCTTACCAGGAAACCGGCAACCGGATCACCGAGGAGTCTCTGAGACGTCTCAAGCGCCTCGCGGAGGAACACGGCGTCGAATGGCGCTACGCCCCGTTGCACTCGTTCCTCAACAACCGACAGGACTCGGAGGATTCCCCATGCCCCGGCTGACTTCGCTGCTCGTCCTGGTCGTCTGCGCCCCCCTCGCCCCCGCCGCCGACTGGCCGCAGTGGCTCGGCCCGAAGCGCGACGGCTCCTCCGCGGAGAAAGTCGCCCCCTGGAAGGACGCCCCGAAGGTCCTCTGGCGCAAGCCGGTCGGCGAGGGCAACAGCTCGCCCGTCGTCGCCGGCGGCCGCGTCTTCCTGCACGGCAAGATCAAGGACAAAACGGAGGAAGAAGTCGTCGCCCTCGACGCCCGCACCGGCGAACAGGTCTGGCGCCAGACCTACCCGCGCGCCACCTTCGTCAGCTTCTACGGCAACGGCCCGCGCGCCACGCCCGCCGTCGCCGACGGCCGCCTGTACACCTACGGCATCACCGGCGTCCTCACCTGCTGGAACGCCGCGGACGGCAAGCGCCTCTGGCAGGCCGACGCGATCAAGGCGTTCAAGGCGGTCGATGCCCGCAACCTTGCCTTCGGCGCCTCCTCCTCGCCGCTCGTCGAGGGCAAGTCGGTTCTCGTCAACGTCGGCGGCAAGGGGGCGTCCGTCGTCGCCTTCGACGTCGGCGGCGGCAACGTCGCCTGGAAGTCGCAGGACGACCCGGCCAGCTACTCCTCCCCCATTGCCGTCGGCGAGGGGAAAAATCGCCAGGTCATCTTTCTCACCGGGGCCGGCGTCATTGCCCTCGACCCGGCGGACGGCCGCCTGTTCTGGCGCTTCCCGCTTAAGGACGCCCTCCTGGAAAGCTCGACCACGCCGGCCCGCGCCGGCGACGTCCTGCTCGCCAGCGCCATCACCTACGGCAGCGCCGGGCTGCGCCTGGAAACGAAGGACGGCAAGCCGTCCATGAATGAGGCGTGGAAGAACGCGGCGCTGACGTCGTACTTCTCCACGCCGGTCGCGGTCGGCGACGACTATTTCTACCTCGTTACGGGGACGAATCCTCTTCTCCGCCAAGGCGCGCAGGCCGACTTGCAGTGCGTCGAGGCGAAGTCGGGCCGCGTTTTGTGGCGGAAGGCGAAGGTCGGTCAGTTCCACGCCTCGTTGTTGCGCACCGGCAACGGCAAGCTGCTCCTCCTGGAGGACACGGGCGAGTTGGCATTGCTCGACCCGGACCCGAAGGAGTATAGGGAGTTGTGCCGGTCGAAGGTGTGCGGCGCGACCTGGGCGCACCCGGCGCTGGCCGACGGCCGACTCTACCTCCGCGACGACAAGGAAGTGATATGCTTACAGGCGGCCCCGTGAGCGCGGCGGCCGCGGCCATTTTGATCGGGAGAAGGGCGTGAAAATGATCGGGGAGCGGAAGGGCGTGGTGGCGGACATGCTGCGCCTGGTGTGCGCGGTCCTGTTGCCGCCGGTGGGCGTTCTACTGACGGCCGGCGCCGGCGGGCGCTTCTGGCTCAACCTGGTGCTGACGCTCCTGGGCTACTTCCCGGGCGTCTTTCACGCGATCTGGGTCGTCGCCACGACGCCGGCGACGAGGTGAGGTTGCTCGCGGCTTCGCACCGTCTCTTGCGAAGCCGCGAGCGGCGATGGGGTCAGGGCTGGAACGGATCGCCCAGGAAGTCCAACCGTCCCTCGCGGAGCTTCCGGAGGAGGACGTTGACCGCGGCGGGGTCCAACCCCGGAGCCGGCGGGTGCGCGGCGGCCGGGGCGAGAGGCCCGCCCGCCGGGGGCGGCGCGCCGGGCGGCAGGTACGCCTGGGGGGCCGGCCCCAGCCAGATGCCGTCGAAGCCGAGCGCCGTCAGCCCGTACAGACTCCCCTGGAGGGCCAGCCCCGGCCCCCACGAGCCGGCCGTCACCTGGCCCAGGGCCGTCGGCAGGAACGGCACCACATCCACGCCGGTTCGGCTCACGCCGCCAGCCACCCCGGAGCCGAACGTCGACAGGAACAGCGTCGGCTTGCCGCCCGTCGCCGCCGGCGGGCCGACGAACAGGGCGTCGATGCGGTGGCTCGTCGGGTCGGTCAGCCCGACCCGGCTCCCCTTGAAGTAGAGCGACCACGTCCCCGACGTCTGCTGGCCGAGCAGGCGCGGCCGGAAGGCGAGCAGGTCGGTGTCGCCCGTCGTGACGCCGGCGACCGAGACGTTCCCCGCCGTCGAAAGCAGGAGCGACCCGTCCGGCAGCAGCGCGAGGGCGTCCACGTTGCCCGCCGCCCCGCTCAGGCCGACCTTGCTCCCCTTGAAGAAGGGGTCCCACGTCCCGGCCGTCCTGGCCCCGTAAGCCGTCGGCGAGAAGTGAAGGATGTCCTCGCCGCCGCCGGTGAAGGTGATCCCGTAACTCTTCACCGAGTAGTTGCCGCCCGTCGAGACCAGCAGGCTCCCGTCCGACAGGAAGGTGAAGGCGTCGATGTTCTCGCCCGCCTGGTCGCCGAGCCCGACGTCGGCGCCGTGGAAGTACAGGCTGTAGGTGAACTTCGCCGACGGGCCGGTCCCCTCGGTGCTCAGCCGGACGACGTCCGAGCGCGTCACCGCGAGGGAAGTTCCGTCGGAGTTGGTCAGCGTGCCGTCGGCGTGCGGCGCGAGGTAGAAAAGGGAGCGGACGCCGACGATCACATGGGCGCTGGCGGTCAGCTTGCCGTCGCTGATGGTGTAGTCGAAGCCGGCCGTGCCGGAGAAGCCGGCGGCGGGCGTGAACACCACGGTGCCGCCCGACGCTAGCCGTACCGTGCCGTGGCTCGGGTTCGCCACGGCCGTGAGGGTGAGCGGGTCGCCGTCCTGGTCGGAGTCGTTGGCGAGCAGGTTGTAGTAGGGGCCGGGCGTGCTGCCGAGGGTGATTGGCGTGTTGACCGGCGTCGTCACCGCGTCGTCGACGGCGACCGGGGCGCGGTTGACCGCCGTGACGGTGACGGCGACGTTGGCCCGCGCGGTGCCGCCGCGGCCGTCGCTGATCTCGTAAGTGAAGCCGGCCGCGCCGACGTAGCGGCTATCCGGCGTGAACGTCACCGTCTGGTCGGCGTTGACCACCGCCTTTCCGTGCGACGTCGAGACGAGACTGACCGTCAGCGGGTCGCCGTCGGGGTCGGAGTCGTTGGCGAGGACGTTGACCGTGACCGGCTTGTCCACCGCCGTCGTGGCCGTGTCGTCGACGGCGACCGGCGCGTGGTTCACTCCCGTCACCTGGACGGTGACGTGGGCGCTGGCGGTCAACTTGCCGTCGCTGATGGTGTAGTCGAAGCCGGCCTGGCCGAGGAAGCCGACGTCCGGCGTGAAGACGACGGTGCCGCCCGAGGCGAGGCGAACTGCCCCGTGCGACGGGTTCGCCACGGCCGTGAGGGTGAGCGGGTCGCCGTCCGGGTCGGAGTCGTTGGCGAGCAGGTTGTAGTACGGACCCGGCGTGCTGCCGAGCGTCAGCGGCGTGTCGACGCGCGTGGTCACGGAATCGTCGACGGCGACCGGCGGGCGGTTGACCGCCGTGACGGTGATGGCGACGTTGGCCCGCGCGGTGCCGCCGCGGCCGTCGCTGATCTCGTAGACGAACCCGGCCGGGCCGACGTAGCGGTTGGCGGGAGTGAACGTCACCGTCTGGTCGGCGTTGACCACCGCCGTGCCGTTGGAAGTCCGCACGAGACTGACCGTCAGCGGGTCGCCGTCGGGGTCGGAGTCGTTGGCGAGGACGTTGACCGTGACCGGCTTGTCCACCGCCGTCGCGGCCGTATCGTCGACGGCGACCGGCGGGCGATTGACGCCCCCGCCACCGACCGGCACGATGCGCAGCTGCCAGAAGTTGAGCGTCCCTTCGTGACCGCCGACGGTGTCCTGGACGATGAGGCGCCAGGTGCCCTTGGCGTTCTGGCCGTTGACGGAGGCGAGTTGGTTTTCGGGGCGGTAGGTGCCGGCGAAGGGGGGCGCGCCGCCGAAGAGGGACGTCGGCGCCGCGTCGTCGAAGACGGTGCCCTGGAAGTCGTGCCCCGACCCGCCGCGGTGGCCCGACAGGATGATCCCCGCGCCCGACGGCGACAGGATCCCGAACATCAGGTCGCCGTCCGCACCGTGCGTGATGTCCACCTGGACGGTGAGCTTGGCGATGGCGACGTCCTGGTTGACCTGGATCGTCGACACGGTCGTCTGGAAGTCGCGGATGTTCAGCGGCGTGTCGCCGGAGGTGATGACGATGGTATCGCCGATGGAGAACTTGGCGGCGAAGCGGTCGCCGGGGTCCTCGCCGTTGACGCCGTTGCCGTTCTGGTCCATCTCGTTGGGCGTCGGCGTCACCTTGTCCTTGACGTGCGGGCCGACGACGAGGGTGTAGTCGCCTTTGACGCTCTGGGACGCGAAGGTTACGTCGAAGGAGCGGTCGCCGGAGCCCGCCACCGGGCTGACCGTGGCGCCGGTGATGGCGCCGCCGGGGCCGGTGAGGCTGTCGATGTCGGCGTTGGTGAAGCTGCCGACGGGCTTGTTGAAAGTGAGCCGCACCGCCGCGACGGCGCCGACGGTGCTGCCCGACGGGGAACTGCCGACGACGCGCGGCCCGTGCGTGTCGGGGACGGCGCTGCCGACGGCGGCGGCGGCGTTCAGGCGGCCGTTGCTGAGCGTGCGCCCGGCGAGGATGCTGACCGGGTCGGCCGTCGCCACGATCTGGTTGATGACCTGGGCGGGGCTCCAGTCGGGGTGCAGCGTGCGGATCAAGGCGGCGACGCCGGCGACGTGCGGCGTGGCCATCGAGGTGCCGCTGAGGACGCCGTAGCCGCTCGGGTCGCTGAGCGGGCCGCTGCGGAGCATGGTGCTGAGGACGTCGACGCCGGGGGCGGCGACGTGGACCGTGGCCGCCCCGAAGTTGGAGAAGCTCGCCAGAGTGTCCCGGCGGTCCGTGGCGGCCACGGCGATGAGATTATCGACCGCGTAACCCGCCGGGTAGGCTGGGAAGGCGTCGTTGTTGTTGGAGTCGTTGCCGGCCGCGGCCACGAAGACGTGCCCGGCGGCGCCGGCGCTGACGAGCGCCTGGCGGAACAGGTCGTCGGCCCCCCCGCCGCCCCAGCTGTTGTTCGAGATCCTGGCGCCGTTGGCGACGGCGTAGTTGAGGGCCAGCAGGGCGTCGCCGGTGGAGCCGTTGCCGCCGGCGTCGAGGAACTTCAGCGGCATGAGCTGCGCCTTCCAGGCGATCCCCGCGACGCCGACCGCGTTGTTGCCGCTCGCGGCGAGGATGCCGGAGACGTGCGTGCCGTGCCCGAAGTCGTCCATCGGGTCGTTGCTGCTCGCGACGAAGTTCCAGCCGATGAGGTCGTCGGCGTAGCCGTTCGTCCCGGCGTCGCTGCCGTCGCCCCAGCCGCCCTGCGCGACCGGCCGCAGCAGGTCGCCGGCGTCGATGCGGCCGTCGCCGTTGGTGTCGTTGACGAGGCCGGCGTTCTTCGGGTCGTTCAGGTCGCGGAAGGTGATGAGGCCGTCGCCGTCGACGTCCCGGACGTCCGCCTTGGTGACGGTCCGCGACAAATTGGCCCCGGCCTTCCACTGGGCGGGGATTTCCTTCTGGTTGACCCAGATATTTTGGTACAGGTCGGGGTGGTTGTAATCGACGCCGGTGTCGATGACGGCGACGGTGACGGACGTGCTGCCGGTGGTCGTGTCCCAGGCGCGCTCGGCGTGGACGTCGGTGCCCGCGACGCCTCCACTTTGTCCGGTGTTGTTCAGCGCCCACTGCGACCCGTACTGTGGGTCGTTCGGCGACAGCAGGACGTGGACGCGGTAGTCGGGCGTGGCCGCGAGGACATTCGGGTCGGCCCGGTACGCTCGGACGGCGGCGTCCACGCTCACGCCCGGACCGAGCGCGACTTCGTGCAGGCCGGGGACCAGCCCGATGCCGGCGCCGACCGCGGTCCCGGCCACCGTCGCCGTGGCGGACGCCTCAGTGCGGTACTGCACGAGGATGCGCGACGGTTCGTAAGACTGGGCGTCGACTTTCAGGGCGTCGAACCCGACGAGCGCCGGCAGGGCGCCCGCGGCCAACAGCCGGCGGTCCTCCAGCGACTCCACCAGCGGGCGGACGGTGACGGCACGGCCCCGGCTCTCGGTGCGAAGACGCCGGGTATGATGCGTACGAGTCATCAACGGCTCCCTGCGAGGACAAGACCCGAAGATCGGGATGAGAACGGCAACCGGACCGACCCTGCCGAGTGCGGCGGCTCCCTGACGAAGAAGAGTGCGAGTCGTGCGGAGACGCGGGAGCAAGGTCGGTATCAGGTTACCGGGCCAATAGTAGGCCCGGCGCGGAGTGGTTGTCAATATAATAATGGTCAAATCGGGGAGAAGGAGCGCGACGTGCCCTTCGGAGAGGAACTTCATCCATGCCGAACAACGAGCTACGCGGGCTGCTGGAACAAGTGCGGGCGGGGCACCTGAGCGTCGAGGAGGCGCTGCGGCGCGCCGACGGTTCCGCCGTCGCCGACCTCGGGTTCGCCCACGTCGACCTGCACCGCCGCCAGCGCTGCGGCTTCCCCGAGGTGATCTTCTGCCAGGGCAAGACGGCCGAGTGGGTCGAGGGCGTCGCGCGCAAGCTCGCCGAGGCGGGGCAGGACTGTCTGGCGACGCGCGTCAGCGACGCCCAGGCGGACCACCTGGCGCGGCAATTTCCCCTGGCGGAGCAGGACCGCGTGGCGCGGACGTTCTGGCTGCCGGCGCCGGCGCCCGAGCCGCGCGTGGCGTCGGGCAAGGTGTTCGTGCTGACGGCGGGGACGAGCGACTTGCCGGTGGCGCAGGAGGCGGCGGTGACGGCGCGGGCGCTGGGGTGCGAGGTGGCGCTGGTCGCCGACGTGGGCGTGGCGGGCATCCACCGTCTGCTGCGCTACCGCGCCGACTTCGCCTCGGCCGACGCCATCGTGGTGGTGGCCGGGATGGATGGGGCGCTGCCGAGCGTGGTCGGCGGCCTGGTCGACTGCCCGGTGATCGCGGTGCCGACGAGCGTCGGCTACGGGGCGTCGTTCGGCGGCGTGGCAGCGCTGTTGACGATGCTCAACGCCTGCTCGGCGAACGTGGTGGCGGTGAACATCGACAGCGGCTTCAAGGGCGGCTACGTCGCGGCGCTGATCGCCCGCCGCGCCGCCGGGACGTGGCGGACAACGCCTTGAGCGGCGGAAGCGCCTTTGCCACGGAACGTCCGGCCAAGTCCTTCACACGGTCGTTAGAGTGGGTCGGTCAAGTTCCTTGTCGGCTCTCCCGTGAAAGGCGCTGACCGGCCAGCGCCTTCAAGCTCTTGCCTTGCGAGCAAGCGCAGCCTCTCCCGAACCCACGCGGACAGGCCGAGGCCGGCTAACTCAGCCGCGGCCTGGAAAGCGGCCTTTTCCGCCATGTCCAGCCGAACCTGGAGGTATTTTGTCCTCGTCTTGCCGGCCCCTTTAGGCGGTCTGCCTTTGCGCTTCATGACCCCATAGTACCGACGAAAACAGCACGATTCAATCGCGCAGGCCTTGACTCGTATTGTTTTTGTCATTACAGTAAATAGTGGTCGTATCGCTTCTTCTTGCTAGAATCGGCAAAGGCGGCACGTAGGACGGAGGCGGGGAAACACCGCGCCATGGCCCGATTATTGCCAACCACGCCGATTCGAGGAAAGGTGCGGCTTCGCGCCCGCCGATGTAGCTAACGACTCATCCGACTCGCTGACGGAGCGTGGGCAAGCCAGGGAATGCGCTGTCATGGGACAAAAACTCCTGTTTCCCGAAGATGTGTCGGACGAGGACGCCGGAAGAATCTCCGGGGCACGCGTCCCGCGCTGATAGAGTTGTGGCGTGAAATACTGGGCAACACCGAAAGTCTTTGTACTCGTTACGCGCGGCTCTGGCGCGAGCAGGCGGGGCCGGAAAGGGCGTATTACGACCTGGCTAGGGACCAATTCAACCGGACGCACCGGCCCGAATGTTTCCTTTACCTGCTCTCCCGGTGCGTCAAGGCGGTCGTCAGGTACAACTCGTACGGCGAATTCAACAACAGCCCTGACAACCGCCGCAAGGGAGCGCGGCCCGAGACGACCTTCGCCCGCGTCACGGGGGCGGCAAAACTTCTGGGGGGGCGGACGCTCCTCACGGCGACGGATTACACACAGGTACTTTCCGAGTGCGGCCCCGAAGACCTACTCTACATGGACCCGCCGTATCAAGGGGTGTGTGGCAAGCGCGACAGTCGCTACGCGCCGAAGTTCGACCACGACGCCTTTTGCGAAGCCCTGACCGCCCGCAACGGCAAGGACCGCTTGTATCTGGTGAGTTACGACGGGCGGACGGGAGACAAGAAATACGGCCATGCATTGCCCGCCGGGCTTCGCCTCACGCACATCGAGGTTCATGCCGGGCGGTCAAGTCAGGCGACCCTGCTCGGCCGGAACCACGACACCTACGAGTCGCTTTACCTGTCCCCGGCCCTTGCGGGCGCCCTCGATTCTGGTAAAAGGGTAGGGTCGAAATGACGCCGCCCTGAATTCAACGAGGCGCCTGTGCATCATGGCCGACGATCTTCCCCGGGAATTCCTAGAGAGGTTGCGGGCCGTGACGGCGAAGCGCGCCAAGACGGTCATCGACCATATCCTTGCGCACGGCCAAATTACCACGGAAGACCTGAAGGACATTTATGGGTACAACCACCCGCCCCGCGCTATCAAGGACGTGACCGACCTCGGCATTCCCATCAAGCGTTCTGTCGCCG
This sequence comes from Gemmatales bacterium, assembly GCA_038229635.1. GTDB lineage: Bacteria > Planctomycetota > Planctomycetia > Gemmatales > Gemmataceae > DATFNV01. The sequence continues at coordinate 13,617 of JBBROG010000186.1, forward strand.
AACATGACAAGTTGGTTTCCCTGTCTGAAAAATCACAGAATGACCTTCCGGAGTACGTCAAGGCCGTTCTCAGGAAGCACCTGAGGAAATAGCGCACCAAGCTGATCCCTGACCGTTGCCGCACAATTCTTCGACCGTTCCAGCCCTTACCTTGCCAGCCGCCCCGTTCCGAATCACCCCCCCTTGAGGTGTCGAGGTCCGGGCAAGGCAGCGTCGAAGTACATACGATGAGTAAGAGATTTTTCCGCCCGACCGCCCATTCTCTCCGAAAAAAGGATCTCCCCATGTCTCCTCGCCGTCTTCTTGCCCTCCTGACCGCTCTCCTGCTGTCCGGCGCGGCATCCGCCGACGACAAGCCGGCGCGGGTCGTGCCGCTGCGCCACGCCCACGCCCACAACGACTACCTGCACCCGCGCCCGCTTTTCGACGCGCTCGACCAGGGCTTCTGCTCCGTCGAGGCCGACATCTTCCTCAAAGACGGCGCGTTGCTCGTCGGCCACACCGCGGCCGACTTGAAGCCGGAACGCACCCTGGAAAAGCTCTACCTCGAGCCGCTCCGCGAACGCGCCAAGGCCAACGGCGGCAAGATTTTCCCCAAAGGACCGTCCTTTTACCTTCTGATCGACGTCAAGACCGAGGCGAAAACGACCTACGCCGCCCTCGACAAGGTGCTGGCTCGTTACGCCGACCTGCTCTCGATCGCGCGCCGGGGCCAGTTCGAGGAGAAAGCGGTGACCGCCGTCGTCAGCGGCAACTGCGACCGCGCCGCCATCACCGCGCAGGACGTGCGCTACGCCGCCGTCGACGGCCGCCCGCCCGACCTCGACGCCGACGCCCCGGCGCACCTGGTCCCGTGGGTGAGTGCCAGCTGGGGCTCGCTGTTCCGCTGGCAGGGCACCGGGGCGATGCCCGACGAGGAGAAGACGCGGCTGCGCGACTTCGTCCGCAAGGCGCACCGGCGCGGGCGGCTGGTCCGCTTCTGGGCGACGCCGGAGAGCCCGGCCGTCTGGAAGGAACTGCGCGACGCCGAGGTCGATCTGCTTAACACCGACCGCCTCGCCGAGCTGCGCAAGTTCTTCGCGGAGCGCTAGGGCGGGGCCAGGGGCTTTCGCACCGGCCTCTCAGTTTCTCTTGTCGAGCATCTCATGCACCTTGCGCAGCGCCGCCCGGCGCTGCGGGTCGGCGAGGGGGTCGTCGAGCGGCAGCGCCTTCGCCGACGAGCCCGGCCGCGCCGTCTGCTCCTCCCACCAGTCGCGCAACTGCCGGCCCAACTCCGCCGTGACGCGCAGCTCCAGGCCGGCGTCGGGACGGACGCCCCAGTCGTCGCCGGGGGCGCTGTCGGTGAAGCGGTGCAGGTTCCGCCCGCTCGGCGCCAGGAACAGGCCGGTACTCAACTTCAGGCCGAAGCCGGGCAACGAGAGCGGGGCGTCGCGCTGGATGCTCCCCTTGCCGCGCGTGCGCAGGCCGGCGAGGACGGCCCGGCCGTGGTCGCGCAGCGCCGCCGCGATCAGTTCCCCGCCGCCCGCCGTGTCGCCGTTCACCAGCACGACCACCGGAAAGCGACGGTAGCGCGTCACCGGCAGGAGCAGTTGTTGCCCCTCCAGTGACGGGTCGCCCGCCTTCCAGGTGCGCGTCTCCTCGGCGCGGTCCTTGACCGTCGCCAGCGTCGCCCCTTCGGGCAGGAGGAGGGCGGCGCAGCAAAGGGCCTCGTTGAGGTAGCCGCCGGGGCACCAGCGCAGGTCGAGGATCAGACCGCCCAGCCCTTCGCCGGAGTTGAGCTTGTAGAGGACGTGTTGCAGATCCTCCGCCGCCCCGTGCCCGAGCCGTCCCAAGCGCACCTGAGCGACGCGCCGCTTGCGGTCGAGCCAGTAGTCCCAGGCGTTGTCCGTCCGCCGAGTCACGCCGAGGACCATGTCCGGGCGGAACGACTCGCGCAGCAGCGTGACGGCGCGGCGCGGCGCGGCGCCGTCGCGCTCCAGGTCGACGGTGACCGACGTCCCCGCGTGCGCCAGGCCCGGCGTCAGCAGCAGGCCGGCCTCGCCCTGCGCCGACGGCGGCGGGCCGTTGAGCGTCGCCAGCGCCAGGTCGGACGTGATCCCCGGCACGTCCTTGGCGTTGACGCGCGTGATGCGGTCGCCGGCCTGGACGCCGATGCGCTGCGCCGGCCCGCCGGGGACCACCGCCTTGACGACCAGCGGCCCGACGCCGATGTTCGGCACCAACTCCAGGCCGACGCCGAAGTTGTGCTCGGTGACGTCGAGGGTGCGGCGGTCGGCATCGGTGACGACGGCGCAGTGCGGGTCGAGGACGCGCATCATGCCGCGGCAGGTCGCCAGCAGCGCCTTGTTCCCCTGGAGGACGTCCCCGTTGCCGAGCCCCTCGCGCGTTTTCACGAGGAGAGCCGCCACGCCGCCGTCCTTGAGCGCCCTGCGGACGCGCTCGCGCAGGTCCGCCGGCGCCGTCACTTGCACGCTCTCGTACAGCCCCGACAGGCCCGCCGTCAACAGGTCCTCCGGGGCGACGGGGCGGACGTAGGATTCGCTGATCTCGTTGACGGCGATCTGCACGAGTTCGGCGTAGTTCTGCGCCTGGGCACGGAACTGGGCGAGTTCGAACGGCGAGCGCGGCGAAGGCTGCTCGGCGCCGACGGGCGGCGCGCCGAAGAAGGCGGGGCAGAGGAGGCAGCTCAGCAGGATCGCGGCTCGACGCATGACGGCCCTCCCGGAACGAGGCGGCGGACGAGGCGGCTGCATTGTAGAACAAATCGGCGAAGCGACAGAAGACGAGTCGTCCGCCGTTTGAACCTTCCTTCCCCCCTCTCCCCAAAGGGGAGAGGGGCGCTTTGCTTCCCTCTCCCCTTTGGGGAGAGGGGTTGGGGGGAGCAAAGCGCTTGCCCGCCTCCCGTCACGCGCCCGGTCCGCGTCTCCTCTCCCTCCCGCGCCGCCCGCGCCCGTGCCCGCGGCCGACGCCGGCGCCTCGTCTTGCCGGACTTAACAGCCATCTCGGTAAGGACTTCCGATGAAGACGCTTGCGCCGCGCGTCCGATACCATTCCTTGGCCGGACGCCGCGAGACAAGCGATTCACGAGTCAAGCCCAATTTCCCGCCCCACCCACCGACCCCGGAAGAGCCAGGAGGCGACCCACCCATGATCGGCGAGGACGTGATGGTTCCCAACTCGGAAACCGACCAGCTCCGCCAGCAGCTCCTCCAGGCCCAGCGCCTCAGCAGCGTGGGCGCCCTGGCGTCGAGTGTGGCCCACGAATTCAACAACATCCTGACCACGATCATCAATTACGCCAAGCTCGCGCTGCGGCCCGAGGCCGACGCCGCCGCGCGCACCCAGGCTCTGGAGAAGATCCTCAAGGGGAGTCAGCGCGCCGCCACCATCGTCAACGGTATGCTCGGCTTCGCCCGCAACCACACGTCGCAGCGCGAGATGACCGACCTCGTCGCCCTGGCCGAGGAAGTGCTGGCGCTGTGCGAGAAGGACCTGAGCAAGCATCGCGTGCAGGTGGACACGAAGTTCCACGGCCGGCCGCACGCCTTGGTGGTGCCGGGGCAGATCGAGCAGGTGCTGGTGAATCTCATTATCAACGCCCGGCAGGCGATGCCGCGCGGCGGCCGGTTGCGCCTGGAAGTGCGGACCAACAGCCGCACGCACATGGCCGAGGTCCGCGTGGCGGACAGCGGCGTCGGCATCACGCCGGAGAAGCTGCGGCTGATCTTCGAGCCGTTCTACACGACCAAGGAGCCCGACGAGCACGGCCACGGCGGCACCGGCCTGGGGCTGAGCGTCTGTCGCCAGATCATCGAGCAGCATCACGGCCGCATCCGCGTCGAGAGCCTGGTCGGCAAGGGGTCGACGTTCACGGTCAAGCTGCCGTTGAAGTCGGACGGAGCCGCTTGCGGCTTGGCGCTGTCCCCCGCTTGCGGCTTCGCACTTGCGAAGCCGCAAGCG
>JBBROG010000187.1:0-17529 GCA_038229635.1 Gemmatales bacterium
CGTTACTTCGCGACCAGCCTGGACCCCGGCACCGTGACGGCGGCCGACTTGCTGGCCTTGGTGCGCGGCCACGGGCAGATCGAGAACGGCTTACACTCCATCAAAGACCGCTGGTGGGACGAAGACCGCCATTACAGCAAGTAGCCCCGGGTCGCCGAAGGCTTCGCCGTCTTGCGCAACGCGGTCATAACGGTCCTGCGGGCGAGCGGCGAACCCGCGAACGACCAATCGCCGCGGGCGCGGGCGGACGCCTTGGCTTGGCGGATCGACCAAGCCATCCAACTGATGACCCAAAAGAAGTTGTGACTTTGCAATCCTCCTGCCGCGTCTTCCGGACGTCCGTAGGATGAGGGTATTTTGCGGCAGGCGTGGGCGCGGGGGACGTCATAGGGTAAGCTGTGACGAGGGACCAACCTTCTCACCGGGAGGCAATGCCATGACCTCATTGACTGTCGATGCCGGGACGCTGGCTGTCCTGAGTCAGGCCACGGATCTGGCGGAGATCCGCGACGCGGGCGGTAACGTGATCGGCTTCTTCGCTCCCTCCAAGCTCTCTTCCGCCGCCCAAAAAGCGCGCGTCGCGGCTCGCTACGACCCGGAGGAGATCCGGCGCCGAAAGCAGGCGAACCTGCCCGGCTACACCACGGCCCAGGTGTTCGAGCACCTTCAGTCCTTGACGAAGGACGAGAACCTGCGGCGCGACCTCCAGGAAAGGATCGATCGTCTGAAGGAGCTTGATCGATGCGATACGCCGTGAGTTGGGGGAGTACCGCCATCGACGACCTGGCCGACATCTGGAATAACGCCCCGGACCAGCAAGCCGTCGCCGACGCCGCCGACGAGATCGAACGGCTCCTCCGCCGCTCTCCGCTGTCGTCGGGGATTCCGTCCGGCCCCTTCCACCGACTGACGATCTCGCCGCTCGACGTTCTGTACGAGGTGTCGCCCGACGACATGAGGGTTCACGTCTGGGTCTCGTAACCGAGCGGAGTTGCTTCTTACCCGGACATTCCGGGCGACAAAAGACTTGCCACGATAAGGGAAGTTATGCCTCGCGTCCTGATCGCCGACAAGTTGGAACCCCTCGGCCTCGACCTGCTGCGCCAGGCCGGCGTCGAACTCGACGAGCGCCACGGCCTCAAGGGCGACGCCCTCAGGGAAGCCCTCAGGGCGGCCGACGGCGTCATCGTCCGCAGCGGCACCCAGGTCACCGCCGAACTGCTCGACGACCCCGGTAAGCTGCGCGCCATCGTCCGCGCCGGCGTCGGCGTCGACAACATCGACGTCGCCGCCGCCACGCGCAAGGGCATCGTGGTGATGAACACGCCCGGCGGCAACACCGTCAGCACCGCCGAACACACCGTCACGATGCTCATGGCGCTCGCCCGCCACATCCCCGCCGCCGACGCCAGCACGCACGCCGGCAAGTGGGAGCGCGGCAAGTTCGTCGGCACGCAGCTCGCTGGCAAGACGCTCGGCGTCGTCGGCCTCGGCCGCATCGGCCGCGAGGTCGCCCGCCGCGCCGCCGGGCTCGACATGAAAGTCCTCGGCTTCGACCCCTTCCTCGCGCCGGAGCGCGCCGGCCAGCTCGGCATCGAGGCCGTCGCCGGGCTCGACCAGCTCTTGCCGCAGGTCGACTTCCTCACCGTCCACACGCCGCTGACGCCCGAGACGAAGGGCATGGTCGGCGCGGCGCAACTCGCCCTGATGCGCAAGGGGGCGCGCGTCATCAACTGTGCCCGCGGCGGCATCGTCGACGAAACCGCGCTCGCCGAGGCGCTGAAATCGGGTCGCCTCGCCGGCGCCGCCCTCGACGTCTTCGTCCAGGAGCCGCCGCCGGCCGACCACCCGCTCCTCGCGCTGGCCAACGTCGTCGTCACGCCGCACCTCGGCGCCTCGACGGTCGAGGCGCAGGAGTCGGTCGCCCGCGAGGCGGCGCAGCTGCTCATCGACTTCCTTCAGCGCGGCGCCGTCGGCTTCGCCGTCAACATGGCGGCGGTCGACCGCACCGAACTCGACGAACTCCGCCTCTACGTCGACATGGCCCGCCGCCTGGGACTTTTGCACGCCCAGATGTCGCAGGGAGCGATCCGCCGCGCCGAAATCAGCTACCGCGGCGAGGTGGCGCGGCGCAGCACCAAGCTCATCACGGCGGCGTTCACGGCGGGGCTGCTGGAGTACCGCCTGGACCAGAACGTCAACATCGTCAACGCCGAGTTGCTGGCCCGCGAGCGCGGCATCGAATTGACGGAGCAGGTGAGTCCGAAAAAAGGCGATTTCTCGACGCTCATTCGTGCCGACGTCGTCACCGACAAGAAGACGTACACGGCGTCGGCGACGCTGTTCGGCAACCGCATGTTGCGCCTGGTGCAGCTGGGGCCGCACCATCTCGACGCTTACATGGACGGCGTCATGCTGCTGTTCACGCACCGCGACGTGCCGGGGTTGATCGGTTCCATCGGCACGATCTTCGGCAAGCACGGGGTGAACATCGCCCAGATGACGGTCGGCCGTCAGCAGCCGGGCGGCGAGGCGATCGCGGTACTCAACCTCGACAGCCCGCCGCCGGAAGAGGCCCTCGCGGAGGTGCGCGGCCACGCGCAGATCAGCAGCGTCAGTGTCGTGCGGCTGCCGCCCGCCGGCGAGATGCCGGCCTGGTTCGGTTAGGGCGTTAAAAGAACTCACCACAGAGAACACAGAGAACACAGAGGAAAGGCCAAGCAGAAGAGGGGCAACCGCGGAATTTGCCTTTACTCTCCTCTGCCTTTTCTCTGTGTGCTCTGTGTTCTCTGTGGTGAGTTCTTTGAGGCGCTCTTATGCCATCGGCGCGACGACTCACGTGCCGCGGTACGCGCCGGCCAGGAGCGCTTCCGCCGGCGCGGGCGGCAAGAGCGAGAACGCCCCTGCCCCGCCGCCGGCCGGCGAATCTTGCACGGCCGTGGTCGCGGCCTGCCCGCAGGTGCCCAGACCCGCCATCCCTTCCGTCTGAGCGCTGTCGCCCGTCGCGACGGTGTGGACTTCGCCGCCGATCGGCATGCCGTCCCTGTCGGAGCCCGAGCCGACCAGCGGAGGGCCGAGGGAAACCAGTGCGGGGGGCGGGAACGTGCCGAAGGCAATCGCACAGGGCACGAACCGTGACTCCAGCGTCTCCACGCGGAAGCGAGGGCGGGGCGAGACAAGTCGGGGCATCATCTTCTCCGTTCCCGGCGGGACAGTCCCCGCCCCCGACCCCTGAGAGGGGCGCGGGGCGCGGGGGCGCCGCGCGGCCAGCGTGTTAAGAGGACAATTCAAGTCTTGAGGAGGGCTTTCATCGCGTGAGTGGAGGAGGCGCGACCGTCAAGCACTCAAACATAGGTCGAGAGTTGGGGGCGGTCAAACGGAGGAACACGACGATCTTTTCGGCGGCAGGCCCGGGGCACGCCTCAGGGGCGCTGCGGGCCTTCGCGTTCGGGCGACGAAGAGGCCGTCGGGATCACTATTCGTCCCCGCCGCTCGGAAGGAACACGTGATCGACCGCGAGGGACCAGTCCCGCTTCCGCCTGTGGTGCAGGACGATCGCCTCCCAGGCCGCGACCGTGGCGGGCGGCGCCGCGATGCCGCCGGCCGACGACGGGGAGCCGGCGTGCCCGCGCCTGGAGGCCGAGCCGTGGTCGTCGTGAGGCGAGTGCCCCCCCTCATTCGGGTTGAGCTCGTCGAACCTCGCCACGTTATTGAGGGTGAGGAGGCCGATCTGGTAGCGCTGGGCAAAGACGCCGGCCGTGTCGCCGAGGCCGTTGCCGCTCCACGCCACAACGGCCACGCCGTTGTCGTTCACGGCCAGGGACGGGTACTGCTGGTCGCCGGTCGTGGTCGTGTTGACGGCGAACTCGGTGCCGAGCGGCGTGCCGCCCGGCAAGAACTGCTGCCCGTAGACACCCCGGCCGTCGCCGTCCTGGCCGTCACTCGACCAGACGACCGTGAAGTTCCCCAGAACGTTCTTGCCGACCGAGGCGTAAGCCTGGTCGCCGGCCGTCGTCGTGTTGACGAGCAGCTCGCCGGTGCGCGGCGCCCCCAGGGTGTCGTAGTCGCGCACGTAGACGCCCCAGCCGTCGCCGTCCTGGCCGTAACTCGACCAGGCGACGGCGAACTCGCCCAGCAAGTTGGTGGCGACCGACGGGAAATCCTGGTCGCCGGCCGTCGTGATGTTGACACGGAACTCGCCGCCCAGGGGCAGTCCCTGGGCGTTGTAGCGCTGGGCGTAGATGCCCCGACCGTCGCCGTCCTGGCCGTCGCTCGCCCAGACGACCGTCGTGGCGCCGAGCGCGCCGACGGAAATCGACGGATGGTTCTGGTCGCCGGCGGTGGTGCTGTTGACGCGGAACTCGCCCAGGAGGGGCAACCCCAGGAGGGCGGTGTAGCGCTGGCCGTAGACGCCCCAGCCGCCGCCGTCCTGGCCGTTGCTCGCCCAGACGACCGTGAAGTTGCCGACGCCGTCGGAGCTTACGGACGCCTGCGTCTGGTCGCCGGCGGTGGTGCTGTTGACGCGGAACTCGCCGCCGAGTCGGCCCCCCGCCGCGCCGAAGCGCTGGCCGTAGACGCCCCAGCCGCTGCCGTCCTGGCCGTAACTCGACCAGACGACGACGATATTCCCGAGCGGGTCCGTCGCGACGGAGGCGTCGCGCTGGTCGCCGGCGGTGGTGCTGTTGACGCGGAACTCGCCGCCCTGGCGCGTGCCGTCGGCCTTGAAGCGCTGGCCGTAGACGCCCCAGCCGCTGCCGTCCTGGCCGTCGGCCGACCAGACGACGACGTAATTCCCGACGGCGTCCAGCGCCACGGCCCGACTCCCGGCGGACGTCTCCTGCGTGCCCGCCGTGGTCGTGTTGACGAGGACCTCGTCGTCGATCTTCACGGCCTGGCCGCCCCCGTTACTGGTCAAAGCCCCGCGGGCGGTTTGCGTGGCCGGCGCCGGGGCGGCGGGCGTCGCCCCCGTGCCGAGGTTGAGAGCCAGCGCGTACGCGCCGGTGTTGTAAGCCGCGAGGCTGCCGCCCCCGGTCTCCGCGCCCGCCACCTTGATGTAGTAGGTCTTCCCCGCGACGATGCCGTTCGCCCCGGCCGTCAGCGTGGCGCCGTACTGACCGTAGCCCGACGCGGAGCCGAGGACGGTCGTCTGGTCGGCGGCGTAGATCGTGACCCGGGGCGAGAGCTGGCTGAGGCCGGCGCTCTGCACCCGGACCGTCAGGGTCGACGCCGAGCCCGCCGGAGCCGTGAACTGGTAATAGTCGAGGTCCGTGGTCGTGGTCAGGTCGAGGTTCGTCACCAGGGCCGTCTTGCTCGAGGCGTCGAGGAGTGAGGTGAGGTTCGTCGCGGTCGAGAAGGTGCCGTTGCCGCCGGCGTCATAGGCGTCGAGCGTGCGGGCGCCGCCGTTGCTGTAGATGCTGCGGATGCCGGCGATGTCGTCGCTCCCCAACGTCGTCTTGATGCCGTTGTAGCCGGGGTACATCGACGCGCTGACGACGGTGCTGTGGTTGAGGCCGAGGGCGTGGCCGAACTCGTGCACCGCCACCGTGAACAGGTCGTAGGTCGAGCCGATGTTCCAGGTCTGGGCGGTGTTGAAGTTGATGTCGCCGGCGATCGAGTAGTTGTTGACCGGCGGCGGCATGTACGCCGAGGCCAGCGTCGTCGTGCCGAAGTTGTAGCCGCCGATGCGGATGTCCGCCATCGTCGGGTCGCCCTCCTGGTAGCTCCCCGAGCCGGAGGCGGCGCTGGTCTCGGTGACGACGGCGAAGTTGAGGTTGGTCTGCTGCGCCCACTGCTGGGCGGCGCGCAGGATCTCCTTCTGCCAGACGGACGCCTGGCCGAAGAGGGCGTTGAACTTGGCGAACAGGTTGCTCGTGACGGGCGGGCTGCCCTGCGCGAGCTGCGTGCCGTCGGGGACGAAGCCGATGGTGATCAGCTCGGGGTGCGGCCAGGCGTTGCCCGAGGCCGCGTAAGGCACCAGGCGCGACTCCAGCGCCTCGACGGCGGGGCGGGCCGCTGGCGGACGGTTCGGGCGACGGCGAGACGAAAGGGACCAGGTCATGGACTTCTCCGTTCCAGGGTTCCGAATGTCGTGCTTGGCGACGCCCCGGTTCCGGTCGGGGTACGCCTGTCTTTTCGGCAACCTGGCAGCCGTTTGGCAGTTGCTAGTTGCTAGTTGCTAGTTGCTAGAAAAGGTTGAAGCGGCCCCTTTTTTCTAGCAACTAGGAACTAGCAACTGACAACTGCCAGGCAGGCCCATGGCTTTGCGTCGCCGGCTTTCGCCGGGTTTGCCTTTGTCGAGGAGACTTGCGACGGTTCAAACGCGGGGCGTTACGCTGTCCCCGAGAGGGTTTGCCGGCGTGAAGGAGACGGACCCGTCGGCCGCACCTCGCTGCGGCGGCCGCGCGGCCAGAGAACTGTTTCGCCCGTCGGCGCCTCCCGCGGACGTCGGGGCCGTGTGCCGTCCCGTTGCGGCGCCGCCGTTCTCGTGAATCCGATCCGGGAGGCCGGCGTGGTTCGTCACGCCGGAGGCTGGCGTGTGGTTCAAGAGGGCGAGCAGTTGGCGGAGTTCGTCGCCGCCGACCGCGGGGAGGATTGCGTAGGGGCCTTGCGTCCCGACCGCGTAGGCGTCGCCCCGGTCGTCCTCGCCGGTCTTGAGGAAGGCCGACTTTTGGGGTCTCGCGGTGCCGCCGCCGCCGCCCGGCACGAGCGGGATCGCGGTCAGCGTGTTCGGGAGCAGCACGGCCGGCAAAGCGCCGGTGCCGAAATTCAGCGTCAGGGCATATGTGCCCGTGCCGAAAGCGGTCGTGTCCGCTCCCTGCACCTTCAGGTAATACAGCTGGCCGGCACTTACGCCCGTCACGTTCACCGTGGCGGTGCCGCCCGAATACCCTGTCACGGTCGCGGACCCTTTCACCGTCACCTGGTCGGAGGCGTAGACGGTGACCTTGGGGGCGAGGAGACTCAGGCCGCTCGACTGTACTTTGACCGTGAACGTGCTCGCCGTGCCGGTCGGCGCCGTGACCTTGTAGAAATCGAGGTCGCTCGTGGTCGTGATGCCCAGGTTTTGCACCAATGCGGTCTTGGTCACGGCGTCGAGCAGCGACGTGAGGTTGCTCGCACTGCCGAAGGAATTATTGCCGACGGCCGTGAGCGAGTCGTAGGAGTCGGCGGTTCGGGCGCCGTAGATCGCCTTGATGCCGCTGACGTCGTCCGCCGTCAGACCGGCCTGCGCGCTGAGGTAGGTGCCGTACATGACGGCGGTGCAGGTCGTGCTGTGGTTCATACCGAGGGCGTGGCCGATCTCGTGCAGGGCCACGGAGTACAGGTCGTAGGTGGTGCCGTTGTTGAACGTCTGACCGGTGTTGAACTCCATGTCGCCGGCGAAGGAGTCGGTGTTGGCCGGCGGCGGGAAGAACGTGTAGCCGAGGTCGCTGGCGCCGAAGTTGTAGCCCGCGATGCGGATGTCCGGCTTGGCGGGGTCGCCCTGCTGGTAGAGCCCCGAGCCGAGCGCCGAGCCGTCGTCGGCGACGACGGCGAGGTTGATCTTCGCGACCGAAGCCCACTGCTGGGCGGCTTTGAGGATCTGGGTCTGCCAGGCGGAGGCCGACCCGAAGCGGGGCGTGAGGGTCGCCGACAGGTTGCTGGTGATCGTGGCGCCGTTGACGTCGGTGCCGAGGACGGTGCCGTCGGGGACGAAGCCGAGGGTGATCAACTCCGGGTGAGCCCAGGAGTTTCCGGATATGGCATAGGGGGTCAGCCGCGACTCGAGCGCCTCGACGGCGGGGCGCGTGCGGGCGGTCGTTAGCGGCGTGGCGCGGCGGCGATCGGGCCTGCGAAACAAGGACATAGCCTCTCCGTTCCGGGTTGGCGGGGCGTTCGGGTCTGTGGCGGGGCCGGTTCCGGACGGCCCTCGCGTACCCTTTCGGCAACCTGGCGACCGTTTAGCAGTTGCTAGTTACTAGTTGCTAGTTGCTAGAAAAGGTTTATACAATCCCTTTTTTCTAGCAACTAGCAACTGACAACTAGCAACTGCCAGGCAGGCCCATGGCTTTGCGTCGCCGCCTTTCGGCGGGTTTGCCCTTGTCGAGGTGGCCGGCGAGCATGTCGCCGACTTGGGGGATGTCGTGCCGGGGAAGCGATGGGAGGCTTCCGGGGAGAGGCATTAGAAACGTAGCTTGCGGTTCGCTGACGGGCAAGAAATTGTTTCGCCCGCGCTCGATCTCACGGGGCGGCAACCGCCCGCGGGGCGAACGCCTCCCGCGGCTCGTCGTCGGCCCAGACGCGCACGAGGTTGCGCCCGTCCTCCTTGGCGCGGTACAGCGCCTTGTCGGCCAGGAGGATCAGCGCCTCCGCGTTGTCGACGTTCGTGCCGAGGGTGCAGGCCACGCCGAGGCTGATCGTGAGGGAGAACGGCTCGCCGTCGTACTCGAAGGCGCGAGCCGCCACCTCAACGCGGACCCGCTCGGCGAAGGCGACCGCGTCCTCCGGCGTCGTCTCCGGCAAGACGACGGCGAACTCCTCGCCGCCGTAGCGGGCGAACAACTCCTCCTTGCGGACGCTCTCGCGGACGCAGGCGGACAGCTCGCGCAGGGCGTAGTCGCCGGCCAGGTGCCCGCGCTCGTCGTTGATCCGCTTGAAGTGGTCGATGTCGAACATGACCAGCGCCAGCGGCCGCCCGTGGCGGACGGCGCGGGCCAGCTCGCGGTCGAGGAACTCGAGCAGGTAGCGCTTGTTATGCGTCTCGGTGAGGGCGTCGATGATCGTCAGGCGGTAAATCTCCTCGTGGTACTCCGCCTCGAGGTTGCCGCCGGCGAGGAAGCGGTAGATGCAGTTGGCGACGCGCAAATAGTCGCCGTCCTTGAGGGGCGCCGTCGTCACCAGGGCTTCGTTGAGGTAGGTGCCGTTGGTGCTGCCGAGGTCGATGACCGAGAAGCCGTTGCCGGCCGGCTGGATAGTGGCGTGCCGGCGCGACACGGAATTGTCGTTAATACGGATGTCACACGTCTCGCCGCGGCCGATGACCAGGGGCTCGGCCGCCAGCATGTAGCGCATGCCGATCTCGGGGCCGGTCGGGTAGATGTGGACGAGGATGCCGTCCCGGCGGGGCGCGGAGCCGGGGTTGCTCATCTCGGTCCGGATCGTCTTCAGCTGGCTGTCCATAAGGCGATCTGCTGCCTCCACGGAGTCGTCGGCGCTCTCCGGGGCGGCGCGCGGCGGGTGGGCCGGCCCTCGGACCCGAGGCTCTTCAATGGTAGCTCACGATTCGGCCCGCGAACGCCCGCGCGGGAGGCGCGCCGGGTCCGCCGCGCCATTTCGCCCGCGCGCTTTCCTCGGGCCGAATCGCGAGCTAGAGTTTCGTGAATCCGGCGCGGCCCCGACCTTCTTTCCCCCTCGCGAAGGGCGGCCGGGGCGCCCCATCCCCCTCTGCCTCCTCCCCCTTGCGCGAGCCCCCCGACGACAGCCCGGTAGCGGGACGGCCTCGCGATTTCCCGTCCGACGGAACAGAGATCGAGGTTGTGCCGACATGGTGACCCGTCTTCGCAGCGTGCGGCCCGGCGGCCGCCGCCCCTTCCGCATTCCCCTTCACGTCGAGCCTCTCGAAGGGCGCAGTCTGCCTTCGGCCGCGGCCTGGCCCGGACTCGCGTGCCCGCTCGCGGCCGTCGAGCCGGACGACACGTTCGACGCGGCCGCCGACCTGGGGGCGCTGAGCGCGCCCGGCCGCGTCGAGGCGGTCGGCAACCTCGGCGACGGCTTCGCCGGCCCCGGCGACGTGGACGCCTTCCGCTTCACGCTCACCCAGCCCGCCGCCGTCACGCTCACGACTCTCGACCGGGCCGGCGGCAGCCCGCTCGTCAGCACGCTGCGGTTGTACAGCAACGACGTGCGCGACGCCGGCAACCCGCAGAGTTGGGTCGACCACCGCCTGCTCGCCCAGGACGACGGCCTGCCGCGCGGCGGCGACGCCTGGCTCCTCCGCGACCTCGGCCCCGGCTCGTACTCCCTCACCGTCAGCGGCTCCGCCGGCACGACGGGCGATTACGGCCTCCTCGTGACCGCCGCGCCCCTGCCGTTCCTGCGCGCGACGTCCCCCATGCCTGTCGAAACGCTCGACCGCGCCCTCGACCTGGGCGGTCTCAGCGGCGTCGGCCAGGCCGAAGTCGCCGGGCGCCTCGGCGACGGGCCGTCCGGCGCCGCCGACGTCGACTGGGTCCGCTTCACGCTCGACCGGCCCGCCACGGTCACGCTGACGACGCAGGACCGGGCCAGCGGCAGTTCGCTGTCCGCCGTCGTCGGTCTCTACAATAGCGATCCGGGACACTTCGGCGACCCGCTCAATCCGAGCGACCACCGCCTGCTCGCCCAGGACGACAGCCTGCTCGACGGCGGCGACGCCCATAGCATGCGCGACCTGGCTCCCGGCACTTATTTCGTCGCCGTCAGCGGCTCCGGCAACCGTTTCTTCCACCCGCTCCTCGCCGGCAGCGGCTCGCCGGGAAGCACGGGCCGCTACGACTTGCTGCTGACCGCCACGGACCTACCGCTGTCGGCGGGCGGCCCCGTCGTCGTCAGCGCCGAGCCGGCCGACGCCGCTTCCCTCGCCGGGTCGCCCCTCGTGCTGCGCGTGGCGCTGAGCGCCGACCTCGACCCCGCGACGCTCGCGCCGGGGCAAAGCGTCGTCCTGGAATACAGCCCCGACCCGACCTTCGACGACGGCAACGACGCGACTTTGCCCATCGCGAACGTCAACTTCACGGGGAACGCCAAGGAACTCCAAATCACGCCCAACGCGCCCCTTGACGTCGGCTATTACCGCCTCACCCTCGCCGGCGACGCGGCGAGCCACGACGTCGTGCTGCGCGGCCTCGACGGCACCAGCCTGGGAATGTCGGACGCGGCGCCCGACGGGACCGACTTCGTGACCACCTTCCGCGTCGCCGGCGCCGAGGGGCGCACGGGTTCCGCCGCCGACGACACCGCGGCGACGGCTCACGACCTCGGCGGCCTCGCGCCGGGGAAGCTGGTGCAGGCCACCGGCACCATCGGCGACGACCCGGCGTACACCAAGGCCGGCTCGCAGGAAGTCCTCGACGACCCGACCGGCCCGGCCGCCCTGCTCGCCAACCCGGCCGCCGACGTGGACCTGTATTCGTTCGACGTCAGCGGGCCGGGGCGGCACGCGATCATTCTCCAGGCCGACGCGGGCCGCATCGGCTCCGGCCTCGACCCGGCCCTGACGCTGTTCCGCGTCGATCCTACCGACGGGCACCTCGCCGTCGTCACGTTCAACAACAACACCGGCAATACCACGGCGGCGACGGACGGCTCGCAGCCTCTGTTCCAGGACGCGGTCCTGTACACGTCGCTGACCGAGGGGACCTACTACGTCGCCGTGAGCAGCGGCCCCAACCTCCCCGATCCGGGGCCGAATGCCGTGGCGGGCGTCGGGGGCGTGTTCGACCCGGCCGTCTCGCACAGTGGGACGCGGGGCAACAGCCGCGGCGACTACTTGCTGAGCCTCCTCGTCACCACCGACGACACGCCGCTGGAGGTCCGCGACGTCGCCGGGCTGGGCGAGACGGCGCCGCCCCCGACGGGCTTCACAGTCCGCTTCAGCGGGTCCATCAATCTGCAATTGCTGCAAAGCCTCCAGAAGGACCAGACGCAGGCGACGGAGGTGAGCGCGATCTACCTCCTCGGCTCGGACGGCGTCGAAACCTACCCGCGGATGACGTCCTACGACTCGGCGACGGGCCTCGCGTCGTTCCTGGTCCTCGACGCGCTGCCGAACGGGCCGGCGTCGCTGCACCTGTCCGGGGCGCGCGGCCTGGCCGACCTCGCCGCCAACCCGCTCGTCGGCAACGACCCCTCGGGCGATTACGTCGTGCCCTTCGTCGTCGCCGGCCCGCCGCGCGGCACGGCCGGCAACCCGCTGTTGTGGACCGACGCCGAGCCGAACAACACGGCCGGCGCTCCGCAGAACCTCGGCGTCCTGTTCCCGCGCGACTTGAACAAAAAGGTAACGCTGACACGGGACTTCGCCACGACACCCTCAACGAACGCGGCGGACGGAGCCGACGTCTACCGCTTCGAGGTGATCCAAACGCGCGGCTATTTCGTCACGGTGAGCGGAACGAATCTGCCGCCGGGGACGCGGCTGACGGCACAGCTCCTGTTCCCGGACGGCAGGCCGCGCGGCGCGGCGTTCAACCGAATTTCCCAGCCGACGCTCGCCGCCGGGACCTACCTGCTCCGCGTCACGGGCTGGCCGGCGGGGGCGACCGCGCGGGGCCAGTATCAGGTCAAGCTCTCGCTGGGGACGTCGGCCGAGGCGCCGATCCCGCTGACGACCAGCCCCGCGCCGGCCTACCGCATCCGCCTGGCCGACGCGCCGGCCCCGACGCCGAGCCCGGCTCCGTCGCCGACCGGCGGAGGGGCGACCCCGCCCTCGTCGACGCCGAGCGTGAGCCTGCCGAGCGCGGGGGACGGCGGCACGCGAACCGTCGTCCCGGCGACCACGTCCGCGGGCGCCCTGTCGTTACCCGGCCTGCCGTCGAACGTCCTCAGTGCGTTCAGCGCCCCCTCTGTCGGGGGTGTGACGACTCCCTCCCCGACGACGACCCTCGCCCCTGTCGCCGAACGCCTGTCGCTGCCGGGGCTCGACGGCACGGCAGCCGGCGACGTCCGCGGCGCCGTGTTTGAGGCCGGGGCCGCGTCAGGGGACGGCCAGCGCGAGGGCGGGCGCGCCGAGGTGCTGTCGGAACGCCTCGCCCGCGCGCTGGCCGACTCTTCGGGGACCGGGCTAGACGAGCGCCAGCGCCGGGCGGTCCTCGAGTGGGTGACCTACCTCCTGAGCGGCCTGTGGTCCCCGTTCACGCTGCCCGACGTGCCGTCCGAGGTGCCGGCGCCGAAGCCGGCCGAAGAAACCGAAGACGAGGAAGCCTTCTTCGCGCCGCGAGCGTCCGAGTCGTCGTCCGACTGGATGTGGGCGAGCGGGCTCCTCGGCGCCGGCGCGCTGGCGCTTCTTCGGGAGCCGCGCCCCGCTTCCCGACCCATCCTCGTGAAAGGACCGCCCGCATGAGTCGTGGCCTCGAAGACGTGAAAGACCCGAAAACGAATAGTCCGCGCCCCGAGGAGGCGACGCAGCGCGTGCGCCGCCGCTCCGGCTCGCGCGTCTCTTCGGCGGGGTCGGTCAACTCCGGCCCCGAAGAGCCGAAACTGCCCGCGTCGGGGGACCAGGTCTTCGGCTTCCGCCTGCGGCAGGAGTTGGGGCGCGGCGCCTTCGCCCGTGTCTTCCTGGCCGACCAGGCCGACCTGGCCGGCCGCCCCGTCGTCCTGAAAGTGTCCGGCATCGACGGCGACGAGCCGCAGACGCTGGCGCAGTTGCAGCACACGCACATCGTGCCGATTTACTCGGTCCACGAGGACGCCAGCGTCGGGCTGCGGGCGGTGTGCATGCCCTACTTCGGCGGCGCCAGCCTGTCGCAGGTGCTGGAGAAACTCTGGGCCGCGACGACTCGGCCCACGCGCGGCGCCGAGCTGGTCGAGGCGCTGGCGGCGGTCAGCGCGCCGGCGCCCAGCGACGCGCGCCGGGCGGAGGGCGAAGCGCCGCCCCCGCCGCCGCGCTCGCGCGAGCAGACGGCCCTCGATTTCCTCCTCAAGGAGTCGTACTTCCGCGCCGCCGCCTGGGTCGTGGCCCGGCTCGCGGAGGCGCTGCAGCACGCGCACCACCGCGGCGTCATCCACCGCGACATCAAGCCGTCGAACGTCCTGCTCGGCTCCGGCGGCGAGCCGATGCTGCTCGACTTCAACGTCGCGAGTAGCAAAATCGAGAGCGGCGGCAAGGTCGTCCTCGGCGGCACGGTGGCGTACATGGCGCCGGAACACCTGCGCGCGATGACGGCGAGCGAGTCGGCCGGGGTGACGGAGTCCGACCACCGCTCCGACCTGTTTTCGCTCGGCATTGTCCTCTTCGAGGCGCTCGCCGGCGTGCGCCCCTTCGACCTGGGGGGCGGCTACTCGTCGGTGACGCCGCAGTACCTGGCCCTGGCGCGGGAGCGCACCCAAATCGTGCCGTCGCTGCGGGGCAAACGGCCCGACGCGCCCTGGGGTTTGGAGAGCATCACGCGCAAATGTCTGGAACCCGATCCGGCGCGGCGCTACCAGCACGCCGGGGAGCTGGCCGAGGATTTGCGCCGCTTCCTGGACGACCTGCCGCTGCGCTACGCCCCGGAGCTGAGCCGGCGCGAGCGCTCCGCCAAGTGGCTGCGCCGCCACCCGCGGCTGACGTCGTCGGGCACGGTCGGCATCGCGGCCTTGCTGCTGCTGGCCGGGGGCGCCTGCGCGTTCGCCGGCGTGCGCCAACACCTGGTCGAGACTCGCGCCGCCCTGGCCGTCAAGGAGGCGCGGGCGCGCCTCCTGGCCTACGAGGAAGGCACGCTCCGCGCCCTCTGTTTGGTGAACACGGCGGTCGACGTCGCCGACCACCGCTGCCAGGGCGTCGCCGTCTGCGAGGCGACCCTGGACGTCTACGGCGTACTCCGCGACGACGACTGGCAGGCACGCGCCGGTTGGGACCTCCTGCGGCCGGAGGAGGCGGACCGGCTCGCCGAGGACACGCGCGAGCTGCTGCTCTTGCTGGCGTGGGGCCGGGCGGCGGGAGCCCCCGACGACAAGGACGCGCAGCGCGGGGCGCTGGCGCTGCTGGACCGCGCCGAGGCGATCGACGGGCTGGCGCCGTCGCACGCCCTGTGGGAGGAGCGGGCCGTGTTCCTCGACCGCCTCGGCGACGCGGCCGGCGCGGCGGAGGCCCGCGCGGCGGCGGACGGTACGCCGCCGACCAGCGCCCGCGACCACTATCTTCTGGCCGTCGTCCACGTCCGCCACGGGCGCTACGCCGACGCCGTCGAGGAGTTGGACCACGCCCTGGAGTTGAACCCGCGCCACTACTGGTCGTGGATGCAGCGCGGCCTCTGTCGCGAGTTGATGGGCGCGAGCGCCCGCGCCGAGGCCGACTACTCCGGCAGCATCGCCCTCTGGCCCGAGTTCGCCTGGGGCTACTTCAACCGCGGCTGCGTCCGGGGCCGCATGGGGCGGCAGCGCGAGGCGGTCAAGGATTACGGCGCCGCCCTGAAGCGCGACCCCGAGTTCGTGATCGCTCACCTGAACCGCGCCCTCGCCCGGTTGGAACTGAAGCAGTACGACGACGCGCGCGCGGATCTGGAGCGGGCAGCCCAGTTGGGGCGCGACGACGCGGCCCTCCACGCCGGGCTCGGCGTGGCCTACGAGGGCCTGAAGGACACGGCAAAGGCGGAGGCGGCGTTCCGGACGGCCTTCGCGCGCGCGGAAAGTGCTTCCGAGGACGTCCGGTTGCGCACGCGCTGGGCCTACGGCTTCGCGGTGGCGGGCCGGCTGCCGGACGAGGCCGCCGCGGCGTTCGACGAGGTGCTGCGCCTCCGGCCGACCGAAGCGCACGCCCTGTACGGCCGGGGGATGCTGCTCGCCGGCAAGGGACATACGCCGGAGGCGATCGACCACTTCACCAAGGCGTTGGCGGAGGCGCCGGCGATGGCCGAGCCGCGCCGCTACCGGGCCATCCTGCTCGCGCGGGCCGGCAAGTTTCCCGACGCCCTCGCCGACCTCAATTGGTTCTTCGACCACTCGTGCGAGGACGGCGCGGTCCACTACGCCGCCGCGTGCGTCACGGCCTTATGGCTCGACCGCCTCGGCGGCGCCGGCGCGGCGAAGCAGGCCGCCGACCAGGCGCTGGGACACCTCGAGAAGGCATTCGCGCTCGGCTACGGCCGCGACCTGGCCCGCGACGACGAGGACCTCAAGAGCGTGCGCGGCCACGCGCGCTTCGAGCGGCTCCTGGGCGACACGGCGGCCAGGGCGCGTCCCTGAAACGTAAACGGGGCTGGAGCGGGGCCGGCGCGAATGCCGATAAGACCGGCAGGATCCGGCGGAGCCGTAGCCTCGGCACGACCGGCCGGTTCCGTGGGTCTGGGGAAACGGGCTCGAGTCGCGGCGCCGGCGGAACCTGAAGAGGCGGGGGCGGTCCGCCGCAGACGTCTCTTGCGGGACAGGGCTCGGCGGCGGCGCGAGGGCGGGTCAAGGATGACCGATCACGAAAGGGAGGGAAACCATGCGTCGCCTGCTCTTGAGCCTGGCCGCCGCCGGGATGATTCTCGGCGGGGCGGTCGGCTGTCAATGTTCGTCGTCGTGCGCGCCCTGGAAAGCGCACGGCGGCCACCTCTGCGAGGGCGGGCTGCTCGGCGGCTCGCACACGCACGGCGTCTGCGACTGTGAAGAGGGTCCGGAGTACGGCTGTTCTCACGGCCACGGCTCGCACGGGTCGGGCTATTGCGGCGCCGCCGCGCCGCACGCGCTGCCGCACGGCGGCGCCGCCCCGGCGCCGATGCCGTCGGGGCCGGAACAGTTGCACGTGCTGCCGAAGGCGAGCGGCGAATAGGCGCGGACCGGCCGCTCATCGACCCGAAGCGCGAGCGCGGGCACATTCACCCCACGCTCACGCTTCGGGCCGATCGACACGTCTCTCTTTCCTTTCTCCGAAATTAACTGGATTTCTTCTGCCGGCTCCGGGAACTATAGAGGGGAACGGCCCCGGAGATGCGGACCCATGCCTCAGCCTCAATTCGGCGTCCTCCTGCGCCACCTCCACCGGGTTCCGGGTTCTTCGTCCGGAGGGCCGACGGACCACCAACTTCTCGAGTGTTTCGCCCACCGGCGCGACGAGGCCGCCTTCGAGGAGTTGATGCGCCGGCACGGGCCAATGGTCGTCGGCGTCTGCCGCCGCCTCCTCAACGCCGGGCCGGACGCCGACGACGTGTTTCAGGCGACGTTTCTCGTCCTCGTCCATAAGGCGGCGTCGATCCGGCAAGGTTCGTCGCTCGGCGGCTGGCTGTACGGCGTCGCGTCCCGGCTGGCCCTCAAGGCGCGGGCGGGCGCGGCGCGGCGGCGCGTTCACGAAAGGCGGGTGGCGGAGATGCGTCAGACAGAAGCGACAAATGAGATATTTTCGGATGATATAAGGCCGGCACTCGACGAGGAACTGGCCCGGCTGCCCGAGCGGCTGCGCGCGCCGCTGGTCCTCTGTTATTTGCAGGGCAAGACCAACACCGAGGCGGCGCTGAAGGCCGCGCTGGCGGGCGACCCGTCCGCGGAGCTGCGCCGCCGCGTCGAGAACCTGCTGGAGAGGGCGCGGACGTCGGCCGATTCGGGCGAACGGCTGCGACAGGCGCGGGCGCTGGAGGCGGCGGAGGCGATGCGGACGCCGGACGCGGGAGCGCTGCTCGAAGACGTGGCGAAAGGGGCCGCCGACGCCTGGCTGACGCGCGAGGCGAAGGCGGCGCTCGCCCGGTCAGGGAAGCGCTAGTGCCCCGTCCAGACTGAATTTTCGGGTTGCTAAAACCGTCGATTTTGGGGAAGCTCCACGTCAACAAGGAGGTTCCCATGAACAAGAAGTACATCGTGCGGCTCACGGACTACGAACGAGCGGTTTGCGAAGCGACC
>JBBROG010000188.1:0-17434 GCA_038229635.1 Gemmatales bacterium
GAAGAGTCGCTGGAAAGACGGCCAGGTCTAAGAGTCCGTTCCCATAGCCCTCTCCCCTGAGTACAGGGGCGAGGGGGGCATACGCTACAGACTCTAAACCCGGAGGATTGACCCATGCCCCAGCCCGCCGCCCGCGCCAGCGACATGCACGTCTGCCCGATGGTGACGGGGATCGTGCCGCACGTCGGCGGGCCGATCCTGCCGCCCGGCTGCCCGACCGTCCTCATCGGCAAGCTGCCGGCGGCGCGGGTCACCGACAAGGCGGTCTGCGTCGGCCCGCCGGACGTCATCGTCAAGGGCTCGGTCACGGTCCTCGTCGGCAAGCTGCCGGCGGCGCGCATGGGCGACCTGACGGCGCACGGCGGCACCATCGTCCTCGGCTGCCCCACGGTCCTCATCGGCGGCTGAGGCCGCACGCGCCCCGGCGGAACCCTCGTCATGGCTCACCCCTCGTCGCGCCGCCCTCCCGCCCGGCCGTCCTTCGCGCCCCGCGTCAAGGTGTGGCTGGAGGCCGGCGACCGCTACGCCTTCGGGTACGGGATCGCGGAGATCCTGCAAGCCGTCGAACGGTCCGGCACCATCAAGGGCGCCGCCCACGACCTCGGCAAGAGCTACCGCCACGTCTGGGGCCGCGTCAAGGAGGCGGAGGAGGCGCTCGGCCGGCAGCTCGTCGTGACGCAGGTCGGCGGCCAGGAGGCGCGGCGCAGCAGCCTCACCCCGGAGGCGCGTCGCCTCGTCACGTCCTTCCTCGCCCTGCACCGCCGCATGGGCGACCTCCTCGCCGAGGAATTCTCCCGCGCCTTCTCCTGAACCCGCCTTGCCGCGCGCCCCCTCCCCCCTACACTAACGTCGTCGAATGGCATTCTCGTGCAATTTGAACGGCGTTGCGACTGGGGAGGGCACGTCATGAGGCGCAGGCGCGGCTTTACGCTCATCGAGTTGCTCGTCGTCATCGCCATCATCGCCGTCCTGATCGGCCTGCTGGTGCCCGCCGTGCAGAAGGTGCGCGAGGCGGCGTCGCGCCTGTCCTGCGCCAACAACCTCAAGCAGATGGGCCTGGCGCTGCACAACCACCACGGCGACCGCGGCGCCTTCCCCGCCGGCTTCATTTCCGAATTGGTGGACCCGAATTGGCGCATGCCGCCGGGGCAGTGCAACTCCTTCCCGGCCGAGCGCGGACCCGGCTGGAGCTTGTTCGCGCTGATGCTCCCTTACGTCGAACAGGACAACCTTCAGCACGCCATCCGCCTCGACCTCCCCATCGCCGACCCCCTCAACGCCGCCGTCCGGCGACAGCTCGTGAAAATCTACGCCTGCCCGAGCGACACCGCGCCGCACGTGGTCAACGTCACGACCTGCGGCTCCCCGCCGGCGCCGTCGAGCACGCCGGTCGTGCTCGCCGACGGCGGCGTGTGCAGCTACGTCGGCTGCCTCGGCGGCGGTAAGGCCGGCGACCCGGACTACGGCTGCTACGAGTACCAGCCGTTCAACGGCGTCTTCCACCGCAACAGCAAGATCCGCGTCGCCGACATCACCGACGGCACGTCGACGACCATCGGCATCGGCGAGCGCAACAGCGGCTTCGTGGAAACCATCTGGGCCGGGGCCGTCCCCAACTCGCAGATCATCTACAACCAGGCCACGATGCCGGCGCCGTTCAACCCGTCTCTCAACCAGCCCTGCCAGAACTGGCGCCCGCCGATAACGTCCACCGTGGTCCACAGCCGGCAGTACACGGTCAACGCGCCGAACGCCAGCCCCGCCGCGTTCCACTCGGTTCACCCCGGCGGCGGCAACTTTCTCTTCATGGACGGCTCCACGCGCTGGATCAACAATAACATTGACCTTAACGTCATGCGGGCGCTCTGCACGCGCGCCAACGGCGAGGTCGTCAGCGACGGCGACCTGTGACGGCATTCCCTTACAATGGGAACGGCGTTGTGACAGGAGGAGGCACGCCATGCGGCACAGGCGCGGCTTCACGCTGATCGAGTTGTTGGTCGTCATCGCCATCATCGCGGTGCTGATCGGCCTGCTCGTCCCGGCGGTCCAGAAGGTACGGGCAGCGGCCAACCGGCTGCAGTGCGCGAACAACTTGCACCAGATCGGCATTGCCTGCCACCTGTACCACGACACGCAGGACGGCCTGCCGCGCTACCGCCTCTGCCCGGCGCCCTGGAAAGGCGGCAACGACCTGTACTGCGAGACGTTGACCTCACCGACGACCTTCACTGGGCCGAACGAGGTCTGGTGGGCGCCCTACGACAACCGCCCCGGCTCGGACCCGACGCAGACGATCGACGACAACTTTCCGCGCGGCCTCCTCTGGCCCTACGTCGAGCAAAACATCAAAGTGTTCAAGTGCCCCGACGGCCTCGACACGACGCTGGGCAGCGCGACCTTCGGCAAGCCCTTTCAAGTCAGTTACGCGATGAACTACGTCACCGGCGGGCCGAACGGCAAGCGGCTCGTCGAACTCATCAACGGCAACGGCAGCTCGAACATCCTGATCGTCTGGGACCACGGCCGCACGCCGGGGTGCGCCAACTCGAAGATCGCCGCCCCGCGCGGCCCCTGGAAGCCCTACGGCGACCCGACCGACGGCATCCATTACCCGCAGAAGCGCCACTCCGGCGTCTACAACGCCCTGTATTGCGACGGACACGTCTCGGCCCTGACGCAGACAGAGTTGATCGACAACCTCTTCTACGCCTATCAACAGCCGTAGAACCCGCCCCGGTCGATTGAGGCGACTTTGACGCCGACACCTGCGCCAGCAGGTGTCGGCCGCGCCGATGAAGTTCTTCCCTTTCCCCCGCCTACTCGCTTTTTTCATACCCCCTCGTCACAACCCTTACCGCTTACGCCCCGACCTTCCCCTTCCTGTCCATTGTGAAGGCAGAACAACTTGACCCGAACCGATTTACAAAGCAGCGAAACAAGAGCCGCCTCGGCACGGAAGACGAGTCCTCGCCGGCACGAAGCCGGATCATCGGACTCTCCGGGGCGTTTGGAAGGGACGTGCGACAGGAAGTCGTGCGCTAACGAAGGGAGACGTTCGTCATGTTCAAACGCTCGTGGCGTCGGTTCGTGCGCCTGCTGGCCGTGGGAGGAGTGACGGGCGTCCTCCTCGTCGGCGGCCAGGCCCGCGCGGACGACAAGGACACCGAGGCCCTCCGGCAGCGCCTGGAGCGTCTGGAGAAGCAGAACGAGGAACTGCAAAACGCCCTGAAGAAGATCCTCGACAAGACGCAAGAGACGGCCGCCGAGGACGGCAAGCCCGCCAAGGCCGCCGAGCCGGACAAGAAGTCCGTCGAGAAGATCGTCGGCGATGTCCTCAAGGAGCGCGACGAGAAGAAAAAGAAGGAGGACGAGGCGAAGAAGGCGAAGGAAGAAGAGGAGGGCCACAAGGTCGGCAGCGACCTGAAGTTGAGCGCCCGCTGGAACCTCGCCAACGGCGTAACCTTCGAGACGCCGAACAAGGACTTCGTCTCGCACCTCGGCGTCCGCTTCCAGTACGACTCGGTCTGGTTCGACCAGAGCAACAACCTGCGGCCGGCGTCGCAGGTCGGCAACCTCCAGGACGGCACCTTCTTCCGCCGCATCCGCCCGTCGTGGGACGGCACGGCGTGGGAGGTCATGGAGTGGAACGTCGAGCTCGCGCTGGAGCAGGTGCAGCAGAGCCTCATCAACCTGGACGAGGTGTGGGTCGGGATCACCAAGCTCCCGGTCATCGGCACGGTCCGCATCGGTCACATGAAGGTGCCACAGGGGTTTGAAGGCGACATGGTTTCCAGCAGCCGGGCCATGACCTTCCTGGAGCGGGCCGCGTACACCGACGCCTTCTACCAGAACTTCGCCTCCGGCGTCTGGCTGGGCAACAACTTCCTCGACCAGCACGTGACCTACGCGGCGATGGCGTACCGGCAGGACAACGCGCTGCGCGGCAACAACGGCGCCGACTTCGGCGACGGCGACTACGGCGTCAGCGGCCGGCTGACCGCCCTGCCCATTTACGAGAACGAAGGGCGGGAACTGCTCCACCTCGGCGTGTCCGGCAGCTGGCGCAAGGCGGAGAAGCCCGACGCCGCGGCCGGCTCCGGCCTCCAGGGCGGCATCAATCCGGGTCAGATTCGCTTCCGCGCCCGGCCCGAGCTGCGCGACGCCATCGGCGACTTCGGCACCTCGCCGCTGCCCGGCAACAGCGTCCGCTGGGTCGACACTGGCGCGCTGAGGGCCGACTCGGCGACCGTCCTCGGCACGGAGTTCTTCGCCGTGCTCGGGCCGCTGTCGTTCCAGGCGGAGTACGCCTGGGCGTGGGCGAACAACACCGTCGTCGGCGGCCGCAACCGGGGCGACCTCGGCTTCGATGGCGGTTACGTCCAGGTGTCCTACTTCCTGACCGGCGAGAACCGCATCTACGACCGCCGCCTCGGCCGCCTCGGCTCGACGTACATCGCCACTCCGTACACGCCGTTCTTCGCGACGAGCGGCGAAGGGGGCGGCTTCCTGTTCGGCCGCGGCGCCTGGGAAGTCGCCGCCCGCTACTCGCACCTGAACCTCGACAGCGGCGTCGTCCAGGGCGGCATCATGGATGGCATCGAGGTAGGCCTCAACTGGTATCTCAACACCAACTTGAAGATCCAGTTCGAGTACCTGCACAACAACCGCTTCCACCTGCGGCCCGGCCAGGTCCCCGGCGACCTCGACGGCCTGGGCATCCGGACGCAGTTCTTCTTCTAATCGTCCCGCCCGCCGCTCGCGGGTTCGCAATTGCGAAGCCGCGAGCGGCGGAGGATTTCCCGCGCCATCCCCACGAACATAACGAGGAGAATCATCGTCATGCCGCGTTCTACGATAATCCGGACCTCCGTACTGGCCTTGGCCCTCGCGGCCCTGGCGGGAGTGTCCCAGGCCGACGACTGCCCCGCGCCCTGCGAGCCGGGCTGCCTCAAGAAGGTGTGCCGCCCGACCACGGACGTGAAAAAGATCGACCACCGCGTTTACGACTGCGCCAGCGAAGACTTCTGCATGCCGGGCGGCTCGCTGTTCGGCCGGCTCTTCGGCGGGCACGGCTGCGACGCCTGCCCGGCCGGCGGCTGCGAACGCCACGTCCGCACGAAAAAGGTCCTCGTGGTCAAGATCCGCAAGGAGGAGCAGTGCGTAAACAAGTGCGTCGTGGAATACCAGCTCGCCGAGCCGTCATGCCCGGCGCCCCTCGCCTGCCCGGCGAGCGGCTGCGCGACGCCGATCCTCACGACCGTGCCGAGCCAGGTCATCCTGGCCCCGAGCCCCGCTCCGGCGCCGGAGCCGCTCAACAAGATGCCGAAGGGGCCGGCGGGTAAGTGACGCTCCTCCTCCCTTCCCTCGGGGCCGCCTCCGTACCGGGGCGGCCCTGTTCGTTTTCCCCGTCTCAACCCTTCCCGCCCGAGTTGCCGATACAAGCGACAGAGTCGTCGCGCCGCGCGCGGCGCTCGCGGCAAGACGGGAGGGGTGAGCATGAGGCGGACGTCTCGAACGGACTGGGCGCTCCGCTTCTTCTGCGCCGCCTTCGCCCTACTGGCCGCTTGGGAACATTCGCCCGCGCAGGAACCGACTCCCCCGACCGTCGCCGCCGAGGACCGCGCCGCGCCGATCGACCTGGCGACCGCGCTGCGCCTCGCCGGCGCCAGCCCCGTTGACGTCGCCCTCGCCGAGGAGCGCGTCCGCGCCGCCGCCGCCGCGCTCGACCGCGCCGACGTTCTGTGGCTGCCGACGATCTTCCTTGGCGCCGACTACGCCCGCCACGACGGCCGGATCCAGGAGACCGTCGGCCGCGTCTTCACGACCAGCCGCAGTTCGTTCCTGGCCGGTGCCGGGCCGAGCGCCGTCTTCGCCGTCGGCGACGCCCTCTACGCGCCTCTCGCGGCGCGCCAGACGCTGCGCGCCCGCCGGGCCGAGGCCGAGGCGGCGCGCAACGACACGCTGCTCGCCGTCGCCGAGGCGTACTTCAACGTCCAACAGGCGCGCGGCGAACTGGCCGGCGCGGCCGACTCGGCCCGACGCGCCGAGGACCTGTTGCGGCGCGTGGACAAGCTCGTCCCCGGCCTCGCCCCCGCCGTGGAGGCGAGCCGCGCGCGCACGGAGCTCGCCCGGCGCCGCCAGGCCGTCGAGTCGGCCTACGAGCGCTGGCAGGTCGCCGGCGCCGAGCTGAATCGCTTGCTGCGCCTCGACGCCGCCGCGGTGGTCGAGCCGGTGGAGCCGCCGCACCTGCGCGTCGAGCTGGTCGACACCGCCCCGCCCGTCGACGAGCTGATTCCGCTGGCGCTGACGAATCGCCCGGAACTGGCGGCGCAGCAAGCGCTGGTCCAGGCGACGCTGGCGCGGCTGAAGCAGGAAAAAATGCGGCCGCTGATGCCGAGCGTCCTCGTCCGCGGCAACGCGACGAACCCGGCGGGGACGCTGTCGAGCGGCGTCTTCGGCGGCGGCGTCAACGACGACCTGAAGAACTTCGGCGCCCGCAACAGCGTCGACGCTCAACTCATTTGGGAGCTACAAAACCTCGGCCTCGGCAACCGCGCCCTGGTGCGCGAGCGCCAGGCGGAGAACCAGCAGGCGCTATTGGCGCTGTTCCGCGCCCAGGACCGCGTCGCCGCCGAGGTGGCGCAGGCCCACGCCCAGGCGCGCCGCGCCGCGAACCGCGTGCCCGAGGCCGAGGAGGGGTTGAAAAGCGCGGCCGAGACCGTCAAGCTGAGCCTCGAAGGGATCGGCCAGACGAAGCGGACGGGCGAGCTGCTCGTGCTGGTCTTCCGCCCGGCGGAAGCGGTCGCCGCCGTCCAGTCGCTCGACCAGGCGTACCGCGATTACTACGGCGCCGTCGCCGACGTCAACCGGGCGCAGTTCCGCCTCTACCGGGCGCTGGGCCGCCCGGCCCGTTGCGCCGCGCCGGAGTTGAAGTAGAAATAAGAGGGGCGAATCGTGGAACAACGCACCCTGGGGACGACCGGGCTGACCGTCTCGCGCCTGGGGCTGGGCCTGGCGGCGCTGGGCCGTCCCGGTTACATCAACCTCGGCCACGCCGCCGACCTGGGGCACGACTACGACCTGGCCGCGATGCGCGAGCGCGCCCACGCCGTCCTCGACGCCGCCCAGGCGGCCGGCGTCCGCTACTTCGACGCCGCCCGCTCCTACGGCCGCGCCGAGGAGTTCCTCGCCTCCTGGCTCGCCGAGCGCCGCGTCGCCCCGGACGAGGCGACGGTCGGCTCCAAGTGGGGCTATACCTACACCGCCGGGTGGAAAATCGACGCGGACAGGCACGAGGTCAAAGACCACTCGCTGCCGGTGCTGCGCCGCCAGTACGCCGAGAGCCGCGCCCTGTTCGGTCCGCACCTTGACCTGTACCAGATCCACTCGGCCACACGGGAGAGCGGCGTCCTCGACGACCGCCCGGTCCGCGAGGAATTGGCCCGCCTGAAGGCGTCCGGCGTGCGCGTCGGCCTATCCCTGAGCGGGCCGGCGCAGGCGGAGACGCTGCGCCGGGCGCTGGGCGTGACCGCCGGCGGCGCGCGGCTGTTCGACTGCGTACAGGCGACGTGGAATTTGCTGGAGCGCTCCGCCGGCGAGGCGCTGGCCGAGGCACACTCGCTCGGCGTGGGTGTGATCGTCAAGGAGTCGCTGGCGAACGGACGCCTGACGCCGCGCAACGACGACCCGGCCTTCGCGCCGTCGCGGCGTCTTCTTGAAGGGGAGGCGCGACGGTTGGAAACGACGGTTGACGCGCTGGCGCTGGCGGCGGTGCTGGCGCGGCCGTGGGCGGATGTCGTCCTGAGCGGGGCGGTGACGGCGGAACAGCTGGCGTCCAACGCCCGGGCGCTGTCGGTGCGCTGGGACGAGGAGGCGGAGGAGCGGCTGCGCGGCCTGGCGGAGTCGTCCGCGGACTACTGGGCGACGCGCGGGCGCCTGGCGTGGAACTGAGCCCCGGCCTCGGCGAGGCCGCCGAGTCGCGTAGCCCTGTCAGGCGGGTGGTTGGCCGGCCTCGGCCTTTCGGGGCGCGAGCCAAAGCCGGGCGAGCGCGACGAGGACTGCCTGCGGGCCATCCCCCACCGCCCCGGCCCCCTCGACCGCCGCCCCCGCGGCGGACAGTGTACCGGCCCAAGACCCGTCCGGCAGGCGAGTAAGAGAGACCTGTGTCCCGGGCGGGAGCTGCTTGAACGCCTCCCCCTTCGGGAGGGGGGTCGCCCGCTGCTGCTCCTCGACGAGCTTGGCGACGCACGCGGGGCATCGGGTCCTCTGGAATTTGGCCTGCCGCTGCGCCCGATACTTATCAACCTTGTACTGCTGGAATTCCTGCAGGCACCCACACGCCCGCGCTAGCATCGGCCGCGCCACGATCTCACCCGTCGGCGGCAATCCCATCACTTCTCCTCCTCGGGCTGGCACACGGCGACGTCTCTTATCCTCCATTTTACGGACCGCCAGGCGGTTGACAGCGCCCACACGGTCATGACGGGCGGCTCCGGAGGCGGGCACGATTGAAAACAGGGACATTTCGCGGCGTGCGTGAGCTGGCAAGCAACAAAGGCAATCGTAACTCATTGTTACGACAGCCCTTACTTCAACTGGGGAACTAGGATTTGAACCTAGTTTTAGCCCCTTTCAGTGGCATGTCGGTGACGTAGCATTGACGCCGTAAGTCCCTGGATTTTAAGCGGTTAGGCGCTCCACCGCCTTCCCTTACATTATAGGCACATTGGGCTCAGATGGCCACTCCTGTTACCACAATGTTACCAGAATCTTGTCTAGGGTCCGCAAACGTTAACCCCTCCAACCACACTGGTCCAGTCTAGCCCTTCCCCACTGGGGCAGCCGACTGGATGAACTCCTCTCCGTCCCGCTCGTAGAGCAGTCCCCTACCCGGCCCGAGGCCCTGGCTGTGCTCGGCGTGACATGAGAGACACAGGCAACCCCAAGCGCCGCTCTCGGGCTTCCCGTCAACGAACGCCTCCTCAAGCGGCTCGTGGCAAAGCTCGCTTGTCGCATGCGACAAGCCTCCAGCAAGAAGTCGAGCCCGACTGGTAGCCGAGGCCAGCCTGCGACGTAGACGGGCAAGCACGGCAAGCCGTGACCGGAGCGGAGTGCGGCTAGCGGCGACCTTGGTGTGCCGCAGCTGGCGTGAGGGGGTGAAATGAACCACGGGCGTGTTCCGGTCGTGTCGTATCAGCATTGCCGCTCCTGCGGACACTTTCTAGAGTAATTCTGAGCGCGTGGCCAGTTTTTTCCTTGCCGACGTGGGATGGGACGAGCCGTGGACGACCTGAAAACCTTCTGCTGCCACAACCCCGAATGCCCAGACTACGGCCAACGCGGCCGCAACAGCCTTCGCGTTTGCTTCCGCTACGGCCGCCTCAAGCAGACGCGTATGCTCGCCTGCCGGATCTGCCAGGAACGCTTCTCCGAGCGCAAGGGCACGCCCCTGTTCCCTTGCAAGTTGTCCCCGGAGAAGGCCGTCTCGGTCTTCCAGCACTTGCAAGAGAGTTGTGGGGTCCGCCAGACGAGCCGTCTGGTCGGCGTCACGCCGAACACCGTCGTGCGCCTCGCGGTTGTCGCCGGCCGACACGCCCAACAGCTCCACGACGAACTCGTGGCTTTTTCCCCCTCAGACCCGTGAAGTGCAATTCGACGAGAAGTGGTCGTTCGTCGGCAAGAAGGAGAAGCACGGCGAGGCCGGCCGACCCGGGGATACGCGGCGGGGAGACAACGGGGACCATGGGGCGCTCGATCCGGAAAGCCGCCTGGTTGTGAGTGTGGTCCCCGGCAAGCGTACCGAAGAGAAGGTCCACCCGTTAGTGCGGGACTTCAAGGAGCGCACCGGGAATCGGATCATGAATTTGATGACGTCGGACGAGTATCCGGCCTCCAAGACGGCGATCTTCGAGGCTTACGGGGTCGTGCAAGAGCAACGGCGGACGGGTCGTCCGGGCCGGCCGCGGAATCCGCTGCAGGTGCTGCCTCAGGGGTTGAAGTACGCAACGGTTCACAAAGAGCGTGAGAAGGGTCGTGTCGTGAAGGTCGAGACGCGTGTGGTGTTTGGGACGCTGGTAGCCGTGCTTGCCGCCTTGGCGGTGTCGCTGGTAAGCAAGATCGTGAACACGGTGTTTGTGGAACGTCACAACGGCAGTGACCGGAATCGGAATCGGCGGAAGGTGCGGAAGACCTGTTGCTTCTCGAAGGATTGGGAGGTCCACGAATCAATGACCTACTTTACGATGTACAGTTACAACTTCTGTTGGCCCGTACGAACCTTGCGTGTGAAGGTGGCGGAGAACCGATACGAGCAACGTACACCCGCGATGGCAGCCGGGCTAACCGATCACGTCTGGACAACCGAAGAGTGGGTGCGCCTTCCCACAATAGATCGTACCGAGGATCATTAATATCCTCTGACAAGGCGGCAACGCTGATACGACACGACCGGATTTTGCCCACCACGTCTTTTCTCATGATGGCGGCTTTTCGGGCCCGGCCCGTTACTTCGTCGTACTCCTCCAGGGACATGACGAGCATCGCATCGGGGTCCTCCCGGAACTTCACCAGGTTAGGCATGCGGCGGATGCGACGGCCGGCCTTGGCCTCGCCGAAGGTGGTCTTATTGATGGGGCCGTAGGTGGCGGCGAACCCGGCGGGCATCAACGCGGTCCTTCTCGGGCCAGCCGTCATTTTGTGATTGCAAGACGCGGCGAGCCCGGTCGCGAAGGCCCACCAGGGCGGCCAGGCGCTTCCCGGTACGTGTGCCATACGCCGTAAGCGTCCTTCCGCCGTAGCGGACCACCACGGACTGTCCGGCAACGGATTGGCAGATGGTGCGATTGTCGCCTACGAAGAAGCTCCCTTCCCCGATGTGGGGAAGTGTCGGCGGGGGCGTGAATGCTACGGCAAGCTTCTCCACGACAGGAGAAGGCTGCGAAGGAGTAAATTCCGGCAGCCGGACGACGGCGGCCTGGAGTTGCCGGGCCAGGTCGCCGTTGCCGGTGACGCTGTAGCCCTCACCGCCGTAGAGCGTGTCCTTGCGACTCCAGCTCCCCAGCACTATCTCGGCGTGGCCGAGAAAGTAGCGATTGACCGCAACCTCTACGCCTTCGACCGTAAGGGGTGCCACGCCCAGCCATTCGGGGTCGGCATGTTGAGAAGACTCGCCGGGCGCTCGCTTGCGAAGAAAGACGATGTCCGTGACGACGGCGGTGCCCTCGCGTTTGAACGCGTCGGAGGGTAGCCGGATGGCCCCCAGGAAGTCGGCCTTCGAGGCCAGGTACTCGCGGGTGGCGGCGTTTTGCTTATCTTGTGTGGCCTTCGCCGTTATGTGGTCTTGCGGTCATTTCCATCGGATCACCTCGCACTCCGTCGTTTTCTGCGCCACATAAGCGCCGCTCTTCACAGTCGAACTCTTGCCGTTCGCCTTCACCCGTTCGGAGGTTCGACTATGTTTGAACGACTGTTCAACAGGCCCACTACCCTGGCGCAGCAACGGGCCGGCCCACTGCTGGAGGAGCGCCTCCGCTACCTCTCCCACCTGGCCGAGCAAGGCGTGGCACGCCACGGCTTGCAGGTCCGGGCCTACTACCTGCTCATGGTCGCTCAATGCCTGCGCCTGGCGGAGCGCCCTGGCGAGCTCATCTCCCACGCCGAGATCGAGCGACAGGCCCACCTCTGGGCCCAGCAGCCCAGCTCGCGCACGGTGATCGGATCGGAACGCCAGCGGGTGCGCTTCCTCCGCCATGCGACCCAGTGGCTCCAGTTCTGCGGCCGGTTACAGCCGCTCCCGCACGCGCCTCACCGCTACGCTCAGATGATGGCCGCTTTCGCCGACTCCCTCAGCCGTGAGAAGGGGTTGGCGCCTTCGACCATCCGTGCTTGTTGCTCGATGGTCCGAAGAATCCTGGGCCGGCTCGGCCCGACCGCCGGCGACTCCCTCGGCACGATCACGGTGACGCAACTCGACGAGGCGCTCGCCCAGCACGTCGCCGCCGGTGGCTATTCCCGCGCTACCGTACAGGACTGCGTCAGCAAGTTGCGAGCCTTCCTTCGCTATGTGGAGATGCGCCAGTGGTGCCGCCCGGGCTTGGCGGCGGCGCTCAAAGCCCCCCGCGTGTTCGCCCAGGGAGCGCTCCCCGTCAGCCCGACCTGGCACGAGGTCCAGCAAGTGCTCGCGCTGACCGACGGGGGTCAGCCCGTGGACATCCGTGACCACGCCCTGCTCCTGCTTCTGGCCGTCTACGGCCTCCGCGCCGGGGAGGTGGTGCGACTCCGCTTGAACGACCTCGACTGGGAGCAGGAACTGCTCCCGGTGACGCGCCCCAAAACCGGGCGGTCCCAGATCTACCCGCTCTCCCGAGTCGTCGGGGCCGCGCTGATCCGCTACCTGCGCGAGGCACGTCCGCCCGCGCCGCTGCGCGAGGTGTTCGTCTCCCGTCACCCGCCCTTTCGCCCGCTCCACCGCGGTATCCTCCACCTGATCGTCGCGCGGCGCTTGCGCGCCGTGAACCCCGCGCTCGCGCACTACGGCCCGCACGCCCTTCGTCATGCCTGCGCGACCCACCTCCTGGAACAAGGTCTGTCGCTGAAAGAGATTGGCGACCACCTGGGCCACCGCCACCCCGATACGACCCGCCTCTACGCCAAGGTGGACCTCGCCCAACTCCGCCAGGTCGCCGACTTCGATCTCGGAGGTCTGCTATGAACCTCCAACAACTGATCGAGCGCTACATCGCCTATCGCCAGTCGTTAGGCGAACAGTTCCGGGTCAACGCCTATCTCCTGCGTGTGTTTGGCCGCTCCGTCGGCTCGCGCGCCGAGGTCGGCCATGTCCGGCCCGAGCAGGTGAGTACCTTCCTGGCAGGGCGTGGGCCCATCACCCGTTACTGGTACAGCAAGCATGACGCCCTCCGCGGCTTTTACCGCTACGCCGTCAGCCGCGGATACGTCGCGACGTCGCCCTTGCCCACCCGGCTGCCGCAACGGCCACCGCCCTTCGTCCCCTACATCTACTCGCACGAGGAGTTGCGCCGCCTGTTAGCGGCCGCCGCCGCTTACCAGGGCCGTGGGCGCGTCGTGGAAGCTGTCACTCTCCACACCTTGGTGCTGTTGCTCTACGGTGCTGGACTGCGCCTCTGCGAGGCGATCAACCTCGACCGGGCCGACGTGGACGCCGACCACGCCGTGCTCACCATTCGCCAGACCAAGTTCGGCAAGACACGGCTGGTCCCCTTGGGGTCACAACTGGGGGGCGCGCTGGCTCAGTATGCCGCGCGCGGCCCGAAGCGCGCGGCGCCGGAGGCCCCCTTCTTCACCACGCCTACGGGTGCCCGGCTGAAGCAGCGCACCGTGCAAGGGTGCTTCCGGCGCGTCTGTGACCAGGCGGGCATCCGGCGGTCCGACGGCGGGCGCTTCCAGCCGCGCCTGCACGACCTGCGCCATACCTTCGCGGTGCATCGGCTGACGTCCTGGTATCAGCAAGGGGCCGACGTGCAGCGCTTGCTGCCCCAGCTCTCGACCTACCTCGGACATAGCAGTCTCTCCTGCACTCAGGTCTATCTCAGCATGACGCCGGAGTTGTTGCAGGAGGCCAGCGTCTGTTTCGAGCACTACACAACGGGGGGAAGCCGCCATGACTGACCCGAGCTTGCTCGGCCCGTGGGTCCGGCGCTTCTTGCTGGAACACCTCGTCGGCGAGCGCAACCTCGCCCGCAACACGCAACAGAGCTACCGCGACACGCTCCGCTTGCTCCTGCCGTTCGCGGCCCGCACCGTGGGGAGGCCGATTGATCGGCTCCGGGTTGAAGACCTCGCGGCCGATCGGATTCGGGCCTTCCTTCAGGAAGTCGAGGACAAGCGGGGCTGTGGGGTGGCGACGCGCAACCAGCGGCTGGCCGCCATCCATTCGTTGGCTCACTTCATCGGGCTGCATAGCCCGGAGCACATCGAGTGGTGCGGTCAGGTCCGTGTCGTGCCGTTCAAGAAGGCCCCGGTGGTGCCGGTCTGTTACCTGGAGAAGCAGGAGATGGACGCCCTGCTCGCCGCTCCGGACGTGAACACGGCGCAAGGTGGCCGGGATCAAGCGCTGCTGTTGTTCCTGTACAACACCGGCGCTCGGGCTGATGAAGCCGCGCATGTGCTGATCGGCGACCTGCAACTGGGGCTGGTCCCGGAACGCGACCTGTCCGTGGTGCTCCTTCGGGGCAAGGGGAGCAAGCTGCGGCGCTGCCCCCTGTGGGCCAAAACGGTGAAGAGCTTGCGCCCGTTGGTGAGCGGCCGTGGGCCGCAGGAGCACGTCTTCCTCAACCGCCGGGGCCAGCCGCTGACGCGATTCGGGATTCATGCGCTGGTGGAACGCTACGCGGGGGAGGTGGCAACGCAACTGCCGTCGGTCGCCAAGAAGCGCGTGAGTCCGCACACCATCCGGCACACGACGGCGACGCACTTGTTGCGGTCCGGTGTAGACATCAACACGATCCGAGCGTGGTTGGGCCACGCCTCGCTGAGCACGACCAATATCTACGCCGAGGTAGATCTGGAGATGAGAGCGAAGGCGCTGGCGAACTGCGAGGTGAAGGGAGAGGAGGAGCCGAAACCCTGGGGCGAGGATGCCGGGTTGATGGAGTTCCTGCGTGGACTCTAGACGTGTGAGTTATGTGGCGTTCAGGATGACGACAGGTGAGAACGCGCCGCACCTGGTAACTGGACGCCACATAACGGAGAAGGCCACACAAGATATGTTCGGCGAGGCGAAGGTGTCGGGCGGCAACGTCTCCCGCGTCCTGCCCGAGCGCCACCCCGACTACCCCTGACTGATCCCCATCGACATCGACCTCGTCGAGGTAGTTGAGATCCCCAAGACGACGGGGAACGCCCTCGACTTCCAGGCCGGCGCCCTCGCCGTGGCCCAGGTCACCTGGCAGAGCGTGACCTTCAAACTCAAGGCGGACGCCGACGCCTGGGCCGACCCCGACGGCGAACTGTCCCGCTACGTCACGAGACAGAGAAAGTACAACATCGAGGCGATGCAGTTGGAGGGGACGTACATCCAATTCGTGGGCACTACCGACATAATCGGCGCTGCCAAGGCGGCACGTCTCTACCCCGAGCAGCAGCACATCTACAACTGGATGCGCGTGCCCTCGGTCGGGGGCCGCTTCCCCGCCGGCCTCGACGCCAACATCACGGCCGTCATGGGCTGCGTGAACAACGCCCCCTTCGACGGGGGACGCTTCGCGACGGGGACGCTCCTGTGCGGCGCCCCGGAGATCGTCGAGCAACTCGGCCCCAACGGCGTCATCGAGTACGACGTCAAGTACCTGCTCGCCTTCCGCCCCGACCAGGGCGGCAACGGCGGGTGGAATGTCAAGTTCAAGGTCGGCACCGGCGCGGGGACGGGCTGGCAGCCGGTCGAGATCGGCAACACCGGCGGCCTCAAGCCCTATCCCTCGGCCGACTTCAAGAAGCTCTTTAAACTCGCCTGACCGTTAACGCAAGAGACCCGCCGGTTGTGACGCCAGCGGGTCTCTTGAATTCTTGCGAGCAACGGCCCTGGTCCCCACCCGTGCCGCCGCCCATCGCCCCCGCACGACCAACACGACATCCACATTCGCGGCAGACATCGCCATGCAAGAGACACCATCTATGATAACTGCGCCCGAAGCGGTCGGCAAGGCCGAACGCGCGGATTCTCGCGGCAAGTCAGAGTTTTTCCAGGACGCCTCGCAAATCACGATCATCCCCCCGCCGTCCCCCGCCGAGGACGCCGCCCACGCCGCGGCTGCGGAGGCCATCGACCTGGTCGAGGGGCGGGTCAAGGCGCTCTTCGCCCGGTCGCGCGGCCGGCACGCGAAGTGCGGCCGCGCCAAGGCCGTCTTCGTCGACGCGGCCAGTCCGAGACGCGGTTTCGCGGGTCGTTTACGCTGCAAGCGCGTCGACTGCCCCGACTGCGAGCGCCGCCGCGTCGTCGCCGCCATGAGGCGCCTCGCCGACGCCTGCCTCAGGGCCGAGCCGGGTCAGGTGCGGCCGCGCGTCGAGGTCCTCTGGCTCTGGCGCGGCCCGTGGTCCCGCTGGGGTGCCGTCTCCAAGGCGGTCCGCCGCGCCGGCGACAAACCCGGTCACGCGCGGGTCCGCACGGCCGGCGGCGAGGTCGTCGTCGTCGCGGAGGTTCCCTTCCCCGGCGCGTCGCCCGTGACGCCCTCCGCCGCCGCCCTGTCCCTGGCCTCCGCCTGCGAGGCCGAGCTGGCCCCGGTGCGGCACGCCGCCCGGCTTCTCGGCCGCTGGAGGCCAATCAAGGGGCAGAAGCGCTGGAGCCGCATCCAGACGCGCCTCTCCCCCGAGGCGGTCGGAGAACTGGCGCGGGACGCCGGCGCCCACGCCCGTGAGATCCGGGGCGGCGACGACCTACACGCCGGGGCCGTGGGGTTCAGCTTCCCGGCCGACGTCGCCGACGAGACCGTCGCCGCCTTTTGGGAGCGCCTGAATGCAGCGCGTCCGACTGTGGCCAGAGACAAGGCCTGGTCTATGGGCGAAGTCGGACACGACGCCGAATGGCAGACTTCTTACGGGGGAAATGACGCCCCTCCGGAGGACGCGGCGGCGGCGGAAGGCGAGCGGCCGAGGCGGTTGGCGGCCTGAAGTAGGCGGAGGCCGGGGGCGGCGGGGTGAGTGCGGCGCCCAGGCTCCGCGCCGCCTCAACCTGTTCAACTGTCCGGGGAGTTGGTCGGCGCCGCCGGTCTGGCGACGGCCCTCGACGAAGACGGGCGAAGGGAGGGTGCGACGTCGCCGGCGGACGTGACGCCAGCGGCCGATGCCGTCCGGGTGCGGGCTCCCCTTCCGGGCGCAGCGCACCCTCACTGACCCGTCCTCGTCATGGACCGTCGCGAGGCAAGCGGGTGGATGATGGCCGAGGGACAGGCCCCAGAAACGCCAGGCAGGCCCGTACAGGCGTTCAGGTAGTCGAGAGAGGCGTTGAGGCATATGGCCCGCCCGGACGTCTGTACGGGCCTCCTGCGCAATCCGGCGAGCAGTCGGCGGCGCTGCACGACGACTGGCTTCAGCGCGGCTCGCCCGGCTTTGCGGCGCCCTTCTTCCGCGCCTCCGTCGCCTTCTCCTTCACGGCCTTCGGCCCCTGGGCGGCGACTTCGGCCTGTTCCTCCGGCGGCAACCGGGCCAGCTTGCTCGCCGCGTAGACACTGACCTTGCCCTTCTCGACCATCGCGACGACCTCTGGGTTCGTAGGCCGGCGGAAGGGAGATTGCCCAATCTCTCTTCCGCGAGGTGTCTTACTCCGGGTCGGCGAGGCGGTAGGTCGCGCGGGTCTTGCCCCTCACGACAAGCGCCCCCCAGGCGGGGTGTTTGACGAAGACAGTATCGATGCGGCCGCCGTCCCGGTCGGACCCGCAGGCTTCCAGGAGGTATTCGCCGC
>JBBROG010000189.1:0-17404 GCA_038229635.1 Gemmatales bacterium
AACCCGGGGAACACGCGCAACCCGGGGAACACGCGCAACCCGGGGAACACGCGCAACCCGGGGCTACGATCCGTCACCCGCTACGCGGGTTCAATACAATTCACACGTCCCCGGCTGGATTCCCCGGGTTGCGCTCCCCCCGGGGCTACGATCCGCCGCCCGCTACGCGGGCTATTCCTTGACCGCGGAGAAATCTCGTGCATTCACACCCGTCGCGCCGCGAGTGGCTGACCCGCTCGGCGTCCGCCGTCGTCGCCGCGTCCGCCGCCCCGGCGCTCCTCGCCGCGGAGGACAAGCCGGCCGCCGACCCGTTCGTCTACTGCCTCAACACCAGCACCATCATGGGGCAGAAGCTGTCGCTGGTCGACGAAATCGACCTCGCCGCCAAGGCCGGCTACGGCGCCCTCGAGCCGTGGGTGCGCGAGTTGGAGGCCCACGTCAAAAGCGGCGGCACCTTGAAGGACGTGGCCAAGCGCCTGCGCGATCACGGCATGGTCGTGCCCGACGTCATCGACTTCTTCCCGTGGGTCGTCGACGACGAGGCCGCGCGCAAGAAGGGCCTGGAGCAGGCGAAGCGCGGCATGGACCTGGGGCAACAGATCGGTGCCGTCCGCGTCGCGGCGCCGCCGGTCGGCGCGACCGATCAGACCGACCTGAACCTGCTGAAGGCCGCCGAGCGCTACCGCGCCTTGCTGGACGTCGGCGACAAGATCGGCGTGATT
Organism: Gemmatales bacterium; assembly: GCA_038229635.1. Classification (GTDB taxonomy): domain Bacteria; phylum Planctomycetota; class Planctomycetia; order Gemmatales; family Gemmataceae; genus DATFNV01. The sequence goes on from JBBROG010000189.1 coordinate 723, forward strand.
CCGCAGGTCGAAGTGTGGGGCTTCTCGAAGTCGCTGAGCCGCCTCGGCGAGTGTGCCCTGGTGGCGCTGGAAAGCGGACACCCGAAGGCGTGCGTCCTGGCCGACGTCTATCACCTCTACAAGGGCGGCTCGGGCGCCCGCGGCCTGAAGTTGCTCGGCCCCGACGCCGTCCACGTGCTGCACATGAACGACTACCCCGCCGCCCCGCCGCGCGACAAGATCACCGACGCGCAGCGCATTTACCCCGGCGACGGCGTGGCGCCGCTGACGGAGATCCTGCGCGACCTGAGCCGCCCCGGCTTCCGCGTCGCGCTGTCGCTGGAGCTGTTCAACCGCGACTACTGGACCAAGGACCCGATGGTCGTCATCCGCAACGGGCTGGAAAAGATGCGCGCGGCGGTGCGCGCGGCGGGCCGGTGACGCCGCCCCGCTCGCAGGGCGTCTCAAAGATTCCAGATGCCGAGGTGAGTGAGAACCTCGCCGACGCGGTAGCGGTTTTCCCGTAACGCCTCGGCGAGGTTGCTACCGCAGAAACGCCGCCCATCCGCGCGGGTTGGAGGTGTTGGCCTGACCTCCCGCCCGCGCGACAACTTACCCCGATGCGCCGAACCGACGTCCACTCAGACGGTGACGGTCAGCGTCCCCGTGAAGCTGCCCAGGAACGACGTGTCGCCCCAGTAGACGGCGCTGAACTTGTGCGTGCCGCGCGACAGCGACGACAGGGTGAACGTGGCGGTGAGGACGCCGTTCACCAACTGGAGCGGCGCCTTCACCACGAGGCCGTTGCCGTCGAGGAGCGTCACGAATCCCGTCGGAAGAGCCGTCCCCGCGCTCGGGGTCACCACCACCGTCAACGTCCCGCCGTTCCGCGTGGCAGTCCCCGCCAGGACGGACGACGTGGTGACGAGGGTACTCGCGTCGATCAGCGGCATCGGCCGGTCGTTGCGGTCGGAATTCAACTGGACCAGGTAGCCGTTCAGGCGCGTCGTCGAACTCTGGGTGATGTCGCCGATCTCGCCGAGGTTGTCGTCGTACCAGCCGAGGGATTTGTAATTGACGTCGGGGTCGGTGAACGCCTCGGCCATCTCGTGGGAGGCGACCGAGGTCAGCTGGTCGAGGGCACTGGTGCCCATGCCGGCGTTGTGAACGGTGCCGCCGGGGTAGGCGATCACGGCGTAGCGGATGTCGACGGCGTGCCCGGCCGCGTCCCGCCCGGCGAAGGCGCCGTGATAGCCCAGGAAACTGTTCACGCTGTTGCCGCCGCCCATGCTGATGATGACGTTCGGCTGCACGTAAAGGACGTAGAGGCGGTTGGCGTCCGGCGCCGCCAGCAGACCCCGGGTGATGTCCGTCTGGATCTTGGCGCGAAGGGTCCGGTCGCTGACCGTCGTGCCGTCGGCGAGCGCCGTATTGTCGACGACGCCGGCGGTCGCCGTGCCCCGGCCGACGCCGTAGCCGACGCGCGTGAGGGCGTCGACGTAGGGACTCTGGACGATGTAGTTCTCGTAGGCGTTGAGGGTGGCGGCCTGGGCGGCGTCGGTGGCGTTGGCCGCCCAGGCGCTGCCGTAGAAAACGGCCTGGACCTCCGGGTGCGGCAAGATGGCGCCCCCGTGGTAGGTGACGGTGGGCACCTCACGGGCTTCCAGCCTCTCGACGCCGAGACGTGCCCGCGGGTCGCGCGGGGTAGGGGCGGACGGGCGCGTGGGCTTGCCGAACCAGCGTGTGGACCAGTGCATTAGCGACTCCCTGAATCAAAGATGCAAATTGACGACGATGTCGGAGTCCGCCGGGCGGCGCACCGCGGGAGCGCCGCCCGGCGGCAATGAGCACGGGCGAGCCGGGTCACGGGTTGGGCGTGCCGTCCGTAATGGGGAAGCCGGTAACATTGAGCGTAGCATGGGCTCCCGCCTGAGTCGAGCCCCGGAACTTGCTCGCCGCGTTGCCGCCGCCCTTGGCGGTCAGCGTCCCGGTGACGACGGCCGCGTCGCGCACGTCGAGCAGGTTGGCGCCGGCGCCGAGGGTGATCTGGGCGCTGCCGTTGACGTGCGCGTCGGCGCCGAGCACGACCTTGTCGCCGCCCTTGCCGGCGCGGAGGGTCAGCGTCGTGCCCGTGCCGCCGGCGGCGCCCACCGTCCCGTCGAAGGTGACCGTGTTGGCGCCGTTGCCCAGGAGCAGCGACGCGCTGACGCCGATCGTCGCCGTCTTCGCGACGGTCACGGTGTTGTTCCCGTTGCCCTCCGCCAGGAAGAGCTTGCCGCCGATGCCGCCGGCCAGGTTCACGCTATCGGCCTGGTTGGTGCCGACGTAATAGAGGTTGTGCCCGACGGTACTCCCGGCCGTGGCCGTGAGCGTGTCGCCGTGGGCGTTGAACAGGGCACTGAGGAAAGTGACGTCGTGGCCCACCGAGGCCGTGGCGCCCAGGGTGAGCGACGAGCCGGTCACCTGATTGCCTTTCCAGAAACCTCCGCCGAAGAAGAGGTCGTTGCCGACCTTGCCCTCGATGTCGACGCTGTTGCCCGAATTGCCGCCGAAGAGGACGAGGTCGTCGGCGACGCGGGCGCCGGCGGCGAGGGTGACGTTGTTGACGTCTTCGGCCGTCAGGCTGTCGCTGAAGGTCACGCCGCTCTTGACCGTCAGGACGTCGTCGCTGGCGGCGCCGAGGTCGACGGACGAGCGGCCGCCGACGGTCAGGGCTTTCGTCCCGTCGCCGAGCGTGACCGTGTCGGTGCCGCCGCCGCCGTACACCGACAGCCGGCCGCCGACGCTGCCGTTGCCGACCGTCAGCGCGTTCGTGCCGTCGCCCAGGTTGACGCGCAGGCTGCCCGACAGCGTGGTGCCGCCGAGATCGACGGCGACGGTGTCGTTGGCCGAAGTCAGGTTGACCCGGACGCCGGTGACGCCGGTGAGGTTGGTCGCCACCGCCGTGGCGCCGTCGTCGACCTCGAAGGTGTTGGCGGCCGTGGCCTTGACGGTCAGCGTGTCGCCGGCGGTGGTCACAACCCCTGAAACGGCGAGGATGCCGTTGTTGACCGTGGCCGACACCGTCGGGCACCAGCGGTCTTCCAGCGCCTCGACGGTGGGGCGGCTGCGCGTGCGATTCGACATGTTGCGTCTCCGACGAAGAGTAGGGGATCGAAAAGATCGGGGAGCGGCGGGCTGCCCGTAACATCATTATCGCAAAAACCCGCCGAAAGCGGGCGCGAGATTGTCACTTTTTTCGGGGCGGGAAAGGAGCGATGAGGTTGAGCGACGCTTCGGAGAAGCGTTTACCGCGGCGGGAGTTGGCTCAGAAGGCGGCGAGCCGGCTCGTGCTCGGGGTCGAGTCGCAGGGCGTGCTCGCAGTCGCGGCGGGCGCGGTCGAACCGCCTCAGTTCCGCGAAGACCCGGCCGCGGTTGTAGAAGCACGAGGCGCTTTCGGGGGCCAGGACGACGCAGGCGGTGAAGGCAAGGAGGGCGTCCTCGAAGTCCTCCGCGCGGAAGGCGCAGAGGCCGCGCGTGAAGTGGGGCCAGAGCGCCTGCGGCTCTTGTTCCAGGGCGCGGTCCAAGTGTTCGGCGGCGCGGGCGAGGTCGCCGGCCTGCAAGTAGGCCCGTCCCAGGGCGTAATGCTCCCAGGCGTCGCGCGGCGCCCGCGCGGCGCCCGCACGCGCCGCCGTCTCGGCCTCGTCCGTCAGCCCGAGAGCCAGGGCGTGCGCCCGGCGCTCCTCGTAGAGGACGCGGCTCGGGCCGAAGAGCGCCTCGGCCTGGGCGAGGACGTCGAGCGCCTCCCTCCGGGCGGCGACGACGTCGCTCGGGGAAGCCAGGCGGACGCGCAGGTTGCTTCCCAGGATCGCCAGGTCGAGCAGGTCCGTCCGGACTTGCCGGTCCAACTCGGGCGTCGGCAGTCGCCCCAGCTTCACGGCGATCTGTTCTCGTTGCTGCCACAGGTCGCGGCAGTGGGCCGCGGCGGCGCGAGCCTTGCCCTCGGGCAGGAAGTCGGCGCCGTACAGCGGCCGGACCTGTTCGCAGAGGGCGTGCAGCTCTCCGGCCGCGCGGGCGCGCTCGGCCTGGCGTGCCCCGTCGCGCAACTGTCGCGCCAGGTCGGCGTGAAACGGCAGGTCGTCGACCAGGGCCGCCCCGCTCCGGAACGCCTCTTCCGCTTCGGCGTAGTGCCGCCGCCGCAGGTGGTCTTCCCCCTTTCCCAAGGAAGCCTCGGCGGCGCGGGCTTGCCGGCCGACGTGCGTGAGCAGGGCACCGCAGGCGACGGCGCCCGCCAGCAGCAGGCCCAGGAGCGGCAGCGTCAGAGGACGGCGGCGGCGCCACTTGCGCCAGCGCTCGGTCGGGCTGCGGTTGGCCACACCGCGCAACGGCAGGTCGACCAGGTAGCGGCGCAGGTCGGCGGCCAGGTCGCCCGCGCTGGGGTAGCGGTCGACCGGGTCGGCGGCCAGACACCGGACCAGGAGGTCGGCCAGCCCCGCCGTTACACGGGAGTTCCGGCGTCGCAGTTGCTCGCCCGGCCGTTCCGCCGGCGCCGGCACGGCGCCGCCGAGCGCCTCGTAGAGCAACACCCCCAGCGCGTAGACGTCGGCGCGGCCGTCCACCGTCGCGGGGACGTCGCGGCGCTCGACGACGGCGTTGACCGCCGCCGTGTGCTCGGGAGGCATGTAGCCCGGCGTGCCCCCCAGGCCGGCCGGCGCCGGCGCGCCGGCCGTCAGCGGCGCGCGCGCCAGGTGGAAGTCGAGCAGCATCGGCTGACCGTCGGCCGCGAGCAGGACGTTGGACGGCTTCAGGTCGAGGTGGATCAGCTCGCGCTCGTGAGCGTATTGCAGCGCGTCGGCCAGGCAGGCCCCCATCCGGCAGACGGCCTCGACATAGGACGCGCGCGCGAGGAATTGGCACGCCGGCCCCTGGACGGCGAGGGCGGCCGGGGCCACGTCGCCGGATCGTTCCAGCGCGCGCAACAGGTCGCGCCCGGCCCGTCGGTCCGCCGGGACGGCCTCGACGGCGCACAGCAGCGCCGACAGCGTCGTCCCGCCGAAGTAGGGCTGGCAGAGCGCCCGCAGGCCGCGCTCGGGGAAATCGTGGACGGAGTAGAGCGGGACGATCGACGTGTGTTGGAGGCGCGACAGGGACAGGTGCTCGCGGCCGGCGCGGGGGGCCAACTTGAGGACGACGGGCCGGTGGGCGAGGAGGGGCTGCGTGGCCAGGAAGACCCGGCCGTGGGCGCCGCGCCCCAGTTCGGCGAGCAGGTGGAAGTCGCCAAGCGTTTCCCCCGCCGCCGGGAAGTGTGGGGCGGCGAACTGGGGCGCCATGAGGAGGTGGCAGTCGACGAGGGCACGCACCTGCTCCCGCCAGTGGGGGAAGCGGCGCGTGAAGTCGGCCGGCTCGATCTCCAGGCCGACTTCTTGCCGGAGATAAAGCTCTTCGGCGATCAATTCCAGAGCCGCTTCGGGCCGTTCCGCGAGTTCGGGGTGCAGGGCGAGATACGCCTCGGCCCGCGGCCGCTCGCCCCGGCGCCAGAGCCGGGCCATCTCCTCGGCCAGGCGTTCGACCAGGGCCAGCGCTTCGCCCGCCGGGTCGGAAGGGGAGGCGGTCACGACAGTCCCCCTCACTCGTGCGGGCCGGGGGCGGCGGCAAGCGGCTCCTGTCGGAGCGCGAGTTGACGCGCCAGCCGGCGCACGACGCGCCGGACGCTGCCCTCGTGCATACCAGTCCGCGCGGCGATCTCCTCCAGGGGGAAGCCCTGGCGCCTCAGCCGCAGCAGTTCGTGGTGCGCCGGCGGGCAGAGGGCGAGCATCCGTTCCCACAGGTCTTCGGCCTGGACGACTTCGCTGGGCCGCGGCTGGTTGGACGCGGCCAGCCCTTCGAGGTCCGCGCCGCCCGGCTGCTCGCGCTCCAGGGCCGTGCGGAGATGGCGGAAACGGCTGACCAGGCGGCGCCGCGCCACCGTGACGAGCAGCGCCCGCAGGCTCGCCCGGTCGGTGATGCGCCAGGCCCCGTCGCGCAGCGCCTGCAGCGCGTGGACCCAGACCGACTGGACGACGTCGACCGAATCGAACTTGGCGCGCAAAGGGTCCGGCAGGTAACGCCGCACGACCATCAGCAGGTACGGCTCGTAGGCCGCCACCAGCAGTTCGGCCGCCGCCAGGTCGCCGTGCGCGAGGCGCTCCACCAGGAGGTCCAGGGGTTCCTCGGTCATCACTCGTCTTCCGTGAGGAAGGGGAGCGGCCCGGACAGCCCGTCCGTGCCGAGGACGAGCCGGGGCGTGGCCTTCCTCTCCCGGCGTCGGGCGAACTCGAAGGCCGCGGCGGTGACGACGACCAGCCAGGCCGCGAGCAGGGGTGACCCCGAGAAGCCGTTCGCTTCCTCGCCGAGACTCCCCAGCCGCGCGAAGAAGTCGTCGACCCCTTGCTTCAGCCGGACCGCGTCAAACGGCAAACTGTCTTGTAAGGCCGTCACGACCCGCGGCAAGAGGGCGGCACTTCCGGCGCCGTCGCTGGTTTCCGAGCCCGCCGAGGGATGACTCTCGCTCAAGGGCGGCGCGTCGCCGGGCGGCGCGGGCGCTTCCCGCGGCCCGTCCGCCAACGCCGGCCCGCGCGCGAACGAGGCCGCCCCGCGGGAGAGTCCGGCGCCGGGCGCCGGCCCTGCCGGAGGCGTGACCGCGACGAGGGCCGTGGCACTCGGGAGTTGAAGAGACGACGCGGACGGGGTAACTCCCTCGACCACGCCGTCGGCCTGACGGACGATCCGGCTCGCGGCGACGAGGCCTTCGAGCGCCGCCTTCCCGGCCTCGGCTTGGTGTCCCACCTCCGCCCGCGCGGCCTCGGGTTGCCGGACGACGAAGGTGGACTCCGCCGGCGCGGTCGGGCGCGCCGGGGCGGGGCGGTATTCGACCGCCGGCGGCGTGGGACTCGTCTCCGTCCCTGCCGCGCTCGTCCGTTGGAACGACGAGGGCGCCGGGACGGTCACGGTGACTTCCGGGATGAGGACGTAAACCCGGATCACGAGGACGAAGTATTCCGCCTCGAAGCCGACGCCCGCCCTTTCGGCGCGAGGAGGCCGCTCGAAGTCGGACAGGTTCCTCACGGCGACGGGGCGGACGGGCTCTTCGTAAGTCGGAATCGCGGCGGAGGCGTCGGCCCAGCGGCCGTGCCCGAGGAGGGCGGCGCCGGAGAGAAGAACGCGGTCCTCGAGCGACTCGACGGAGAGGGAACGCGAGGTCGAGGGGTCGTTGCCTTTCCTGATGTGGCCTGCCATGAGTGCGCGGCTCCTCCATCGGGGCGGGTATTTCGTCGGGGAAGGGGGGGAGCGCGAAACCGCTCCCCGGAGTTTAGCACACCTGTATTAGAACTCAAGGAGAGCGTGGGGGCAAGCCCGCTGTCGCGACGGCGGGAGGGAGTCTTCTCGACCCGTCGCCTGGCAGCTAGGATAGCGAGCGAGATTCGTCGGCAAATCCTTCGAGCCGAGGCATGGCCATTCGCTTCGACGTCCTGCATACCGACGGCGCCGCCCGCGAAGGCCGCCTCGAAACGCCGCACGGCCTCATCGAGACGCCCGTCTTCATGGCCGTCGGTACGCAGGGCACCGTCAAAGGACTGACGCCCGACCAACTCCGCGGCGCCGGCGTTCAGGTCATCCTCGGCAACACCTATCATCTCGCGCTGCGCCCCGGCGACGAGCTGATCGCCGAACTCGGCGGACTGCACCGCTTCAGCGGTTGGGACGGCCCGATCCTCACCGACAGCGGCGGCTATCAGGTCTTCAGCCTGGCGCAGGCGCGCAAGATCGACGACCGCGCCGCCGTCTTCCGCTCGCACATCGACGGCTCTCTCCTCGAGCTTTCCCCCGAGAAAGCCGTCGCCATCCAGGAAAATCTCGGCTCCGACATCGCCATGTGCCTCGACGAGTGCCCGCCGTTCGGCACCGACCCCGAGACGTTGCGCGGCGCCGTTCGGCGCACCCTTCACTGGGCGGAGCGGTGCAAGAGCGCTCATCGTCGCGCCGATCAGGCCCTCTTCGCCATCGTCCAGGGCGGCACCGATCTGGAGTTGCGGGCGGCGTGTGCCGAGGCGCTGGTGAAGCTCGACTTCCCCGGCTACGCCCTCGGCGGCTTCAGCGTCGGCGAGACGCCAGAGCAGATGCGCGAAGCCCTGGGACCGACGGCGGCGCTCTTGCCGCACGACAAGCCGCGCTACTTGATGGGCGTCGGCCGGCCGCAAGACATCCTCGCCGGCATCGCCGCCGGCGTCGATATGTTCGACTGCGTCCTGCCGACGCGCAACGGCCGCAACGCCCAGGCGTTTACGAGGAACGGCCTCGTCCGGATGCGCAACGCGCGGCACCGGCGAGATCCGGCGCCCCTCGAGTCCGGTTGCCCGTGTGTCACTTGCGCGCGCTTCAGCCGGGCCTACCTGCATCACCTGTTCGCGGCGGAGGAGATGCTCGGCCCGACGCTGCTGTCGCTGCACAACGTGGCCTTCTACAGCCGGCTCGTGGCCGAGGCGCGCCGCGCCGTCCGCGCGGGGCGCTTCGCCGACTTCCGCGCGGTCTGTCTTGCCCGCTGGGAAGCCCCGGCTTAAGATGACACTTTTCCGACGTCGCCCCGACTGAAGACGGACTTCCCAGGGGCTCGAAGATGCCCCGCGAAAGGCTGGCCATGCTCGCTGACTTGCTTCTGTTCGCCGAGGACGCCGCCCCCGCTCCCGGAGGCCAGCCGGGCTGGTACTCGATGCTGCCGTTCCTCATCCTGCCCATCTTTCTGCTGCTCATCATGACGCGCAGCGCGCGCAAGCAGGAGCGCGAGCGCATGTCCTTGGTCAACACCATGACCAAGGGCGACGAGGTCCTGACGGCGGCGGGCATCTACGGGACGGTCATTTCCGTCCACGAGACGAAGGACGAGGTGGTCGTCAAGGTCGATGACGGCACGCGGTTGCGCATGACCAAGGCGAGCATTCAGCGAAACATGACCAAGGAAGAGGCCAAGGCCCCCGCGCAGAAGAGTTGACGGCAAGCCCCCTCTTCCCTTCGGGGAGAGGGGAGATCGTGCGAAGCCGCGAGCGGCGCGCGACATCCCAGGACCCCCAGGAAGGCGTCACTACCGACCATGAAATCGTTCGTCTGGAGACTGCTGATCTGCCTCGTCCCCGTGACCTTGGCGGCCCTGTTCGTCGGCCGCGCGTTCCAGCAGTATCAGCAGGGGCAAGGCGGCTTCAAGCTCGGCGTCGACCTCGTCGGCGGGACCATCCTCGTTTACGAGGTCGATCCCGAGAAGATGAGCGACAAGGCCAAGCAAGAGTTCAAGATCGACCAGCTCGCCGAGCGCCTCAAGCGGCGCATCGACCCGGCCGACCTGTACAACGTCACCGTGCGGCCCGTGCCGCCCAGCCGCGTCGAGATCGTCCTGCCGACCGGCGGCGGCAGCCCCGAGCGCCGCGCCTTCTCCAGCGAGGAAGTCGAGCGCGTCAAGGAATTGATCTCCCGCGTCGGCAGCCTTCGCTTCGTCATTCTGGCCAACGGCAGCGACGACAAGGAGGCCATCGACGCCGCCCGCCAGATGTACGGGTCGAAGGTGTCCCCCGAACTGAAGGCCCAACTCGAGGACGCCCGTCAGAAGGGCAAGCCGCCCACACCCCCGACCCAAATCACGCCCGACGGCGAAGGATTCCCGGTCCGCAACCTCGGCCGCTTCACGTACTCGTGGCTCGAGATGGGGCCGCACATCCGCTCCCAGTACCACCTCGACAACGCCTCCGAGAACGACCCGCGCCCGGTCGAGTTGACCGAGGGGCGGACGGGCGAGCCGCGCAACTCCTTTTGGAAGCAAGCGGCCGAGATGCGCCAGACCAACGACGTCGTCGAGCGCGGCGGGCTGCTCTACTACAGCCGCGCCGTTCCCGAGGAGCGCGAGAAGCGCATGCCGCAGAAGCGCGACATGGGCGCGAAGCGCTACGAGTATTATGTCCTGGCTCGTAACACCGAGACCCCGGAGAAGGAACACGAGGTGACGGGCGACTTCCTGTCGCGCGCCGCGGCGGACGTCGGCAACAAGGGCGGCATCGCCGTCCACTTCGGCTTCACCACGGAGGGCGGCAACCGCTTCTGGGACTTGACCACCAAGAACAAGCCCGACGAGTCGCGCGGCCTGTTCCGCCACCTGGCCATCGTCCTCGACGAGATGGTCGAGTCGGCGCCGACGATCAACTCGCCCATCCGCGACCAGGGCGAGATCAGCGGCAACTTCACCAAGCCGGAGGCCGACAAGCTCGTCAACATCCTCCGCTCGGGCGCCCTGCCGGCGACGCTGAAGCCGCTGCCGGTCGCCGAGAACACCATCGGCGCCACCCTCGGTGCCGACACCATCCGCGCCGGCAGCCTGTCGGTCGTGATCGCCTTCGCGGCCGTGCTGCTGTTCATGCTGGTCTACTACCGCTTCGCCGGCGTGGTCGCCTGCGTCGCCCTGCTCGCCAACCTGTTGCTGACGGTGGCCATCATGGTCCTCGTCAACGCGACCTTCACGCTGCCCGGCCTCGCCGGCCTCGTGCTGACGCTCGGCATGGCCGTCGACGCCAACGTGCTCATCTACGAGCGCCTCCGCGAGGAGCGCGAGCGCGGCGCCAGCCTCGCCCTGTCCATCCGCAACGCCTACGACCGCTCGTTCCCGACGATCATCGACACCCACCTGTCGAGTATCTTTACCGCCATCGTGCTGTACGTCGTCGGCAACGACCAGCTCAAGGGCTTCGGCATCAGCCTGACGCTCGGCCTCATCATCAGCCTGTTCACCTCGCTGTTCATGACGCGGTTGATGTTCGACTTCTTCCTGTCCAGGGGTCTGCTGCACGACCTGAAGATGATGCGGATGTTCCACCGGCCGAGCTGGGACTTCATGGGCATCCGGCGCATCTTCTTCACGGTGACGGTGGTGCTGACGGTCCTCGGCGCCGGCCTGTTCCTCCACCGGGGCAAGGGCGGTCTGAACATCGACTTCACCGGCGGCACGCTCTACAGCGGCCAACTCGCCACCCCGGCGACGTTGGAACAACTCCGCGCCGCCCTGGGCGAAAAGGCCCAGGAGAACCGGCTCAAGATCGACAGCGTGACCGAGGAAGAGACCAACCGCGGCCGCGAATTCGTCATCATGTACCAGGGCGGCGAGCCGCGCCGCATCCTGCTGCCGAACACGGACACGGCAGAAGGCGTGCGCAACCGCCTGGGCCAACTCCCCGACTTCGCTCTGGAGCAGACTTACACCGGCGGCAGCGGTTCGGGAGCCAGCCCGTACTTCACCGTCCGCACGTCGGAGCGCGCCCCCGAAATCGTCCAGTCAGCCATCAACCGCCTGCTCGACGACTCGAAGAATGAGACGGTGCGGCTGAAGCGGATCGCCCTGTCCGCGAGCGCCCCAAAGATCGACCCGGATACGAAGAAGCAGGTCGTCGAGCTGACGTTCACCGGCAAGGACAGCGGGGAGCAGGCGCACGCCTCGGAAAGCCAGGTGCGCCGGCTGCTCGAGCGCGAGTTCGACAAGACGCCGTCCCTGACGAATCAGTCGCAGCTCTTCAGCCTCATCGGCGACGAGGAGACGAAGTCGGAGGGCCGCTACTCGAAGATGAAGCTGACGCTGAACCCGGTGCCCGAAGCCGACCTGAAGGCCGCGCTCAAGCGGACGGCGGACGAGTTCACCGACCGCCCGCAGCCGGAGCGCCTCGAAGTCTTCGACAGCCAGCTCGCCGAGGAGACGCAGACGCGCGCCCTGTACGCGATCCTGGCGAGTTGGGGGGCGATCCTCCTCTACCTGTGGTTCCGCTTCGGCAACTGGACCTTCGGCGCCGCGGCGGTGCTGTGCCTGATCCACGATTTGTTCTTCACGCTCGGCGCCATCGCCACGAGCCACTACATCCATCAGTGGGCGCCGGGGGTGGCGGCCGTGCTCGGCTTGCAGGACTTCAAGATCGATCTGCCGGCCGTGGCCGCCCTGCTGACGCTGGTGGGCTACTCGGTGAACGACACGATCGTCGTGTTCGACCGCATCCGCGAGGTGCGCGGCAAAAACCCGGAGTTGACGCCGAAGATGATTAACGACAGCGTCAACCAGACGCTGAGCCGCACGCTGCTGGCGTCGCTGACGGTGTGGCTGGTGGTGTTCGTGCTGTACGTGGCGGGCGGCGAGGGCGTCCACCTGTTCGGCTTCGTCATGGTGGTCGGCGTGATCGTCGGCACCTACAGCTCGATCTACATCGCCAGCCCGCTGCTGCTGATCTTCGGCGAAGGAGCCCCCCGGCAGTCGCCGGCGGGGCAGCGGCAGCCGCAGGTTGCGGGGAAGTGACCGAATTCGCCGCTGGCGGTTTCGCGCCCGCGCCTCGATGGCGCGAGCGCGAAACCGCAAGCGGCTTTATTGCGAATCGTGCGTCGTCCGCGGCCTGCGCGCGATCCCGTGCGCCGAGCGCAGCACCAGTACCGTCTGGTCGTCAACGAGCGACCCGCCCGGCTGGCGCCCGGCCGCCTCGCTGATGATGCCCTGACACAAATCCTCGGCCGATAGGCGGTGGTGCTGCCGGTGGTACGCGGCCACCCGGTCGGCGTTGAGTCCGTTCTCCGCCCGCGAGCCGCCGTCCGTGATCCCGTCCGTGTAGCCGACGATGGACCAGTCGGCGTCGCCCAGCGGCAGCCGGCCGACCGACCAGGGGCTGTCGAAGTCGAGCCCCCACGGCCGCGTCTGGCACTCCGTCGGCAGCGGCACCGACTGGCCGCCGACGAGGATCGACGGCAGGACGTGCCCAGCGGAGACGACCTGCATCTCGCGGCGGTCGAAATCGATCTCGCCGATGATGCCGGTGACGAAGGCGCCGGCGCGGGCCTGGGCGATCACCTCATCGAGTCCTTTGAAGATCCTGTCCCACGGCTGTTCGAGGGCCAGCCCCATGCGCAGGCCGGCACGGACGGCGGCCATCATCAGAGCGGCCGGCATGCCGTGGCCCATCGCGTCGGCGATGACGAAGGCGACCGTCGCCGGACCGGTGCGCACCACGTCGTAGTAGTCGCCGCTGACGCTGACGCTGGGCAGGTTGACGGCGAAGGCGTTGAGCCGTTCGTGAACGTCGAAGGTGGCCGGGAACAGTTCCGTCTGAATCTGCCGGGCCTGGCGCAGCTCCTGCTCGATGTGCCGCTGGGCGCTGCGCAGGTCGGCGAGTTGGAGGTTGTCCCAGACGAGGCCGGCGTGGGTGGCGAGCATCGCCAGGTAGCGCTGCACGTCGGGCGACAGCGGCGCCGGGCGCGGGCGGTGGACGTAGACGTGGCCGATGATCCCGGAGCGGCCCTTCATGGGAAAAAGGAGCGACAGCGGCGGCACCGAGCCGGGCGTGCTGCCGTCGGCGCTCTCGGGACTCCAGGCCTTGACCTCGCTCTCGTCGTCGGCGGCCTTGCCGAGGACCTCGTCGAGTTGGCGGCCGTCGGGCTGGGCGCCGGGGCCGACGACGACTTCCCAGTGGTAGTGGTCGCCGCCGGCGGTGCCAACGGCGACGGTCTGCGGCTGGCAGATGCGGCAGAACTCCTCGGCGAGCCGTTCGAGGACTTGCCGCTCCTGTTCGAGGCGCGCCAGCGCCCGCTGGAACCCGTGCAGCTGGTCGAGCCAGGCGGTCGCGAGTTCGGTCCACGGCTCGCCGGCGCCGGCAGGGGTGGCGCGGCCGGGCTCGAGGATGGTCGACGCCTCCAGGAGCGTGAGGCGAAAGTCGGCGATGCGCACCTCGGTGCCGTTGTCGAGGGCGATTTGCTGGACGGGGCGGTCGCCGACGAAGACGTGATTGAGACTGTGGAGGTCCTGCAAGATCCACTGGCCGCGTGCGTCGCGCTGGAGTTGGGCGTGGCGGCGCGAGACGTTGGGGTGCGGCAGGCAGACGTCGCAGGTCGGCTCGCGGCCGAGGAGGAGGCGCGGCCGGCGCAGCTCGACGCGCCAGCGCCGCCCCTGGGCGTCGGTGATTTCCAGGTACTGCATGGACCGCTCCGTGGAGGACGGGACCGGGGGTGCGGCCTCTGCAGTGAGGAGGCCGGTCCAGACATCTTAACGCGGCGCGGCGCGGACGGGGAACGGTTTTTCTCCGGCCCGGCGCCCGCGGTCCCTCGCGGGACGTCACTCTTCGAGGTAGGAGGCCGCGGCGGCGCGCGCGTAGGTGTGCTCGAGATCGACGCGGACGGATTGATGCACCGTGAGGGGCAATGTCACCTTGGGCAGAGGGGCGCCGAAGGCGAGCGGCCGTTGCCAGATGGCGAGGAAGCGGCCGCCGTCCGGCGCCGGCTCGCCAACGCGGTAGCTGATCGCGAAAGGGGTAGGACAGGGGGGCCGCTCGATCCCGAAGTCACCGGCGATCACCTCAGCGAGGGAGAATCGCAGCGGCCGGCGGTGGACGTCCACCAGCAGGAGGTTGACGCCCTGGCGCAGGTAAGCTTCGTAGCGAATCACACTCCCGGCGCGCGAGGACGGCCGGTCCTTGTTCCTCGGCGACACGATCTCGACGGCGGCCACGAGCCAGCCCTGGTTTTCGATAAAAAGTGTCTTTTCTCCTTCAAGGGTCATGACGGCGATTTCCTGGTCCGGCTCGTCGATCTCTTCCCCACTCCGTGCGTCGGAATCCGACTCCGGGGGCGACCCGTTTTCGGGAGGCGGCCAGTTCCGCACGCCGACGTCGGGACGCTCCGGCGGCGTATCGAAGGCGAAGGTGGGAGTCGTCCCGAGGTAAGCCCGGAAACCATCGGGCAAGCGCGGCTTGACCCAGTAGAGCAGTTCGACGATCCAGATTTGATGCACCCCGTCAAAACCGGGTTGGTCCGTCCAGTCGTGCAGCGGCATGGTCCACCTCCGCCCGAGTCAGTGAGCCGGCGAACTCGCCCAATGATACCACCGCGACTGACGGCGAACGAGCCCGGTTGACGGCCCTCAATACCGCCTCAAGTGTCCGTTACACGATCTTGGCGCGAATACCCTCCGGAATGTCGATCGATTCCAGCTTGTCCCCGCCGCTGACGCGGCAGCAGACCGACGTCACCTGCCCGCGCGCCACCGGCTCGCCGCCGTGGGAGAACTCGAAGCGGTACGTCACCGACTTGCGGCCGACGCGCTCGACCGTCACGGCGACGTCCACGACGTCCTCGAACCGCACCGGCCTCACATAGTCGCACGACGCCGACACGCGCGGGAAGCCGATCTTTTGACCCTCCCACGGCAGCGCCACCGACAGCCCTCGGCCGCGCAGGAACGCCACCTCCGCCGCCTCCATCCAGCGGAAGAAGTTCGAGAAGTGGACGATGCCGGCCATGTCGGTCTCGTGGAACTCGACGCGGCGCGACACGCGGAACGGCTCGGCCATCAGAGGTATTTCCGGTAAATTTTGAGGGTTTCCTCGGCCATGACGGCCGCCGTGAAGCGGGTCTGCACCGCCTCCTTGCCCTTGCGGCCCAATTCCTCGCGGTGGGCGACGTTTTCGAGGAGTTGGCGCAGCCCCAGGGCGAGGTCGTGCGGGTCGTCGGGGTTGACGAGCAGCCCGCCGCCGGTCGCCTCGATCAACTCCGGGAACGAGCCGTGCCGCGGTTGCACCACCGGCACGCCGTTCGCCAACGCTTCCAGCACGTACAGCCCCTTCGGCTCGCGGTAAATGGTCGGCACCGACAGGATGTCGATGTCGCGCAGGAAGCGCACCTTGGCGGCGTGGTCGGGCGCCTCGACGTGGGCGAAGCGGTCGCCGAGGCCGGCGGCGTGCAGTTTCTTCCGCTCCTCCTCGAAGTAGGCCCGGTTGTTCTCGCCGAGCCAGCCGGAGACGCGCAGGTAGGCCGGCGGCGCCCCCGGCGTCTGTTGCAGGAGGCGGAACGCCTCGGCGAGGACGTGGAAGCCTTTCTCCGGACAGATGCGGGCGAAATAGCCGATCGTGTACGGCGGACCCTCCGACGGCCGCCGCCGCGCCCCGTGGCCCGCGAGGTTGAGGCCGGGGTAGACCACGTCGATCTTCGCGCGCGGGATCCCGAAGTAATCGGACATGAAGTCGGCGTAATAGGCGCTCGTGGCGAGGAAGCCGTCGATCTCCCGGCAGTGTTCGCGGATGAGGGTGAGGGCCCGTCCGCGGTGCGGCTGCGGCAGCGCTTCGAGGAAAATGTCGTCGCCCTGGAGGGTCGCCACGACGGGGACGCGCAGGACGCGCTTCAACTCGTGGACCATGCCCGAGAGGAGGACGTTCGTCAGGTTGACGACCTCCGGCTTGACGTCGTCGGCGAGCCAGCGGACGAGTTTGTCGATCTCTTTACGCTGATGGCCGTGTTCGCCCTGGAGCACGGAGACGGTCAGGTCGCCGAGGGCTTCGTACCCGGTGCGGGCGGCGAAGCGCGACACCCAGCGCAGCAGGCCGCGGGCGTCGAGGAGGCGGTCGAGCA
Source organism: Gemmatales bacterium (assembly GCA_038229635.1). GTDB lineage: Bacteria > Planctomycetota > Planctomycetia > Gemmatales > Gemmataceae > DATFNV01. The sequence continues at coordinate 17,115 of JBBROG010000189.1, forward strand.
GCCAGGGCGTGTGGCGGAAGAAGGACAGTTTCTGCTGGAGGTAGACGTTGATGCCGCCGAAGAAGACGCGCGGCTGGCTGACGTCGGCCTCGTCGGTGCGGATGGGTGTATAGGTCGGCACAAGGAGGGCGTCGTGGCCTAGCTTGGTGAGCGCGGCGACGAGGGTGTTGTCGTGCAGGCACGAGCCGCAGAACATGCCCCCGGCGCCGGCGGTGATGTAGGTGATTCGCATGACGGTAAGCCCAACCGGCCCGCCGCTTGCGGCTTCGCGGCCGCCGCGCCGGCGCGGC
>JBBROG010000190.1:0-17394 GCA_038229635.1 Gemmatales bacterium
AACCGCCGATGGCCCGCCAGCGACCCGACCTGCCGCGCTCCCTGCCCGACCGCCTCACCCGAGAGGCCCTCCTCGACCCACGCAACCTCCGCGCCGCCGTCCGCGAACTCTTCCCCGACGTCGCCGAACAGTTCGACTACGACCACGCCGAACTCGTCGACCCGCCCTACCCGCTCGACGACTGGCGGCACCGCGACACCGACTTCCTCGTCCGCCTCCGCTTCCGCGACGGCAGCCGCCAGATCCTCGTCTGCGTCCTCGTCGAACACCAGAGTTCCGAGGACCCCGTCATGCCGCTGCGGCTGCTCGTCTACGCCGTCCTCTACTGGGAGCGCGAGTGGAAGGCGTGGGAGGAGAAACACCCGCGCGGCGAGCCGCTGCGGCTGACGCCGGTCGTGCCGCTGGTGCTGCACACGGGGCCAAAACGGTGGGAGACGAGCCGGTCGCTGGCCGAGTTGTTCGACGCGCCGGCGGCATTGAAGCGCTTGCAGCCGTCATGGCCGATGCCGCTGTGGGACCTGGCGGAACACACGGCGCGGGAACTCCTGGCGAAGGACGAGCCGTTCTGGCGGGCCTTGGCGGTGGCGCGGGAGCGGGACGCCTCGCCGGAGGAGTTCCTGGCGGTGTTACGCGAGGCGCTCCAGGGGCTAGAGCCCTTGGCGGAAAGCCAAAGGGTCTACTGGCACGAACTGGTGAAGATGACGCTGGGGTGGGCGCTGGCCCGGCGGCCGCGCCCGGAACATGAGGCGTTGATCCAGGCGGCGCGCGCGAGTCAACAAAACGTGGGGTTCCAGCAGGAGGTCGAGACGATGAGTCAGTTCGTCGGCAAAGCGTGGGAAGACGAGATCAACGACCGCTGGATCGAGCGACTCGAACGCGCCGAAGAGCGCGCCGAGCAGCGCGGTGAGCAGCGCGGCGAGCAACGCGGCGAGCAACGCGGCGAGCAACGCGGCAAAGAAGAAGGCCGTGCGCTGGCGTGCCGGACGACGCTGCGGCGTCTCCTGCAAAAGCGTTTCGGACCGCTGCCCGAAGACCTGACGCGGCGGATCGACGCGGCCGACGTCGCCCGCCTCGAAGCCGCCCTCGATCAGGTGATCGACATCACCGCGCTGGAGCAACTCCAGATTTGACGGGCGGTGTCACCGTGTCACCGGCGGCGCGTAACCCCTTCTCTCTCAAGCCGTTCGCGCGGTGACACCCGCGACGCCCGCGTGTGTCACCGCCGTCGCCCTGTCACCGCCGCCCCATCTCCTCCGCTCGCGCCGCCGCGCCCATAATGGGCGCCATGAACGCCACACGCCGCCTCGCCCTGGCCCTCGACCCGTCGCGCATCCTCGACGCCCAGGGATTGCCGCCCGACCCGTGGCAGCGCGACTTCCTCCTCGCCGCCGACCGCCAGGTGCTGCTCAACTGCTGCCGCCAGGCCGGCAAGTCGACGACCGTCGCCGATCTCGCGCTGCACACCGCCCTCTTCACTCCGAAATCGCTCGTTCTGCTCCTGTCGCCGTCGCAGCGGCAGAGCTTCGAGTTGTTCCGCAAGGTGCGCGACGCCTACGACGCCCTCGGCCGGCCCGTCGCCGCCGCCGGCGACGCGCCCTCGACGGGACACCTCGAACTGGCCAACGGCGCCCGCGTCGTCGGCCTGCCGGGCAAGGAGGCGACGGTGCGCGGCTTCTCCGGCGTCGCCCTGCTGCTCATCGACGAGGCCGCGAAGGTGCCCGACGAGCTGTACAACTCGGTCCGCCCCATGCTCGCCGTCTCGCGCGGCCGCCTCGTCTGCCTGTCGACGCCGTTCGGCCAGCAGGGCTTCTTTTGGAGGGAATGGCACGGCGGCGGGCCGTGGCGGCGCTTCCGCATCAGCCACCGCGATTGTCCGCGCATCGACGACGGCTTCGTCGCCGAGGAGGAGCGGGCGATGGGCTCGGCGTGGGTCGACCAGGAGTACCGCTGTCTCTTCACGGCTCGGGAAGGGCTCGTCTACCCCGAATTCGACCACTGCCTGGTCGACGACTGGCCGGCGCCGCAAGGGCGCGGCGTCGGCGGCCTCGACTGGGGCTGGAACAACCCGTTCGCGGCGCTGTGGGGCATCCTCGACCGCGACGACGTCCTGTGGCTCGGCTGGGAACACTACGCAAGGCAGCAGACGCTCGACCAACTCGTCGCGACGGTGCGGCGGAAGGCAGCGGACGACGCCCGTTCGCCGAAGACGGAGCGGGTCGAGTGGTACGCCGACCCGTCGGGGGCGGCCGAGATCGCGGCGTGCGGCCGCGCCGGCTGGACGGTCAAGCGCGGGATTAACGAGATCCGCCTCGGCGTCATGGCGGTGACGCGGCGCGTGCGCACCGGGCGGCTGAAGGTGCTGCGCGCGGGCTGCCCGAAGCTGATCGAGGAGAGCCGGCTGTACCGCTACCCGCGCGCCGACGAGCGCGGCGCCGACGGCGAGAATCCGGTCGACGCCCACAACCACGCGCTGGGGGCGCTGCGCTACCTCGTGTGCCGCCTCGACGAGCGGTTGTTGGCGCGGCTGGGCGGCGAGGCGTCGGCCGGCGCGGTGCTCGCGTGATTCGACGTGCCCCGCCGGGGCGGGTAAACTGTCCGTCCTGTCCCGAGCGGAGGACCGCCGATGTCGCGCGATCTGTTTAGCGCCCCCGAGATCGAGTGCCCCGCGTGCGGCCGCAGCGAGTGTCTCTGGGACGAGCGGGCCTGGGCCGACCCGCCGAGGACTGCCTTCAATCGCTTCGTCGCTCGGTTGCTGCGCCGGGTGATGCGGGCGCGGCTGCGCTGCCGTCTTTGCCGGACGCGCTTCGCCGCCGTCCACGAGTTGCCGCGCGTGGTGGTCGGCTACCACGGCTGTCCGGGCGACTTCGCCCGCGATCTCGTCGCCGGCCGGGCAACTCGGGCGCAATGGCAGGCGAGTTGCAACGATTACGACTGGCTCGGCGAAGGCGTCTACTTCTGGGAACACGCGCCGGCGCGGGCCTGGCAGTGGGCTCGCGAGCGCTACGGCGACCGGGGTGCCGTGGTCGCCGCCGAGATCGCTTTAGGCCGCTGCCTCGACCTCGGCGACACGCGCTACACTGACTTGTTACGCCAGACGTATGAGGCTACAGTGAATTTGTACGCGAGCGCGGGCCTGGCTCTGCCGAAGAACGGCGGGAGGCAGCTCAAGCTGCGCAGGCTCGACCGGCTCATCATCGACCGAGCCACGGCCGCGGGGGAACTGACTGCCCCGCGCCCCGTTCAGACGGTCCGTTGTCCGTTTGAAGAGGGAGAGCCCGTTTTCGAGGGCGGGATGATTCGCTCACAGACCCACGTTCAAATCGCCGTCCGCGACAAAACGTGTATCCGGAGTCCGATCCTGATGGTGAACCCTTCCAGGAGGTTGACGTGACCGAGAACCAGTTCATCGAAAGCATGCGCAAGGCCATCGAGGAGTACGCCAAGTTGCCCGTCGAGGTACAACTCCGGCACCTCATCGAAATGGGCACCATCAACGAGCGCGGCGAGGTGCTGATGGGCCTCGGCGAGGACGAGGCGTCGGCCGAAGCCTCCGAGCCGGGGCACGCCAACGGCACTCCGGGCGGGACCAAGGCCGGCCGGTCGTCGCCCGCCGCGTGACGGGGCTCACTCCCCGGCTTTCTTCAGCCAGTGGCCGACCAGCGCGGCGACGGCGTCCTCGATCGCCTTCGTCGCCGCGTCGCCGCCGGCGTTCGTCACCACCAGGAACGCCACGTCTCGCTCCGGCGCCGCCCACACGTTCGCGACCCACATCGTGTTGCTCCCCGCGTGCGTCAGCGCCTTCCCCCGCGCCCACGGCTGCGGCACCCGCAGCCAGCCGCAGGCGTAGTCCTCCCCCTCCGGCGGCGTGTGCAGGCGGCGGAACGTCTCGGCCTTCAGCAACTTTTCCTCCCCCTTCGGCCCGCGCATGTGCAGGCCGGCGAAGCGCGCCCAGTCGGACAGCGACAGGTGGACCGCGCCGGCCGGCGCGATCACCGGCGGGTTGTCGTCCTGCAACGCCTCCCGCTTGCCGTCCTTGTCGCGGTGGCCCCAGGGCTGCTCCGTCCGCCCCTTCGGACCCGGCGACCCGAAGCCGGCCGACGTCAGGCCGAGCGGCTTGAACAGCCGCTCGCGCATCAACTCCTCCCACGTCTTCTTCGTCGCCGACTCCGCCATCATCCCCGCCACGGCGTAGCCGACGTTCGAGTAATGGTGCTTCGTCCCCGGCGGCACCTCCGGCGCCTGGCGCAGCACTTTGCGGAACAGGGCCCGCCGCTGCAGCAGGCCCGACGCGCCCGGCGTCAGCGCCGCGTAGTCGACGTTCGCCGGCAGGCCGGAGCGGTGCGTCAGCAGTTGCCGCAGCGTCACGCCGCGCAGGTCGGCGTGCAGCACGTCCTTCTCGTCGGGGAACGCCCCGGCCAGCGTCGTGTCCCAGGAGAGCTTCCCTTCCTCGACGAGCGTGGCGAGCAGCGTCGCCGTCATCGCCTTGGTACATGATCCCATATGGAGCTTGTCGTCGACGGTGATCGCCACGTCGACGCCTTGCTTGCGCACTCCGACGGCGCCAGCGGCCATGAGCTTGTCGCCCTGGACGACGCCGCCGACCAGGCCCGGCAGCTTGTACTTGTCGCGGATCGGCGCCAGCAGGGCGTTGATCGCGGGGTCGGCCTCGGCGGCGACGGCCGGGGCGGCAAGAGCCGGGGCGACGAGGATGGGGAGGAGGAAGCGGTAGCGCGTCATGGGTGGGTCTCCGGTCAGGGGAACGCGGTTCATCGTACCGCCCGTCCCTCCGCCTCGCCAGCGGCTCGACTCCTCACGACGGCCGGCTCGGGTTACGGTGCGTCGGTGACGTGACGTGACGCTCCCTCGACCTCTTTCGAGACGGCCCTCGTATGAAAAACCCCTTCTCCGGCGCCCTGACGGCGCTCGTCGGCTGGGCCGGCCGCAAGGCGCCGGCGCCCCTGACCGCCGGCGGCGCCGACTACGTCGACCGCTACCGCCTGCTGCGGCCGCCGACGCCGCGCGAGCTGTTCGCCGAGCTGAAGAACACGGCCTACGCCTGCGCGTCGCTCAACGCCGGCGCCTGCGCCAGCCACCCGCCCCGCCTCTTCGTCCGCACGCGCCGCCATGAGCCGCCGCCGCGCTGTCCTACCAAGGCCCTCGGCCGCGCCGACGACGAGCGCCTCCGCGCCGCCCCGCACCTCGCCGCCCGGACCAAGGGCGCCGCCGCCCTCGAGGAAGTGACCGAGCACCCGCTGCTGACCCTGTTCCGGAGCGTCAACGACGAACTCAACGCCTGGGATTTGTGGGAATTGACGACTCTTTCGCAGGAGGTCAGCGGCAGCGCCTACTGGCTGCTGGAGTCCAACGCCTTCGGCGTGCCCGCGCGTCTGTGGCCGCTGCCCGCCGCCTGCGTCCGCCCCCTGCGGGGCGTCAACTCGCCCGACGCCGTCGACGGCTACGAGTACCGCGTCGGCTCCGAGGTGAGGCGTTACGCCCCCCAAGAAGTCATTCACTTCAAGTACCCCGACCCGCGCGACCCCTACGGCCCCGGCGTGTCGCCGCTGCGCTCCTGCTGGGAGCACGTCCTGCTCGATTCGGAGTATCTGGCCCTCAAGAGGGCGAAGCTCGGCAACTTCGCCCTGCCCGGCGTCGTCATCAGCCCCGCGAACGACTCGATGGGCGTCGAGGAGGCGGCGCGGCTGGCGGCTCTGTGGGGCCAGATGTTCGAGCGCGGCGGTCAGGGGCGGGCGCTGATCTCCGAGTCGAAGCTGCAAGTGACGGTGCTGTCGCAGGCGCTGGGCGACCTGAGTGCTTTGGCCGAGGCCGGCGCCAGCCGCGAGGTGATCGCCAACGCCTTCGGGGTGCCGGCGCCGTACCTGTTCCGCGAGACGAACCTGGCCAACCTGCAAGCCGCCGAGGCGCTGCACAGTTCGTTGACCGTGCGGCCGCGCCTCATCCGCCGCGACGAGAAGCTGAACGAGCGCCTTATCCCCTTGTTCGACCCGTCGGGGCGCCTGTTCCTCGCCAGCGACGACCCGCGCCCCGCCGACAAGGACCGCCTGCTCAAGCAGCAGACCGCCCACGTCGCGGCCGGCATCCGCACGGTCAACGAGGTGCGCGCCGAGATCGGCCTGCCGCCGGTGCCGTGGGGCGACGCGCCGCCGTGGCGAACCAAGAAATAACCTTCCAGGAGACCCCTCATGCCCGATTTCCTCAAGCAGTACGGCGACGCCGAAGGCCCGCTCGGCTTCCCGATGCGCGACGCCGACGCCCGCGCCCTCGACCAACTCCTGCACGCGCTCCCCGAAGTCGACTACCGCCGCGCCGCCGTCGACAAGGCGACCACCGAGCTCAGCCCCGGCGAGCGCGCCGACGTCAGCTGGATCACCACCGAGGCGGTCGACCGCCAGCGCGACGTCGTCCTCTCCGCCGGCATGGACGACGGCCAATTCCGGGCGAATCCCATCGTCACCCTCGCCCACGACTACGCCCGGCCGCCCGTCGGCCGCTCCCTGTGGCGGCGCAAGGTGCGCGACGGCGCCACGCGCGGCGTCAAGGCGAAGACCGTCTACCCGGCGCGCCCCGACGCCTGGGCCGACCCCGAGTGGCTCCCCGACCGCGCCTTCGCACTGGTCAAAGCGGGCCTCATGGGCGCCAAGTCGATCGGCTTCCTCTCGCTGGAGGCGTCGGCGCCGACCGCCGACGAAGTCAAACGACATCCCGAATGGGCGGACGTCGTCCGCGTCGTCCGCAAGTGGCTGCTGCTGGAGTACGCCTGCCACTGGCTGCCGGTCAATCCCGAGTGCCTGGTCGAAAGCGTGTCCAAGGGCCTCGTCACGCCCGACGACCTGAAAGCCCTCGGCGTCGACCTGCCGGCGCCGCCGGCGTGGGTCGGCTTCCGCACCGAGCAGGCCGTCGCCGACAGCGTCCGCCGCCGACTCCGCGCCTTCGACCCCGACGCCCTGGCGCGGCGGGCCGTCGAAGACGTCTACGACCGAATGACAGGTCGCGTATAGGATCGACTCACGATCGAGGAGCGATCCGCCAGAGATCAGAAAGGCCCAAGGCCGACGTCGGAACGGCCGGCCGACAGATCCCGGAGGCGGACGTACCCGACCGCTCTTTTCCTTCAACTACGGAGACATCAACCCATGTGGATCGAATTACTGAAAGACGTCCTCGGCCAAAAGACCGGGCAGCGCGTCGACGTCGACGACAAGGACGGCCGGGCGCTGGTCGCGGCCGGCGCCGCCAAGGCGTGCGACGACGACCCGACGCGGGCGATCGTCGCCGACGCGCTCGGCGAGGCGATGGGCCGCATGAACGAGACGCTGCAAGCCTCCGTCGAGAACGCCCTGAAAGGCTTCGCCGACGCGCGGACGAAGTCGCTGAAGACGCAGCGCCGGCTGCTGTTCGCCGGCGGCGACGGCGACCCGGAAAAGCCGACTTTCGGGGGCTTCCTCCTCGCCGTCCGCGACCGCGACGTCAAGGCGCTGGAGGCGATGGGCAGCCGCTACGTCGCCTGGGACGGCGACGCCGAGCGCAAGGCGGCGCTGTCGTCGCAGACCGGCCTGTCGGGCGGCTACATGGTGCCGGTCGAGTTCCACGACCGGCTCATGCAGCTCGTCACCGAGATGAGCGTCGTGCGGCCGCGGGCGACCGTGGTGCCGATGGCGAGCCGCTCCTGCCAGGTGCCGGCGCTCGACATGACCACCGTCCAGGCGGCCGGCGACACCGCCTTCCTCGGCGGGCTCGTGGTCCGCTGGACCGAGGAGGCGACGACGCTCAACGAGGCCGAGCCGAACCTGAAGCAGGTCGAGCTGGTCAACTACGAACTGAGCGGATTCAGTAAGGTGTCGAACACGCTGCTGGCCGACGGCGCCGTGGCGCTGGAAGAGTTCCTCATGCGACTCTTCAGCCGCGCCATCTCCTGGTACGAGGACTACGCCTTCCTGCGCGGCAACGGCGCCGCCAAGCCGCTCGGCGTGCAGAGCTGGGGCGGCCTGATCTCCGTCGCCCGCAACACCGCCAACCAGGTGAAGCTCGCCGACATCGCCAACATGTACGCCCGGCTGCTCCCCGGCGGCGACGACAAGAGCCGCTGCTGGGTCGTCCACCCGACGGTACTGGCGCAGTTCATCCAGATGACCGGCGGCCTGAACCTGCTCTTTTTGGGGAACGACATCTCGGGCAAGCCGAGTATGAAGATCCTCAATTACGACGTCCGCGTCAGCGAGAAGGTGCCGGCGCTGGGCAGCGCCAACGACGTGACGCTGTGCGACTTCAGCCAGTACCTGATCGGCGACCGCCGCCAGGTCGAGATCGCCTACAGCGAACACGCCTACTTCACCACCAACCAGTCGGTGTGGCGCTTCGTCAGCCGCGTCGGCGGCCAGCCGTGGCTGCGCGACAAGGTGACGCTCGCCGACGCCACGTCGACGCTCAGCCCGTTCGTCGGGCTGGCGCCGTGACCGCCGCCGCTCGCGGCTTCGCACGCGCGAAGCCGCGAGCGGCCCCTCTTAATCCAAAGGAGACCCCCGTTATGAAGGGCCAGCCTTCCGAGAACGCCGCCGTGGTCGCCAAGGTCGACCCGAAGAACGGCAACAACTCGACGCAGAACACCGACATCGTCGACATGAGCAAGTTCGCCGAGGCGATGCTCGTCGTGCAGACCGGCGCCTCCGACAGCACGGTGGACGCCAAGCTGCAGGAGTCGAACGACGCGGCCTTCGCCTCCGGCAACTCCGACGTCTCCGGCAAGGCGATCGCCCAGCTCGGCGCCCAGGCGAACAAGGTCGTCGTCATCAACCTCAAGGCCGAGCGGATGACCAAGCGCTACCTGCGCGGCGTCGTCACCGTGGGCAACGGCACCACGAACCAGGTCGCGGCCGTCCTGCTCGGAATGTCGCCGAAGTTCGGGCCGGCGAGCGACGACAAGCTCGCCGCCTGCGTCCAGATCGTGACGTGAGATTACCTTCCTCCCCTCTCCTCGAAGGGGAGAGGGGAGAAAGACGAGGAGGTTCCGCCATGCTCGTCCCCGTCCCGCGCAACCCGTCCGGCGAGAGCGTCCTGGGGAGTAACTTCACCCTCAGCGCCGCCAACGGCACCTACCAGGACACCGGCCTCTCCGTCACGCTTCCAGGATCGGGGACGTACTTGATCTTCGGCGGCGTACGCGGCGGGCTCAAGATCAGCGCCGGCGACGGCTTCCTCTGTTCCAAGCTGTACAACGCGACCGACGGGGCCGACGTCGCCAACTCCGAGCGCTTCGTGTTCTACACGGACCAACTCGGCACGCTGCTGGCGAACACCAGCGGCTTCGCCGTCCTTGTGACCGTGGCCGCGGCGAAGACGATCAAGCTGTACGCGAAGCGCGACGGCACCGGCACGACGTGGGTGACGTCGCTCGTCGCCGGCGACGTCAACGGCCGCACTAACCTCGGCTATGTGAGACTTATGCCATGATGACGCTCGACGAACGCCGCTTTGTCGCCCTGGCCGAAACCCTTCTCGCCGGCAACTACGCCGTCGCGCGGGTCGATTACGTCCCGGCGCGCGGGACGACGGTGACGCACGGGCCGCTGGCGACGCAGGCCCAAATGGGCGCCGCCCTGGTTCTCGTCGCCGGCTGGCCGTGGACGCAGTCGGCCGAGGACCAGTACCAGCTCGCCAAGGCGCGCGAACAAGCCCGGCAGCGCGGCACCCGCGGCGACGACATCGGCATCGGCGTCCGCGCCGCGTTCTGGGCGCTGCTCGACGCGGTCAATCAACTGCGGGCGTTCCACAACCTGCCGCCGGTCACCAAGGCCGACGCCGAGGCGGCGCGGCTGGCCAAGATCAACGCGGGGGAGGCCGATGGCTAGGGAAATCAAAGCCGCGTACACGACCGGCAAAGTCGTTTATGCCCAACTCCTCGACGCCACGGGCCGCGCCTGGAACACGGCGCTCGCCGCCTTCGAGGTCTGGGCCACGGCGAACGTCGCCAACTACGCCCTGACGATGACCGAGCAGGGGACGGCGAGTCAGCTGTACATGGGCGCCCTGCCGGCCGTGCCCGCCGGGCTGTATCACGTCGTCGCCCGCGAGCGCGCCGGCGGGACGCCCGCCGAGTCCGACGCCGTCGTCGGCGCCGGCACCTACGACTGGGACGGCTCCGCTCTCGTCCCGGTCGGAACTCTGAACGCCGGCGCCGTCACCGCCGCCAAGTTCGCGGCCGACGCCGTGGACGCCAACGCCCTCGCCGCGAGCGCGACCCAGGAAATCGCCGACGCGCTGCTCGACCGCGCCGACGCCGTCGAAACCGGCTACACGCCGCGCAAGGCGCTGCGCCTGATCCTCGCCGCGCTGGCTGGGAAGCTCTCGGGCGCGGCGACGGCGACGATCACCATCCGCAACGTCACCGACACCAAGGACCGCATTACCGCGACCGTCGACGCCTCGGGCAACCGCGGCGCGGTCGGCCTCGACGCGAGTTGAGCCATGTTCCCGACCCGTTACTGGCCCGGCGCCTACTTCGCGCCGCGCTACTGGCCCAAGGCCGGCGCCGCCCCGCCGCCGCCGAACGTCGTCCTCCGCCTGGCCTGCACGTTCGAGGCTTCGCCGAGCCTCGTCTGCGGCTTGGCGGCGACGGTCCCGCTCTCCTGCACCTACGAGGCGGCCATGTCCTTCGCCTGTTCCGCAAACGACGTCCTCGCCCTCACGATGGGAGTCAACGACATGCCGCCCGAACAGCTCCTCCGCCTGATCCGCGCCCAGGACCTGACGCTGCGCTTCACGATGGACCGGCCGCGCTCGCTGAGCGGCTGGTCGGTCGGCTTCACGGTCAAGACGAAGCTCGGCGGCACGACGGCCGTCTCGAAGTCCGTCAGCAGCGGCGTCACGCTCCTCGACACGGGCCGCGGCGTCGTCGCCGTCGCGCTCGGCAAGGCCGACACGTCGTCGCTGACGCTAACCTCGGCGCTGGCCGCCGGCGAAGGTTACATTTGGGATTTGAAACGCACCGACTCCGGAAGCAACGTCGTTCTGGCGCGGGGCGAACTCGTCCTCGAACAGGAGGTCACGCCGTAACATGATCGACTTGCTCTACCGCCTCTTCCCGCAGACGCCGCCGCCGTGGCACGGCCTGCTGACGGACCTTCTCCGCGCGGCCGAGGAGGGGCTGTTTTTCGTGTTCTTCGTCGTCGGCATCACGGCCATCGTGCGGCTGCTGCTCATCACGAACCGGAGGTGACATCGCCATGTCACAGAACCTCGTCACGCGCGAGCGCGCCCAGCAGAACGTCGGCCAGGCGACGTTCTCCGCCGCGGAGCTGCGTCAGATCGACTACTTCGTCGCCGCCGCCTCCGACGCGGTGCGGCGCTGGTGCCGCCGCGATTTCGTCGCCGCGTCCTACGACGAACTGTACGACGGCAGCGGCACGCCGGAGTTGCCGCTGCGGCAGTACCCCGTCCTCGCCGTCGAGCGCGTCGCCACGGCGCCTTCCGCGGTCCTCAGTGTCACCAACACCGCGACGACGACGAATCAGCGCGCCGCCGTGCAGGTGACGAAGGACGGCCTGACGCTGACGCGGACCGCCTCGGGCGTCGTCACCGTCGACACGTCCGTCACCTGGGCGGCGTACCCGACGCTGAGCCAGGCGGCGGCGGCGCTCGCCGCTCTCGGCAACGGCTGGTCCGGCACCGTCGTGGGCGGCTACGGCTCGTGGCCGAGCGCCGACCTGCGGCCGATCCAGGGTGCTCTCGCCTGCGCCGGCCGCGCGGCGGCGATCATGCAGCACGTCGAGGAGCTGTCGGGCTACGGCGTGCGGGCGGAGCGCGGCCTCCTGGTGTACGGCGCCGCCGGCTGGCTGCCGCTATTCCCGTGGGAGCAGCCGTTCGACCGGCCGTGCTGGCCGCGCGGCCGCGAGCTGTTTCGCGTCGTCTACACCGCTGGCTACGACAGCGTCCCCGAGGCGGTGCAGGAGGCGTGCGCCGAGTGGGCGGCGGCGCTGTGGTGGCAGGCGAAGCGCGACCCGGCGCTCGCGCGCCAGCAGATCCCCGGCGCCGGCTTCCAGGTCTTCGCGACGCACGACCGCGAAGTCCCCGCCAACGTCCGCGCCCTGCTCAACCCGTACCGCCGTCACGCGATCGGAGACATCCCATGAGCCTGCCGCTGCCCGCTAACACGACCTGCGACGTCTACCGCGCCGGCGGGGCGCCGCCCTAGGCCCCGGCCGTCGGCGGCGTCGCCTGCTGCCTGAGTCCCGTGTTCGCCCAGGGGCATTCGACACCGGTCGGGGCGATGGCGAGCGAGGCGTGGACCTGGACGCACCTTATGTTGGTGGACGTGTCGGCGGACGTGCGCGACGGCTACGACCAGGGCAACTGGAACGCGACGGCCGGCGACAGCGTCTACGTCCCGGACCAGAGCGGGACGCCGTTTCAGGTGCTGTTCGTGGAAAGGGTAGGACGGGGAACGGCCCAGGACCACAAGCGCGTGTTCCTGGACCGTAAATTGCCGACGTGGCCGACGAACAATGTGTGATTCAGGCGGTCGCGCGGCGGCGGCGCCGCGCCAGCCACACGACGGGTCCCGACAGGGTGAGCATCAGGAGCGTCGACGGCTCGGGCACGCCGGTGCCGCCGCCGCCATTCGTGCCGCCGGTGATCGTGATGCTGCCGTTGACCAGCGACGTGACCGGGACGTCGTTGCCGTTCGGGTCCGACAGGCTCGTCGTCGGGAACGGCGTCAGCGTGACGGGGAACGTCCCGTTGGCGGCCCCCGCGCTGACGTCGAACAGCACGTGGCCCAGGCCGACGCTGTTGCCCACCCCGAGGCTGACCCCCGAGATGCCCAGGTCGGAGGCGATGACCGTCTGCCCGGCCGGCGGCGGCGTGGTGCTGATGACCGGCCCGAACAGCGAGTTGGCGCCGGGGAAGATGTACGGCGTCGTCGTGCTGACGTTCGCCTGCGTGAAGGTGATGTTGCTGTTCGCCGTGGTCAGGCCGAACGAGAAGCCGCCGAGCGACACCGCCGACGGGCCGGTGTTCGTCAGGATGACGTCGAAGGCGTTGCCGGTCGAACCGACGGCGCCGGTCCCGTTCTTGGCGGTGACGATCAGGCCGGCGCGGGCCGACGAGGCGCTGAGGACGAACAAGGCCGCGAGGCCCAGCATCAAGCGACGTGTTCCGGTATTCATGGTGGCTCCGAAGAGAGACGGCATCGTGGGGCGCCGAAACTCCTGACGCGGCGGGCAGGCGATGCGCGACGAGGCCGAGCGCGACGTTCTACAACCGTTAAGCTCCCTATCACCAGCACATGGAGTGCCGCCGGCAAACGCTTTCGCGCGCATCGTGCCCCGTTATTACGACAAGTCCTTTTCAAATAACGACTTGTGGTTTCAACGCGGCGCATAGCGCGAGCGCGGCTTCCGCGCGTAAGCGCGCGTCGAAATCGCAACGTGGGAAGCTCATCTGTTAACTAATCGCAACATCCAGGAGTTCGTCATGACCGCAGCCAACGCCGACGCCATCCGCCGCCGCATCATCGCCCACCGCCGGGTGAAGGCGAGCGAATTGCGGCCGCACCCGCTCAACCCGCGCCTCCACGGCGACGCGCAGCGCTACATCCTGCGCGGCCTGCTCGACGAGATCGGCCTGGCGCGCAGCGTCCTCGCCCACGTCGCCGACGCCGATAGGGGACAAGACGACCCGCCGTTGACGCTTATTGACGGCCACCTGCGCCGCGACGAGCTGGGCGACGCCGTCGTGCACGTCGAGGTGCTCGACGTGGACGACGCGGAGGCGAAGGCGCTGCTGCTGAGCCTCGACCCGCTGGCTCGGCTGGCCGATTACGAAGGGGACGTCCTCGCCGAATTGCGCTCCGTCGTGGAGCAGGATTCGCGCGCCGTCGCCGACCTGTGGGCCGCCCTCGACGCGAGCGAGGCCCTGGCGCGCGACGCGCCGGGGCAGGCGGCGGGCGAGGGCTTGCGGAAAGCGGAGCCGCCGCTGACGGAAGCGTTCTACGTGCTGGTCGAGTGCCGCGACGAGGCGGAACAGGTCCGGCTGCTGGCGCGCTTTCAGGAAGAAGGGTTGACGTGCAGTGCGAAAATCGCCTGAGAAATAGGGAAACTTACCCATGCCCGACCCCATCACGATCACCGTCGAATCGCGCGTCGCCGACACGCCGCGCGTCGCCCAGGCGCGCGGCATGTTCGACCTGCCCGCCGACGCCGTCAGCCGCGTCACCTGGACCGTCGACCTGCCCCTGGACGAAAAGCCCTGGAACGTCGGCCTCGTCGTCGGCCCGAGTGGCTGCGGCAAGTCGACGGTCGCGCGGCGCCTGTGGCCCGACGAGGTCCGCCGCGCCGCGGCGCTCGCCTGGCCCGAGGACCGCTCCGTCCTCGACGCCTTCCCGGCGAGCCAGGGTATCAAGGAGATCACCGCCCTGTTAAACGCGGTCGGCTTCTCCAGCCCACCGGCGTGGCTGCGGCCGTACCACGTCCTCAGCACCGGGCAGCAGTTCCGCGTGGCGCTGGCGCGGCTGCTCGCCGAGGCCGAGGCCGAAAACCTGCCGCTCGTCGTCTGCGACGAGTTCACCTCCGTCGTGGACCGTACCGCGGCCCGGGTCGGCAGCGCGGCGGTGGCGAAGGCGGTGCGCGGGCGCGGCCAGCGCTTCGTCGCCGTGACGTGTCATGAGGACGTCTTCGACTGGCTGCAACCCGACTGGGTCTACCGGCCCGCCGAGGGCGCCTTCGCCTGGAGGTGTCTTCAACCCCGCCCGGCTCTGGCGCTCGACGTCTTCCGCTGCAAGGTGGAGGCGTGGGACCTGTTCCGCGCGCATCATTACCTGAGCCACGCCCTGGCGAGGAGTGCGGTCTGCTTTCTCGCCGTGACGCGCGGCCGCCCGGCGGCGTTCTCGGCGTGGCTGCCGTTCGTCGGCCGCGGGCCGAGGCGGCGCCGCGAACACCGCACGGTCGTGCTGCCCGACTACCAGGGCGTCGGCGCCGGCAACGCGCTGAGCGACTTCGTCGCGTCGCTGTGGAAGGGCCTCGGCTGGGGGGCGGTGTCGACGACGACGCACCCGGCGCTGATCCGCGGCCGTCAGCGGTCGCCCAACTGGCTCATGACGCGCGCGCCGGGCTTCGGGCGCTCCCACGAGGGGCGGCTGCGCCACGCGGTCACGCGCCTGACCGCCGGGTTCGAGTACGTCGGGCCGGCGCTGCCCGCGGCTCAGGCGCGGGCGCTATACGGAAGGTGATCCAGGGCCGCAAGCGAGGGAGCCGACTCATGAAACCAACCGTGATGATGACCGCGCGGATCGCCGCGCTGATCCGCCACGGGGCCTACCCGCACGTCGCGGCGGAGGCGTCCGGCGTGCCGCGCCGGGTCTTCGTCGCCTGGCTGCGGCGCGGGCGGAAGCGCGGCGCGCGCGGGGCCTACCGCGCCTTCGCCGCCGCCGTCCGCGAGGCCGCCGCCCAGTGCCGCGCCGCCGCCGAGATGGCGATTCGCCAAAACGGACCGCTCAACTGGCTCAAGCACGGGCCGGGGCGCGAGCGCGCCGGTCTCCCCGGCTGGGCCGGCCCCGCCAGGCCGCGCGCGGCCCGCGCCAAGGGCGCCGAGGACTCCGCCGCGGCGCTCGCCGCGCTGCTGGAGGCGCTCGCGCCGTTCCCGGAGGCGCGCGCCGCCGCCGCCCGCGCCCTGGCGCGAGTGTCCGGCGGGCCGGAATCGTCGGGAAAAGCGCTGGACAGAGCCGAGGAAGGCCGTCACGATGAGGGCGCCGAACCCCGGTCCCTCTTCGGAGACTCCTCGTGACTCACCGCGCGCGTGTGCTAATCCTCTTCACGTTGCTGGCCGCCGCGTCGCCGTGCGCGGCGGACGCGAAACCGCAGGCGAGGCCGCCGACGTCCTTCGACCCCGACGCCGTCGGCGCTTTCGTCGCGGCCACGGTCAAGGACAAGGGCTTCGTCGGCCTGTCGGTCGCCGTCGTCCGCGACGGCAAGCTCGTCTTCGCCCAGGGCTACGGCAAGAAGTCGCTGGAGCCCCAGGCGCCGGCCGACGGCCGCACCGCCTACGCCGTCGGCTCCGTGACGAAGCAGTTCACCTGCGCCTGCGTCCTCCTCCTCGCCGAGGAGGGCAAGCTGTCGGTCCGCGACAAGGTGGCCAAGTATTACCCGAACCTGACGCGCGCCGCCGACATTTCGCTCTACGACCTGATGACGCACGCCTCCGGCTACCCCGACTACTACCCGCTCGACTTCGTCGACCGCCGCCTGGAGAAAGCGACCGCCGTCGACCGCCTCATCGAGGAGTACGCGACGGGCAAACTCGACTTCGAGCCCGGCACGCGCTGGTCGTACAGCAACACCGGCTACATGATCCTCGGCCGCGTCGTCGAGAAGGCGAGCGGCGAGTCGTTCGCGTCGTTCGTCGGCCGCCGTATCTTGAAGCCCCTGGGGATGGAGGACAGCACCTTCGAGCCGGCGAAGCTGGGTGGCCGGGCGGCGCGCGGCTATACGTCGTTCGCGCTCGGCGAGCCGGAGCCGGCCGTGCCCGAGGCGGACGGCTGGCTCGTCGCGGCGGGCGGACTGTGGTCGACGGCGCCGGACCTGGCGAAGTGGGACATCGCCTTGATGGAGGGGAAATTGCTCACGCCCGCGTCGTGGAAGCTCATGACGGAGCCGCGCGAGCTGGCCGACGGCAAGCTGAAGGGCTACGGCTGCGGGCTGGACGTCTCGCTGCGGGCCAACGAGAAGGTGCTGCGCCATGGCGGCGCGGTGAGCGGCTTCCTGGCGACGAACGTACTGCTGCCGCGCACCAAGTCGGCGGTCGTCGTGCTGACCAACGGCGACCACGTCGGCGACTCGTCGATCCCGGAGGCGCTGACGGCACTGCTGCTGAAGCCGGGCGACGGGCCGGAGGTGAGCGCGCCGTCCGTCAAAGGGGCGTCGGCGCGCGACGCCGCCCGCGACCTGTTGCGCCAACTCCAGGAAGGCAAGGTCGAGCGCGGCCAACTCGGCGAGGAGTACAGCCACTGGCTCAACGAGGAGAAGCTGAAGGGCGCGGCGGCGCGGCTGAAGCCCCTGGGCGAGCCGACGGACGTCGAACTGATGGCGCGGGCGGAGCGCGGCGGCATGGAGGTGGCGGTCACGCGCCTCACCTTCAAAGGGGCGACGCTGAAGGGGTTGATGTACCGCAGCCCGGACGGGAAGGTGCAGCAGTTCTTCGTGAACAAGTGGTGAGTTGGAAAGCCCCTCTCCCCTTTGGGGAGAGGGGTTGGGGGTGAGGGGTTCTCTCGCCCGGGGGGGGGGGGCGCCCCCCCCCCCCCCCCCCCCCGCAGCGGGGGGGGGGGTCTGGGGGGGGCCACGCCACCCCCGCCCCCCCCCCCCCCCCCCCCCCCCCCCCCCCCCGGCCCCC
>JBBROG010000191.1:0-17209 GCA_038229635.1 Gemmatales bacterium
GGTCGCGCCACTTGCAGCCGTTGGCGATCTTGTAGAAGATGCCGTCGAGAATATCTTTGCGGGGCCATTCGAGAGGGCGTCCGGTGTCGGAACTGTGGAGGAGAGGTTTGACAATCTCCCCTTGGCGGGGCGTGAGATCCCGGCGGTAAGACAACGCCTTGACGGAGTCCTGATAGCCGATCATGAACACGACGGAATCCTCCTTAACTGATGCCTGTGCCAGCAGTTATAGGGAGAAGGGCCTTTCCGGACTAGCTCTTACGGGCGGCGGCCGTCACTCGGGCCGAGGCGGCGAGATGGCGTTCCGTGCGGTGGGGTGCGTTTCGCCCCGCCTTTCTCAAACCTGGAGGATCGTGACATGCGGCAAAACGCGAAATGAGCGAGCGTCCTGATGCTGGTCGTCGTCGGCCTGGGCGGCAGCACCGTCCGGGCCGGCGACAAGGAGGACATCGTCGCGCGGTGGGACAACGCTGTGACCGACAACGCCTACATTCGGTTCAACGACGATGGGACTTTCAAGGAGGTCACGATCCTCGGGACCACCGAGGGCAAGTACTGCCTCCTGTCGAAGGAAGCCATCGAATTGGACGTGCCGGGGCTGCTGTACGGCAGGAATGTGACTGAGTTCAAGTACAAGATGTCCGGAGACACGCTCGAACTCAAGCTCCTCGGGCAGTGGGTCAAGTACAAGCGGGTGAAGTGACAAAGGCGGGGTCGCCCACCCCGCCCTTTTTCTAACGACCCCCTCGGGGAGGATGCCAAGCCTGTGAATCTTACGCAAATCGCCATACTCTTCTCCGTCGGCCTGGTCGTCGGGGCGGTGGGCGCCGTCGTGACAAGCCTGGGCTTCATCATCGCCTGGAACTTCTTCGGCTGGATGCCGGACGTTTGGTGCGAGGAAAAAGTCGCCCTGACTGCTCACGAGTGCGTGCAAGAGTTCCCGGAAACGGACCGAGAGAAGGCCAAGGAATACGCCCGCCGCGTCATTGAGAGGTACGTGAAGAACTTTTCGGACAGGACGTAACCGTCCTCCTGCACCGGAAAATTCTAAGGAGGTAAATCGTGTGTGATTCCTGCCATTTCGCCCTGACGCTCGCCGTCTGCCTGCTGGGTACGTTCGTCGGCGTCATGCTGGCCAACGCCACCGTCGCCGTGCTCCTGCCGCGAATGGTGCCGAAACGGCCGTATCAGGGCCGAGAAGAAGGACAGCGGGCGGGGTGCCTATGCCTCGTGGGCCATCAGCCACGCGGAACTGCTGCGCTTTCAGCGGGAGGGCCTGCTGCCCTTGGCGCCCCGGGCCTCCCCTCAGCTGCGACGCGATGCGTGAACGGCGGGGGCGCCGCGCCTGTGCGTCGTGATCCACGACACCCGACCGTCCGCTTGACCTGTCCCGCCATCCCCGCTACGGTACGTCCCATGAAGACTTACCCCCTGCCCGTGCGGCTCGCCGACCTCCTCGAAGGCCGGAAGGTCGAGTCCGACCGCCTGGAGTTCAAGGAAGGCTGGAACCCGCCCGCGATCTTCCGCACCGTCTGCGCCTTCGCCAATGACTTCCACAACTATGGCGGGGGCTACATCATCCTCGGCGTCGGGGAGGCGGATGGCTTGCCGGTCCTCCCGCCCCTCGGGGTGCCCCAAGGCCAACTCGACAAGATTCAGAAGGAACTGCTCCAGTACAGCAACCTGATCCAACCGCCGTACTTTCCCGTCTTGGGCGTCGAGGAAGTCGCGGGGAAGGCCGTCCCGGTGCTCTGGTGCCCGGGCGGGCAAACCCGGCCGTACAAGGTCCCCAAGGACGTCACCGTCAGGGAGAAGGATTACGCCTACTACATCCGCCGCTACTCGAACTCGGTCGTGGCGAAGGACGGCGAGCTGCGCGAACTGATGAGCTTGACCGCAACGGTGCCGTTCGACGACCGTATCTGCCACGAGGCCGTTCTGGAGGACCTCCGGTTGCCGCTGATCCGCTCCTACCTCCGTGAAGTCAAAAGCGGCCTCCTCACGGCGGCAGGCAAGATCCCGTTCCCAAACCTGTGCCGGCAGATGGCCATCGCGGCCGGCGGGGACGAGTACCTGAAGCCGCGCAACGTGGGCCTGCTGTTCTTCAACGACGCACCGGAGAAGTACTTCCCCTACGCGCAGATCGACGTGGTCCACCTCCCGCAGGGTGCGGCGGGTGACCGGATCGAGGAGCACGTCTTCAAGGGGCCGTTGGATCATCAGCTCCGCGGCGCCCTGCGGCACTTGCGCAGTGAAGTCGTCAAGGAGCGCATCACGAAAGTGCCGGACCGCGCCGAGGCGACGCACGTTTTCAGCTACCCCTACGAGGCTCTGGAGGAGGCGCTGGTCAACGCCGTGTACCACCGCGGCTACGACGTCCGCGAGCCGATCGAGGTGCGGGTGAACCCGAACTCGGTCGAGATCCTGAGCTACCCCGGGCCGGACCCCTCAATCCGGGCAGAGGCCCTCAAAGGGGAGCGCATCCTGTCCCGCCGCTACCGCAACCGTCGCATCGGCGAGTTCCTCAAAGAACTGGATCTGGCGGAAGGGCGATTCACGGGCATCCCGAAGATCCGCGAGGCCATGCGCAAGAACGGCTCTCCTCCGCCCGCGTTTGAGACCGACGAGGGGCGGACGTTCTTCGGCGCCGAGTTGCTTATTCACCCGGCGTTCGCCAAGGCCCATGACGAGGCCCATGATGAGGCCCATGACGGGGCGCCAGGAGAACTCAACGAGACGGAGCGGCGCATCATCGTGATGCTGCAGGGCGGGGCAAGGAGTGTCCCGGACATCGCCGGGGAACTGGGCTACAAGAGCCGCGGCGGGCACCTGAAGAAGGCCCTGGACCGGCTGGACCGGCTAGGGCTCGTCTCCCTGACGATCCCACATAAGCCGCGGAGTAAAAACCAGAAGAGGCAGCTGACGGCGAGGGGACGGCGACTGCTGGAGAGCCAGCCGTCCGAGGGAGAATGAGAGCGCTGCCGTCCTACGGCGTCAATTCGGCCCCACTCAGCCAAACACCTCCCGCATCGCCTCCTGCTGCACGTCGGGGTACAGATGGGCGTACCTCCTCCGCTGCTCCTCGGTGCAGTGTCCGACGAAACTGCCGATGATCCGCTGGTCGATCCCCTTGCTGGCCATTGCCGAGATGAAGGAATGCCGGAACACGTGCAGTCCTCGCAACACGTTCCACCTGCCGACGCGTAACGCCCGATCAAAATAGTTCATAGCCTCGCGGGGCGTGATCTCCTTGCCGTCGTCTTTGCAGAACAGCGTCTTGCCCTTTCCCCTCCTGCTCAGCCAGTCGGTCAGAACCTCCTTCAAGAAAGGCGTCAGGGGCACCCGACGGGTGGTCGTCTTGCGCTTGTCCCTCTTCTTCTCCCGAATGGTGACGACGCCGTTGGCGAGGTCGACGTCGGAGGGTAAGGCGCGGACAATCTCCGACCGCCTTGCCCCGGTGTGGGCCGCGAAGCAGAAGATCGGGTACACCCACGGGCTGATGGGCCGGGCCTTCACCCATTCCAGCAGTTCAGCGATCTCGCCGGGCCGGAGGTAAAGGCAGTCCCACACCTGTTCGGGGTCGTCGCCGGCGGCGATGCGGCGGTCGGCCTCCTCCCACGTCATGAACGGCAGGCTCTCGGCGATTTTGGCGTAGTCGAGGCCCGTGCCGGGGAACTCCTCGGCCAGGCCGAGGTGGCGGCGTGCCCAGTTCCAGGCGGTACGCATGCTGATGACCTCCTTCTTGATCGTGGCGGCGGAAGGGTGGCGCTTCGGCTTGTCGGGTTCCTCGACCTTGGGCGGCCGGGGATTCTTGTAGTGCCGTTTCGGCCGGGCGGTCGCCCGCTTCGCGCGCCGTGCCTTGCGGTAGACGTTGGGGTCGATCCATTCCTCCGACCGTTTGTCCACATACCGTTGGAGGTCGGACCTCTGCGTGGGTGGGATCAGCACCTTCGCTCCGAGGATTCGAGCCAGATGGTCGAAGTGCAGCCGGATGCCGTCGAGGGTCGTCTGCTCCAGCTTCTTCTCCTGCGAACGGAAGTAGGCGTCCCGCAGGTCGGCAAGCGTCAGTTCCTTCCGCCCGGCGGCGTCGGTCGCGACGTGCTCGGGCGGCTTGCCGCGGTGGAACAAGAAATCCTCGATAGAGCAGCCGGAGGGCACGTCGATCAGGTTGCGCTTCAGTAACCGCAGCAGTTCCTCCGTCGAAGCCTTGTGGACCGCTGCGTCCGCCGCACTCACCTCGCCAATGGTGAATGCGTGCTGCTGCCCCTCGTACCAGAAGATCACCCGCCAGCTACCCTTGCGGTTCTGCAGAGCGGCCATGTCTCACCCCAGCCTTCCGGCTGTTTGGTAACAATTTGGTAACAGCATTGATCCACGCGAGCCCAACGCGGTCCTAGTGTATTATAGGCCACTATCGACGCAAGTCCATGAAAAATCAGGAATTGAAGCGTGAGATCAACATGACTGAAATGTGCCTGAAGACAGAGAGTACCGGACTGTCGAGGGGGTGGTGTTCAACTCGATTTCTGGCGTGTAAGTAATTTGCAACAAATAACTTATGGAATCAGATGAGCAAGCAAGGCGGCGGTGTACGGCTGTTCTAGCCTGAAGGTGAGAGTACCGGGCGCCTTACCCGGTACCTGTGCCATTCTGTTGGCTGCAATGATCTGGGTGCCAGTCCGCTGAGCGCTCCTGACCCAGAGGCAGGAGCGCTCGGTCCGAGTCGGGGCTTTGAGGGTATGAGCACCGGTTGCGATTTCGTTCAAAAACGCGCGTCGGGTGTGTCGGACCGACGCGCGCAGGATAAGGGCGCGGGCTGCCGTGCGGGAGTGCTTGCAATCGAGCCGAACGGTCGCGGCCCCGTGAAGGCTAGCCGTGAAGCGCCCGGTTCGCGGGCGGCGTCACTTCGTCTTTCCCTCCGCCTTCCTTCCGAGCGCCAGGAGGAAGTGTTGGCTCCGCACGAAAAGAGACCCGTTCGAGATGGCCGGTGTGGCCATGACGTAGTCGTCCAACGCGTTTACCGCCAGCAATGCGAACACCGGACCGGCCTTCACGACCCGGACTTGCCCCTGCTCGGAAGCGAAGTAGAGGCGCCCGTCCGCCGCAACCGGCGAGGCCGTGTAGCTGTCGCCGCCGCCGCTAATGCGCTCCTTGTAGACCTCCTTGCCCGTCGCCGCCTCGTAGCACGCGAGGATCCCCGAGTTGGAGCAGGTGTAGAAGTGCGGCCCGTAGAGAAGGGGGGTGGGCATGTACGGCCCGCCGCGCATCTTGCTCCAGGCGATGTGGGTGTTGGTCTCCTGACCCTCGCCCAGGGAGATGTCGCCGCTGGCCCCCGGCCTGATGGCGAAGATCGGTTGGATGGGCCGGTTGCCGCTGGTGATGAACAGGAGGTCCTTGCCGCAGACCGGGGTCGGCACGGTCACTTCCGACTTCTTCGCCAGCCGCCACAACTCCGCGCCCGTCTTCGGGTCGTAGCCGCGGGCGTACTGGGCGGCGTTCGTGACGAGCTCGACGCGCCGGGCGTTGCGCCAGATCACCGGCGAACTCCACGACGGGATCTCGTCGCGCGGCGTGGACCAGACCTTGTCGCCGTTCTCCACGTCGAACGCCGCGAGGAACGAGTCCCGGCTCAGGTCGCACTGGAGGATCGCCCGTCCGTCGTGGATCAGGGGGGAGTTTCCAAAGCCCCATTCGTATTCCTGGTCGATGGCGAAGCTCGAGTCGAGCGTGCTGAGATCGCGCTTCCACAGGAGTTTGCCCGCGAAGTCGTAGCAGTACAGCCCCTCCGAACCGAAGCAGGCGACGACGTGGGTGCCGTCGGTCGCCGGGGTGCAGTTGGCCTGGCTGCCCTTCAGGTGCCGCTTGATCTTCGGCACGCCTTCGTGGGCCGTGCGCGTCCACAAGATCGCGCCGGTGTCGCGGTCCAGGCAAAGCACTTGCCAGGCGTGTTTCGACTTGTCGTTGACGGAGGCGACGTCGCCATAATTGCCGACGCGGATTTTCGGGTCCGGGTCGCCGCCGACGGCCGTGGTGACGAACACGCGGTTCCCCCAGACGACGGGGCAGGAGTGGCCCAACCCGGGGATCGGCGTTTTCCAGCGGACGTTCTTCCCCTCTTTGACATCCCAGGTGACGGGCGGCCGCTGGCCGTCGGCCACGCCCGTGCCGTCCGGCCCGCGAAATGACGGCCAGTTGAGCGGCGGACCCCCGGCTTCGCCGACGACTTCCGGCGGCACCGCCGGCCCCTCGACGGGCTTGCGGAAGCGATAGAAGCCGTACTCGGCCGTGAACCGCGTCATCGTGATGCGGGCCACCTCCCCGCCGCGGCGCTCGACGCGCAGGCGCACCCCTTCCGAGCCCAGCGGCACAAAGGTGTCGGGCCCGGCCGGCTTCAGCCAACGGCCCCCGTACACCAGCCCGGCCTCCTTGAGCGTGAGGACCATCTTGGCACCGCCGTCGCTCTCGTACGTGCCGGCGAGTTTCTCCCACGCCGCGCGGTCCTCCGCCGACGCGGCCGGGAGGGGCTTGGCGCCTGCCTTCTTCAGGGCTTGCTCCAGGTTTTCCTTTTTCGCCGTGGCCGCTGCCTCGAGCGCGGCGTCCAGGGCATCCCGGCTCACCTTGCCGTGGTCGAGGATCACTTTGGCCAGCGCCTCGTTGCCCTGGCTCGCCGCCGTGAACAGCGCCGCGTCCACGTCCTTCGCGCCGGCTTTGATGAGGAGTTCCACCGCCGCCACGTGCTTGCCGCCGACCGCGCCACTCAACGGCGTCTGGTACCAGATGCCGTCGCGGGCGTTGACGTCAGCGCCGCGCCGGACCAGGAGCTCGACCACGTCGAGCTTGTCCTTGCCGGCCGCAATCCACAGGGCGGAGACGCCGATCTCATTCTTGGCGTTGACGTCGGCCCCGGCGTCGAGGGCGGCGGCAACGGCTTTCACGTCGCCGGCCCGCACCGCCGCCCACAGGGCGTCGCGTTTCCCGTCTCCCGCGCGGGCCGACGCGGCCACGAGCGCGAGCGCCACGGCCAGGGTCAAGAGGGCACGAGAACGATGGCGGTGCATGGGGAACCCCGTTGAGGAGAAGCGATTGCCTCTGGGACGAACTCGGCGTAATCCCTTTCAGACGAGTTCCGGCAGCGGGTTGGCGTCATCCTCGGCCAGGTACTGTGGCCGGCCGGTGAGGTCCGGCAGCGTCGCCCGCTGGGAGTCGATCCCGAGGTTGTGGTACAGGGTGGCGAACAGCTCGCCCCACGTGACCGGCCGGGCGACCGCCTCCCCCGCGATCTTGTCGGTCGCCCCGATCACCTGCCCGGTCCTCATCCCGCCGCCGGCCAGCAGCGCGCAGTTCACCTGCGGCCAGTGGTCGCGGCCGACCTGGGCGCTGATCTTCGGCGTCCGCCCGAACTCGCCCAGAACCACCACCGTGCAATCCTTGTCCAACCCCCGCTGGTGAAGGTCCTCGACCAGGGCGCTGACGCACTGGTCGAAGACCGGGAAGTCCTCCGCCTCGCGCAAGAAAATGGAGTTGTCGGCCCGGCCCTCGGCGTTCTTGCCGCCGTGCCAGTCCCACTTGCTGTAGTTGAGGGTGACCACCCGCGCCCCGGCCTCGACCAGCCGCCGGGCCATCAGCAGGCTCTGGGGCACTCGCGGGGCGCCGTTCCCGTCCATGAACACCTTCGGGTCCCCGGTCCCGTAACGCTCGATCACGCGCACCGGCTCCTTCGACAGGTCGAGGGCGTCGGCCATGCGGGAGGACGTGAGCAGCCCGAACGCCTGTTCGGTGAATTCGTCCATCGCCTTGACCGCGCCGTTCGCGTCGGCATCGCGGCGCATACTGTCGAAGCTCTTGAGGAGCGTCTTGCGGTCCGCGAGGCGGTCGACGGTCAGGCCGCGCGGAAGCATGTCTTCGCGCGTCTGGCCCATCGCGCGGAACGGGGCCAGCGACGGCCCGAGGAACCCCGGCCCCGGCTCGTTGTACGGGCCGTGGGAGCACGTGTAACACAGGCTGACGAACGGCGGGACGCTCGGATCGACCGGGCCTTGCAGCTTCGCTATCGCGGAGCCGAGCTGCGGCCACCCGCCGCTCGGGGTCGGCTTCCGGGGGTGGTGCCCGTTGTAGACCTGAATCGCGTCATGGTCGGCCTGGTTGCCGACCAGCGAGCGGACCACCACGAGCCGGTCCATGATTCGGGCGAGTCGGGGGAGGGCCTCGCAAATCCGCACCCCGGTGACGTTGGTTGCCGTCGGCTTCCACGGGCCGGCGACTTCCCTGGGGGCGCCGGGCTTGAGATCAAACAGATCCTGGTGAGGCGGGCCGCCGACCAGATAGATGAGGATGACCGACTTGTGGGACGACCGCACCCCGGCGGCCGCCTCGGCCCGCAGGAGGCCGGAGAGGGTGAGGCCGCCGAGCCCCAGGGTTCCGATCCGGAGGAAGCCGCGACGGGACAGGCGGTGCGGGACGACGGGTACGGGAGCGGTCAAGCCGTGGCGGGTCGGCATTGGAAGCCTCGGGAGGTAGGGAACGGCGGGTCTGGGTCGGGGCCGGTGCCGGATGCCGGCCGGTGCGCGGCTCGGTGGGCGGTGAGATCCTGCAAGTAGTCTCCCCGCGTTTCGCGCCCGGGTCAACGCCTTCGCGTGGATTTCTCCGCTCGACACGCACTCGCCGCCGAAAGCGTCGATCCGTATTCTGAACGACGGCAATTACCGATATCGCCGAAAGTACGATGTCGAGCGCCCTTGCCGGAAATGGATGAGTACCATGAAATACGTCTCTTGTCTTCTTGTCGCCGTTGCTTTCCTGTCCCAGGCGCGAGCCCAGGACGTCAAACGCAACGTCCCCTACGCCGATAAGGCGGACGAGCGTCAGGTACTCGATGTTTATTCGCCGCATAATGCAATAAGCCTCCCCGTGGTCTTCTGGATTCACGGCGGGGGTTGGCAAACGGGCGACAAAACGGACGTTCAGGTTAAGCCGCGGGCCTTCACGGACAAAGGATTCGTCTTCGTCTCGACCAACTATCGGCTCCTGCCGGGCGTCGACATGGCGACCATCGTGCGCGACGTCGCCAAGTCCGTCCGCTGGGTACATGACCACATCGCCGAGTACGGAGGCGATCCGAAGCGTCTGTTGGTCATGGGACATTCGGCCGGCGCGCAGCTCGCCGCGTTGATCTGCACGGACGATCGCTATTTGAAGGCCGAGGGCCTGTCCCTGGCCGTCATCAAAGGGTGCGCGCCCGTCGATGGGGACACCTATGACGTGCCGGCCATTATCGAGACGGCGGAGACCCGTTGGCGGGCGCATGGTCTGCCGCGAGCGAAGTTCGGTCATCGTGAGAAGTTCGGCAACGATCCGGCGAAACATCGCGACTTCTCCGCCGTCACGCACGTGGCAAAAGACAAGGGCATTCCGCCGTTCCTGATCCTGCATGTCGCCGGACATCCCGACACGACCGCGCAGGCGCTGCGTCTGGGCAACGTGCTGAAAGGCGCGGGCCTTCCCGCCACGGTTTTCGCCGCCCAAGAGACCACCCATACCAAGATCAACGCGGACCTCGGCCAGCCCGACGATCCGGCCACAAAGGCGTTGTTTGAGTTCCTCAAAGGGGAACAGGGAAAAGCAGAACAAAGCACGCCGCCGGCCGTCGTGGCCATCAGCGATCGGGTGCGCGAATATGTCGCCGCCAAGGAGATCGCCGGCGCGGTGACCCTGGTCGCGACGCCTGACCGGGTCATTCATCTCGGCGCGTCGGGCAACGCCGTCCTCGACCCGAGCGAGGCGATGCGGACGGACGCCATCTTCTGGATCGCATCCATGAGCAAGCCGATCCTCGCCACGCTGCTGCTCATGCTCCAGGATGAGGGTCTTCTTTCCGTGGACGATCCGGTCGAAAAATACTTGCCGGAATTCAAAGCCGTCAAGACCGCCGACGGCAAACCGGCCCGAGTTACGATCCGTCACCTGCTCACGCACACCTCCGGCCTGGGGGAAATCACCGCCGCGCAGGCGCGCGATTCCAAGACCCTGGCCGCCGTCATCCCCCTCTATGTCGCCAAGCCGGTCGGGTTCACGCCCGGCTCGAAATGGGTCTACTGCCAATCGGGAATCAACACCGGCGGACGGATCGCCGAGGTGGTCACGGGCGAGCCGCTCGAAAAGCTGCTCCAACGTCGGCTCTTCGGCCCGCTCGGGATGAAAGACACCACCTTCTATCTCACGGAAAAACAACGGCCGCGCTTGGCCAAGTCGTACCGGCGCACCGACAAGGGCGAGCTCGAAGCGACCGACATCGCTTTCCTCAACGGCAAATCCCCCACGAGCCTGGACCGCTTTCCCGCGCCGAACGGAGGACTCTTTTCCACCGCCTCCGATTACGCGCGCTTTTGCCAAATGGTCCTGCGCGGCGGCGAGCTTGACGGCAAGCGCTACCTCAAGCCGGAGACGGTCAAGCTCATGACCACGATCCAGACCGCCGACCTGAAGACCGGTTTCACTACCGGCAACGGCTGGGGCCTCGGCTGGTGCGTCGTCCGCGAGCCTCAAGGGGTCACGGCCACGCTCTCGCCGGGCACCTTCGGCCACGGCGGCGCCTACGGCACCCAGGCATGGATTGATCCGACAACGAAGCGGATCACCATTCTCATGGTCCAGAGGGCGAATTTCCCGAATTCCGACGCATCGGAAGTGAGAAGAGGATTTCAGGAGGCGGCGAGCGGCACGTTCGCGGATTTGAAAAGCAAGTAGTATGGGGTTTACCGGCCATGAAACACTCCTTCCGCGCCGCGATCCTTCTTGGCCTGTGCGGTTCCATCGCTTTCGCCCAATGGCAACCACAGGCCATCAGTACCAAATCCGATTTCCGCGGCCTTTGCGTGGTAAGTCCCGACGTCGCCTGGGTCAGCGGCACAGGGGGGACTTATG
Organism: Gemmatales bacterium; assembly: GCA_038229635.1. GTDB lineage: Bacteria > Planctomycetota > Planctomycetia > Gemmatales > Gemmataceae > DATFNV01. The sequence goes on from JBBROG010000191.1 coordinate 10,921, forward strand.
CGCGAACCACTGACGGCGGCAAAACTTGGTCGGTTGGAACCGTGCCTGGCGCGGAAAAACTTGACTTCCGCGATGTCGAAGCGTTTGGAGAGGCCACGGCCTATCTGCTCAGCGCCGGCCCTGGAGACGCTTCCCGCATTTACAAAACGGTTGACGGCGGCAAGTCGTGGGCGATGCAATTCCAGAGTGCCGACCCCGCGGCCTTTCTTGATGCCCTGGCCTTCTGGGACGAGAAGAACGGCATTGCGCTTGGCGACCCGGTAAAAGGGCTATTTCAGTTGATTGTCACCGCGGACGGCGGAGCCAATTGGAAACCGCTGGCGGCAAAGGCGCTGCCGCCCGCCTTGCCGGGCGAGGGGGCCTTCGCCGCCAGCGGCACATGCCTCATCACCCAAGGCGAGAGGGACGTCTGGTTCGCGACGGGCGGAGCCAAGAAGGCGCGCGTCTTTCATTCCGGGGATCGAGGCCGCAACTGGGAAGTCAGCGAAACGCCGGTCGCCGCCGGTGCCGAATCCGCGGGCATCTTTTCGCTTGCCTTCCGCGACAAGCAACAGGGCATGATCGTCGGCGGCGACTATCGTAAGCCCGACGACCGCGGTGCGACCGCGGCTATCACCTCCGACGGCGGCAAAACATGGGTGCTCACCGACAAGCAGCTCCCCTTTCGGTCTGCCGTGGCTTGGGCAAGAGATCGTTGGGTCGCCGTGGGCACGTCCGGCTCCCACGTTTCCCGGGATAACGGCGTCACCTGGGAGCCGCTAGACCGAGAGAATTACAACAGTGTCGGGTTCCTCGCAACCGGTGAAGGCTGGGCCGTCGGCCCGAGAGGTCGCATCGCGAAGTTTGCGAAGTAAGACCGCTGGCCTATCAAGAGGCCCGCAAGCCGTTCAGCGAAAAGGAGCCGACAGACCTGACCTGGCCCGTCGTCGCGATCAACGGCTGGAACCGGATCGCCATCAGCTTTCGCCTCGTGCTCGGGCACTACAAACCGGCCAAGAAGCCGGAATGACCCATCGGGAGGGACGCATGATGAAGAGGTCGCACCTGACCCTGGCCGTCGCCATCGCCGCGGGAATCGGCGCCATGACGCTGGCGGGGGACGACGCTCCCGACAAGGGCAAGCCCACGGTGAGGCCGCTTTCCACGAGCGACATCGCCGAGAAGGTGGACGGGAAGAAGTCGAAGGCGACGACGGTCGAGGTGACGCTGGAACCGGGACAGGCGGGCACGCCGCATCGGCACCCCGGCCCGGTGTTCGGCTATGTCCTGGAAGGTGAGTACGAGTGGGCGATCGACGACAATCCCGCCAAGACGCTCAAGGTCGGCGACACGTTCTACGAGCCGACCGGCTGCCTGCACCGGGTGTCCAAAAACGCGGGCAAGACGAAGACGCGCGTGCTTGCCGTGTTGCTGGTCCCGCAAGACGCCAAGGAGCTGTCCGTCCCCGAGAAGCCCGCGAAATGAGAGTGAGAAAGCCGTAGCAATCAAGGCTTTGCTGTTTCCGTTTCCCCGGATTCGCCGCCAGGGGTGTGCCGCTGCCGGTTTCCGCCGGTAAGATGGGCGTGCCCTCACCATCGACCAACCAGGCTGCCTTCATCATGACCGCACCCGGCGAGTCCCGACGCTCATTTATTAAAACATCCGTCGCCTTGGCCGGGGCTGCGTCTCTCATGGATGGCATGGCGCGGGCGGAACCGGAGGGAGATGCCGGACCGCTCCTGGCCTACGTCGGGACCTTCAGCTCCCCGCTCCGCGACGTGCCGCCGAGCCAGGTGGACCTGCCGCCCGGCAACGGGCGTGGCATTCACCGCTTCCAGGTGAATCGCGCGACCGGGGCGATGACGGCCGCCGACGTCCACGAGATGGGCACAAGCCCGAGCTGCCTGGCGCTCAACGCCGCCGGGACCCGCCTGTATTCCGCCAACGAGACGGACCGGGCGGGCGACAAGAAGGAAGGCACGGTCAGTGCGTTCGCCGTCGAGCGAGCCACCGGGAAACTGAAGCCGCTTAACACCGTCCGCTCCGGCGGTGCCGGCCCCACCTTCGTGAGCCTCCACCCGTCCGGGCGGTTTGCCCTGGTGGCCAACTACTTCGGGGGTTCCGTCGCGGTGCTGCCGATCCTTGAAGACGGCCGGCTCGGCGCCGCCACCGACGTCAAGGCCGACGACGGCAAGGTCGGCCCGGCCAAGGCGACCAGCGCCCCGAAGGGCAGCTTCGCCTTCAGCGGCCACGACCGCACCCACGCGCATATGATCCAGGCTGACCCTTCGGGCCGCTTCGTGCTGCATGTGGACCTGGGCCTGGACAAGATCTTCGCCTGGAAGTTCGACGAGACGAAGGGCACGCTGGCCCCGAATAACCCGGCCGCCGTTTCGCTGCCGGCCGGGGATGGCCCCCGGCATTTCCACTTCCACCCCAACGGCAAGTGGCTCTACTCCATCCAGGAAGAGGGCTCGACCGTCGTGCTGTTCGACTACGACGCCGACGCGGGTCGGCTGGCCTCGCGGCAGACGATCTCCACCCTGCCGCGAGGCTTCGCCGGGAGCAACTTCTGCTCCGGCATTCTGGTCTCGTCCGACGGCCGCTTCGTCTATGCCGGCAACCGGCTGCACGACACCCTCGGGATCTTTTCGGTGGGCGCGAAAGGCGGCCTGACGTATGTCGGGGAGGAGTGGACGCGCGGGAATTACCCACGGAGCTTCGCCTTCGACCCCACCGGCCAGTTCCTCTACTGTTGCAACCAGCGCGGTGACAACATCGCCGTCTTTCGGGTGGATCGCAAGGCCGGCGGCCTCTCCTTCACCGGCCACTACGTCCCCGTCGGCAACCCGTCGAGCATCGTCTTCCTCGATCGGAAGAAGGGGGAATGACGGTGAGGCGGGTCACGTCGGGCCGCCGCACCGCACCTTAACCTCCTTAGCAGCCACCAGGTGCGTCGCGTCGCGCTCACTTCTCCCTGGGTTTCGCCGCGGCCGGCATCGCCTCGATCGTCTGGCCCGGCTTCAGCTCGCGGCCTTTCAGCCCGACGTAATCGGCGGGGTAGCGCGTCGCGCGGAAGATCCCGCCGCCGCCCGGCGGGCCGAGTCCGCCGCCCGGCGGGCCGGGCGGCGGCGGCTTGGCGGGGGCCTGGCCCCTGTCCTTCATCCCCTGGAACTGCTTCCTCTGCCCCTCGTCGAAGACCTTGTTTAGCCTGCCCTCGGCCTCCTTCTGCAAGGCGGCTACCTGCTTCTGCTGCGCGTCGGTCAGCTTTAGCCGCGCCCGCATGCCGGCCGGCACGAGCTGGCCGGGCGGGTCGGCAGGGGGGACACTCCCGGGCTCGTCGCCGGCGGGCTGCTTCTGCTGATCCTCGGTCAGGATCTTGTCGAGCCGGCCCGCCATGTCCCTGTCCAGGGCGTTCAGCTCCTTCCGCTGCTCCGGCGTCAGCTCCAGCGCGTCGTGGAGCCCGGGCGGCACCAGCTGGCCCAGCTTCGGCGCGAGGGAGGACCCCGGCGTCGGGATGCCCAGCACCGGGTTGAGGTACTTCCAGACGATTTCCTTCTCGGCCGTGACTTCGAAGAGCGTCCCGTTGGCCCCGGAACAGATGAACGTGTTGCCGTTGGGCAAGCGGTGGGCGCCGGAGATGAACGAGGAGTAGAAGTCCGTCCTCTTCTGGGCCGAGTAGCTCCACGCCGGCGCGTCCGGGCCGTAGGGCTTGCCCGCGGCGTACTTGTACTGCCCCTTGTCGTCGACCGGCGGCACGATCTCGTCCACGGAGGAGTACGCCCCGCCACTGCGGCGCAGGCCGTTGTTGAAGACGAGGATGTTCCCCGCGCCGGGGTGCCCCCTCGGGATCCAGTGGGCGTTGTGCTGGCCGAAGAGCTTCTGGTCCTTGACCGTGCCGGCGCGGTAGGCGCGCGGGTTGCCCCAGCGGTACAGCAGGTCGCCGCCCTTGCCGGACTTGCCGCCCTTGCTACCGGCCGCCTCGGCCGTCGTCGTGCCGTGGTCGATCACCCAGACCTCGTTGAACTCGTGGACGCTGAGGAGGACCTGGTCGAGTTCGGCGTTGTACGCCACCGCGTTGATGTGCAGCCAGTCCGGCTGGACGCGCCCCGGCCTCTGCCCGGCGCCGCCTACGTAGCCGATCCCCCGCAGCCTGTCCAGCTCCCCCGGCTTGGCGACGATGGTGGCGAGCACCCCCTCGCCGAAGTTCACGTCGATGCGCTCGGGGCGCTTGCCCCCCTCGCCGAAGTTCTTCTTCGACTTGTCGTGGTCCTGGACCAGGTGGTCCCAGGCGTGCCACTCCCACACGACCTCGCCGGTCGTTTTGCCGGTCGGCTTGATCTCGACGGCGCCGTCGGCCACCAGGCCGGTCTTGTTAACCGTCTCCGGCCGCCGGCCGGCCGCGACGGCCTCCTCGCGGGTCTTCTGCTCCCAGACCAGCAGCAGCACGTTGCCGTTGGGCAGCCGACAGATGTCGTGGTGGCCCAGGCGCGAGTCGTCGGCGTAGGTGAAGTCCCACAGCAGCTGGCCGTCCCAGGAGAACTCCTGGATGCGCCCGCCGGCGCCGCCGAAGACGCGGAACGGCGGGTTGACCAGGGCGCCGGCGCGGAGCAGGTTGCCGTTTTCCAGCAGGTAGGCGCTGTGGCCGGGCTTGCAGTCGCTCTGCCACGTCTTGACGACCCGCCCCTCCATGTCGAGCAGGTAGGTGGTGGTGGAGTTCGCCGGGGCCAGGAGGGTGTAGCCCTTGCCGGCCTTCTCCGCGTTGTTGAGGTGCAGCCCGAGCTTGACGGCGGGCGGCTTGCCCTTGTCCTTGCCCTCGGCTTGCGGCGGCTGGGCGTGGGAAGGGGGGCCGGTGAGGCTGAACGCCCCGATCCCGAGGACAAGAGCCGCTACCACCCAGGCCCGCGCGGCGAGCAGGGCCGGGCCATCATTCTGCGACGTCATGGAGTCATCCCTCCGGGGCCATCCGTCCAACTCAACAGGCGAAATCTTACCAGGGGCGGGCTCGTAATTCCATGAAGAGCGAGGGGACCGTTCCGCGCGAGTCGCCGTTGGGGCGAGTCGGTGGCTCGCCGGGTTTGTCGTCGGTGGGACAGGCCGTGGCGCCGCCAGCGGGAATCAGGACGGTGCCGCTGCATGGGACCGAGGGAGCGACCGCGTCGATGCCGCATCTCGGAGGACCGACATGTTGCGCGCGTCGGTCACATCGACCGACGCGCGCAAGCTGCGCCGAGCGCCTCGATCAGTTGATGCTTGTGCATGCAGTAGCCGAGCCACTGGCACTGACAGTCTGTGCCCTTCTCGTCGTGGTATACGGCGCTATTTGTTGAGTTGCGCGCGGAGCCGGTTCTTTTTCGTGGGTCTGGCACGGCCCGGCGGATTGCATCCTCCGCCTCCGGTACTCCCTGCTCAGGGCGGGATCGTCCCTGCAGCCCTGGCGACCGTGAGGACGAACCCGAAGGCTCTCGTGACCGCGTCGGCCGTCTCCTGTGGGACGAACAGGCCGGGGTCAGTTGCGTGGATCGCCGTTAGCAACTCGGTCAGTCGCTCGCCGACGGCGACCTCCGCCGGTTATTTTCGCTCCTGAGGAGAACAGGTAACACGCCCGCGCTACCGGCAGAAAAGCTGCGCTGCCGGCCAGAGGATGCTCAGTGGTATTCGAGACACGGGGAAGCGCGCTACGCTCCCGGCCCAGGGGCAAGATGGCTTGGGGACAATTTGGGGACAATGTTGGTCTACGCCACCCCAACGCGACCCCCATGCCACCAACCGATGATTGGACGTAAGCCTTTGAATTCAAATAACTTGCAATGTGACTACAGTGCGGTTGAAATGTGGCCGAAGGCCCATTGTACTAGACGGTCACGAACGAGTATTGGGAGCGGCACCGCGTCCCAAGGAGGGCTCGGCCCGCCGTGCCGGCCAAATACAAGGGTCGCGTCGAGCGGGTGCGTGCCTGGGGTGACAAGCCATCGGATGAGCCGTGGGTGACGGTTCGGGACAGTATTTCGGATTTACCCGACCCGTCGAAGCGCATGTTGTTCGGTGCGCTCAATCACTACGTTAATCCCGGGGCACGAGTGTACCGCAAGCATACGGGGAGCCAACTGGACGAGCCGGCCAAGACGATCAAGGCCGGGGGACATGGTGTGCCGGGAGGGGAGAACATGCTAGTGCAGTGTCAGCCTTTAATTTTAGGGTAGAGCGACTTCAGTTTCGTTCGCGCGTTGTCGATGCGAAATTGCCAATCGACACCGCGTTGCTTGTTGTTCGTGTCCTCGTGCCAGGCCCTGGTTTCCTCACGCAACAC
>JBBROG010000192.1:0-17194 GCA_038229635.1 Gemmatales bacterium
ATGTCGATCTCGGCCTTCTCGAGCGCGGCGAAGAGCGCGTTGCGCTTCTGGGTGTCGGTCTCGAGCATCCTCGTGGCGAAGCGGAAGCTCTCGGTCACGCCGATGAGCGGGTGCACCGGAATGCCGAGCGGTGCGAGCACACGCTCGAGCTCGTGTTGCGCATCTTCCTGCTTCGGATACTTGTCGCGCGGAAGCTCGAGCGCGTACTCGGTGGGCTTCAACTGAACGCTGATCTCACGCTCGGGCGGGATTTCGACGGAGCGACCGAGGCGATCGCGCACCGCGCCACCACCGAGGCTGGCGCGAAACGACGCGAGCTCGAGGTTGCGCGACATCATGGCGCCCGTGCCGCGCGCGAAGTAGTCGCGGAGGGACGTCGCATAGGGCGTGTCCTTGAAACGACGCAGGCGGCCGCTCCACGAATCGCTCAGATCTGTGCGACCTGTGGTCGGCATCGAACGAACGAAGATCGGTGGGTCGGCATCGAGCAGACGGAAGAAGCTGTCGCGGGTCTTCTCGCCGCGCGGCTCGATGTTGCTCTCCTCCGCGTCGAGCAGGTTGACTGCGAAGCTGCGCTGGTCCTTGTCGTCCCAGCGCACGCCGTAAACGCCGACGCGGTCGGTCTTGCCGTAGCTGAAGTCGGGCCGCTTGCCGCGCTCCAGTTTCTCCTCGTTCCCCGCCGGGTCGACGACCCTCAGCTCGCGCACGGCGACGTCCGGGCGCAGCGTCTTCACCTGCCCCGGCTGGACGGTCTCCTCGCCGGCCGCGTCGCTGACGTTGCCGAGGGCGTAAGTGACGTTGCGCAGGAACAGCGGGAAGCTCGGGTGCTTCGGCCAGTCGGTGTTGAACTCGCCGCCCTCGTCGACGACGGCGAAGGCCTGCACCAGGTCGGTGAACGCCTGCCGCGTGTTCAGCGCGAAGATCAGCGCCGCGTCGCGCGTCTCCAGCAGCCGCGGCACGCGCGGCAGGTCCTTGCCGTCCTTCGTCTTGAAGTCGAAGCGGAACGCCTCGCGAATGCCGATCTCCTGCAGGCCGCGCAGGTAGGCCATGACCGGGCTCTTGGTCTGCCAGCCTTCGATGAGCGGGAAGCGGATTTTCGCCATCTCTTCTTTCTTCCACGGCGGCGGCATGGCGCCGACGAAGAAGGTGTTCGCCGACGGCATCTCGTCCTCGTTCTCCGGCGCGCAGCGGTCGAAGATCACCAGATCCCACGCCCCCTCGCGGGCCGGCTGCGAATACTTGGCGCGGTCCTTCAGCTCCGCCGGCGTCAGGTACTTGACCGTCGCCACCTTGTCCGTCGCCGGGCTGTCGAAGAAGGAGTGGATGAGGAGATTTTCCTCGGTGACGACGAGGACGCGCGCCTTGCGGATGACGCCGACGACCAGCCACGCCTCGTCGTCGAGCGGGAACTTGTCCTTGACGTCCTTCAGCCGGGCGTGCAGCACCACCGAAGCCCGGTCGTCGATGTCGCTGATGCGGAACGTGACGTAGCCCTCGCCCGGCAGGTCGCGCGTCGGGCCGTCCTCTTTGCCTTCTTCGAGGAGTTCTTGCTTGCGCGCGGGCAGGGCGAGTTTGCCGTCGGCCGGCTCGGCGTAGATGTCGCGCAGGGCGCCGTTGACGATCACTTCGAGCTGCACCTGCACCTTGGCCTCTTGCGCCCGGTAGTTGAGGGCGCGGGCGAAGACCTGCATCTTGGTCGGGTCGCTGTCGTCGCGGACGGCGTTGAGGGTGACGAGGGCGACGTTGTCCACGGCCTCGCGCCCCGGCAGGCCCGTCGGGTGGTACTTCAGCGCCAGGTTGCCCAGCGCGAAGTCGGGCACGTCGGGGAAGCGGCCGTCGGAGTAAAGGTGGACTTCGGTCGGCTGTCCCTCGGCGGGGGCGATGGCGCGGGCCTGGCCCGGCGGCACGTTGTCCGGCTGCGCGGCGGCGTCCTCGGTCGAGCGGCTCGGGTTGGCGAGGCTGTCGGCGAGGCTCAGCGCCTCCTCGATGCGCGTCGGCCGCTGCGTCGGCGGGATGCTTTTGACGGCCACGCGCAACAGGCTGCGGTCGCGCGTGTACGACTGAAGGATTTCGGCCGACGAGTTGAAGACGAGGATCATGCCGCTGTCGTTGTCGGTGTGGCCGTCGATCTCCTTAAGTGCCTCCTCCTTGGCGACTTCGAGGCGATTGGGTGACACGTCGACGGCGCTCATGCTCGCCGAGTTATCGATCATCAGAATGTAGTGGCGCCCCTCGGTCATGTTGCCGTGCATCTGGAACGCCATCAGGGAGTAGATGAGCAGCAAAATCGTGAGCAGTTGCAGGAGCAGCAGCACGTTCTCGCGCAGCCACTGGAACAGGCTGTTGACGTGCAGGTCCTCGATGCTCTTCTTCCAGAGAAAGGTGCTGGGCACGTGGAGCGGCTTGCGCTTCAGGCGCAGGAAATAGAGCAAAAGAATGAGCGGCGGCACCAGGAGGAGAATGAGGCCGGCCCACCAGGGGATGGGGATGTGATAGCTGAGGCGGGCCGTGTCCTGGAGCCAGTTGTTAACGGCGCTCTCCATGCCGAGGAGGTTGAGCGCGAACAGGACCACGCCGGGGATCGCGAGCAGCAGCAGCGCGATCAGGGCGAGGGGAAACCAGGCGCGGGCGAGGCCGCTGGAGATCTTGGGGGGTTGTTTCATGGGTTGACTCTAGCCCGCCGCTCGCGGCTTCGCAATTGCGAAGCCGCAAGCGGCTCTATCTCACAAGTCCCCGCTGCCGCAGGTACGACAGCACAAGCCGGTCGAACGGCACCTGGTTGCTTGTGAACAGGTACGACACGCCGCGGCGCGTGCAAAACTCATGCAGCCCCGCGCGGTACGCCGCCAGGTTCTGCTTGTAGCGCTTCAGCAGCGGCCCGCTCACCGTGATCTCCGCGACGTCGTCGTCCTCGATGTCGACCAGCTTCAGGTCGCCGACGATCTCCGGCTCGATCTCCTCTTGCGAGAGAATCTGGATGACATAAATATCCAGTTGGCGGGCGACGAGGTAGCGCAGCGCGTCCTCGTAGCCGCCCTTGTCCATGAGGTCGCTGAGGAGGACGACGATGCCCTTGCCGCTGCTCTTGAGGCTGAACGCCTTGAGCGCCCGCGCCAGGTCGCTCGGCCCGGCCGGCTCGAGCTTCTTGAGGAAGTCCATCAGCCGCCACAGGCTGCGGCGGCCGCGCACCGGCGGCAGCGACTGCGTCAGGTTGTCGTTGAACGCCTCGACGACGACGCGGTCCATGTTGACGAGGCCGATGAACCCCAGCGCCGCCGCCACCTGCCGGGCGTAGTGCAGCTTCGACGGCGAGCCGAAGTCCATCGACAGGCTGTTGTCGATCAGGATGTAGAAATGGAGGTCTTCTTCCTCCAGAAAGAGGCGGATGAACAGCTTTTCGAGGCGCGCGTACAGGTTCCAGTCGAGGAAGCGGAGGTCGTCGCCGATGACGTAGTTCTTGTAGTCGGCGAACTCGACGCTCTGCCCCTTCTTCTTGCTGCGCCGCTCGCCCTTCATGCGGCCCTGGAAGATCTTGCGCGAGACCAGCTCGAGTTGCTCGAGCCGGGCGAGGAACGCGGGGTCGAGGAGCGGCGCTTTCTCCGGGGTGTCAGGCATCGTTGGCGCTCACCGGGGTTTGTCGGGACGGTCCTGCGTCTTCTTCGGTCCGGGGACGACGGGCGGGCGGAAGCCGGCCGTGTCGAGCTTGTCGGCGTCCTTCTTCGTCTTACCGCCCTTGTCGGCGTCCTTCTTCGTCTTATTGCCCTTATCGGCGTCCTTCTTGTCGTCCTTATCGGCGTCCTTGGCCGGCGGTTCGGGCGCGGGCGCGGGGCGCGCCGCGCGGGCCGTGTCGTCGCCGCCGCCGACGCCGCCCTGGTCGATCACGTCGCGCAGCCGCTTTTCGTGCTCGATGAAGTCGGCGATCTTGACCTTCGTCTCGTCGAGCTCGCGCGTCGCCTCTTCGAGCTTTCTGTCCGCCTGGGCGCGCTCCTCGTCCACGCGCCGGCCCATGACCGTGCTGTAAACGGTGAGCGTCGAGAAAACGCCGAGCAGGAAGCCGATCCCCAGAACGATCAGCACGAGGCCGACGTCGTTGGAACGCATGAAAAGACCTCAATTTTCGCGACTCGTTGACTACGCCCGTGCCATGACCACCACTTCGCCCGCCTTCTCCTTGACCTCGTCCAGGATCGACTCCAGCACGCGGTCGCTGGCGATGTTCTCCGCCTGCGCCTCGAAGTTGAGCAGGATGCGGTGCCGCAGCGCCGGCAGGTAGACGCGGCGGATGTCGTCGAAGCCGACGTTGTAGCGCCCTTCCAGCAGGGCGCGCACCTTGGCGGCCAGCACCATCGCCTGCGCCCCGCGCGGGCTGGCGCCGCAGCGGATGAAGCGGTTCGTCTCCTGCGCCGCGAAGTCGCCGCCGGGGTGCGTCGCCAGGACGAGGCGGATGGCGTAGTCCTGCACCGGCGGCGCCACCAGCACCTCGCGGACGAGCTGCTGCCAGCGCTGGATCTCGTCGCCGTCCATCACCTTCTCCGCCCGCGGCCAATCGCCGCGCGTCGTCCGGTCGAGGATCGTCGCCATCTCCTCGCGGCCGGAGTAGTTGACGATCAGCTTGAAGAAGAAGCGGTCGAGCTGAGCCTCCGGCAGCGGATAAGTGCCCTCCTGCTCGATGGGGTTCTGCGTCGCCATGACGAAGAACGGCTCCTGGAGTCGGTGGGTGGTGCCGCCGACCGTGACCGAATGCTCCTGCATGGCTTCCAGCAAGGCCGACTGCGTCTTCGGCGTGGCCCGGTTGATCTCGTCGGCGAGGACGATCTGGGCGAAGAGCGGTCCCTTTTGGAAGTCGAAGACGCGCTTGCCGTCGGGCGTCTCCATGATGATGTTGGTGCCGATGATGTCCGACGGCATCAGGTCGGGCGTGAACTGCACGCGGTTGAAGTTGAGGCTGAGCGCCTGGGCCAAGGTACGCACCAGGAGCGTCTTGCCGAGGCCGGGCACGCCTTCGAGGAGGGCGTGTCCGCCGACGAAGAGGCAGGTCAGGATGCCGTCGACGATGTCGCCGTGGCCGACGATGACCTTGCCGATCTCTTTTTTCACCTTGGCGTAGGCCTGGCGGAACTCCTCGGCCCGCTGCTGCATCGAGGCTGCGGATGACATGGGAAATAAGCCCCTGGTTGGATGGGCCGCTCGCGGCTTCGCACTTTGCGAAGCCGCAAGCGGCTCACTCGTTACCGTCCTCGTCCCGGTCCTGCATCGCCCGCTGTTTCGCCTTGCGCAGCCGGCTGAGGTAATCGTTCCCTTCGCCGGCGTCGGCCGCGGCGCGGGGCCGCGGCGCGCGCGGCGCCGGCGCCGTCTTTTCCGGCAGCGCGTCCGCGCCTGCCGGGGCGGCGGCCGCGACGGGGGCCGCCTCGTCGGCGTCGAAGCGCCGCGCCGACTTCGTCTTCTGCATGGTCTCGCCGACCTGCGCCTTGCGCGACTTCAGGCGGTCGAAGAACTCCGGCACCGCCTGGGCCGCCGCCGCGCGGCCGCGCAGCCGGTCCCACGTCGCGGTCGCCGCCGTCACCGCCGCGCCGACCTCGACCGCGATGCGCCGCACCGCCACATCGAAGAACAGCAGCGTGCCCGCCGCGAACAGCAGCCAGTACCAGATCGGCTGCAGGTTCTTCGACGTCGGCAGGCCGGTGCGGAAGACGTCGCCGCCCGTCGCCGCCTCCTCCAGCGCCTTGGCGTCGTCCTCGTAACTCTTGCCGTCCGTCATCCCGCGCAGCTTGTCCATCAGGGTGGCATTGCTTTCGAGGTCCGAATACTCCGGCGAGTAGGGGATGGTGACGCCGGCGCGGACGCTGTCCTGGTCCTCGGCCTCGACCGGCTTGCCGTCCGGGCCGTTCCGCTTCACCTTGCGCGACGCCTGCACGTTAATGAAGTACGAGCCGGACTCCTCCGCCTTGAACTCGGCCTCGTAGACGCCGCTGTTCTTCTGCTCGAACTTCAGCTCGGCCTTGGTCTGCCCTTCGGCCTTGCCGGTCGGCGTCGTCAGGCCGACGCGCAGTTTGAAGTCGTCGATGGGCCGGTTCTGCTCGTCGCGGGCGTCGATGATGACGCGCACCTTGCCGTCGCGCTGCTCCGTCGTGATCGCCAGGCGCTTGCTCTCCGTCGGCCGCAGCGCCCAGGTGATGACCTGCTCCCAGAACTTGACGTACATGTCCGAGTCGGCCCACTCGCGGTCCCAGGAGAGCTTCCCCTTCTGGCTCTGGGCGTCGCTGGTGAACGCCGCCGACTTGCCGAGGCCGTAGGGCCAGTACGCCAGGATCGGGAACTTCTGCTCGTTGAACGGCGGCGACTCGATGGGGATCTCGACGAGGGGCGACTGCTTCGGCGTCGTCCGCACGAAGCCGTGCAAGGGCGGCACCGCCTTGATCGTGTCGGTCGGGCCGGAGGCGTAGTTCACCTTCGGCTGGAAGCGCTTCTCGTACAGGAACGACTGGCTGACCAGGCGCGTTTCCTTGAGATAAATGCCCGGCAGCATGTTCGGATTGGTGACGCTGTGGAACTTGCCGCCGGTCGAGCGGGCGATGTTCGCCAGCGCCTGCGCCTGCGGGGCGCCGTGCGTCGCCACGCCGACGGTGCTGACCGTCACCTTGTCCTTGCGCATCTGCGCCAACAGTTGCTGGTTGGTGAGCTGCGGGTCGCCGTCGCTGACGATGATGACGTGCCGGACCGACAGCTCGCGCCTCGGGTCGGTCAGCTCCTTGTGGGCCATGTTGAGCGGCGTATCGAAGTCGGGCATGTCGCCGGGGTTGATCTTATCGACCTGGCCGTGCAGCCAGGCGCGCTTGTCGCCGATCTCCTGGAGCGGGATGTGCCACTTCTGCCCGCCGAAGTCGAGGCCGATGACGCCGACCTCGTCGACGTTCGACAGCTTGTCAATGGCTATCTTGGCGATCTTCTTTTCCCAGAAATTCCCCTCGGGCATCTCGCAGGCGTGCATGATCATGACGAGGCCGCCCTTGCCCTGCACCTTGAGCGCCTTGATCTCCGAGTCGACGGGCAGCGCCTTCTCGACGGGCGTGTTCTGCCAGCCGCCGGCGCCGAAGCCCTCCTTGCCGCCGACCATGACGAGTCCGCAGCCCTGCTCGTGCGTGTTGCTGCGGATCATCTCCATCTGCTCGTCGGTCAGCGTCTCCGCCGGCAGGTTGGCCAGGACGACGCAGTCGAAGTTGCTCAGGAAGACGGCGAGCTTGTCCTTGTCCTTGGGCAGCGTGTTGACCGGCAGGGCGAGAATGTCCATCTTGCGGCCGCGCATCTCGCGCTCGAGGTTGCGGTGGTCCCCCTCGGTCTGTTCGATGAGCAGGATGCGCCGCTGCCCGCGGGCCACGACGTGCGTCGTCGCCCGGTTGTTCTGCACGCGGTCGCCGACCAGCGGCTCCAGCTTGTCCTTGCCGACGACGACGCCTTCGGGGACGAATTCGGCCTCGTAACTGTACGACTGCTGCCGCGGCTTCAGCGATTGTTTGAGTGTGAAGGAGGTCAGGCCGGGCTGGACGCGGACGCGGCGGGCCGGCTCGACGAGGGTCGTCACGCCGTCGCCGACGCTCGTCTGGCGGACGGTCAGAATGCCCTCGACCGGGTTGGGGTTGTGGTTGCGCAGCAGCACGCGGATGGGCAGCTGCGTCCCCTCCTCGGCGAGCGGCGGCGCCTCGATCGACTGGACGAGGACTTCGTTCTCGTTCTTGAGTCCGGCGGCGAGGGGGACGACGTCGATCTGGGCGCCGTTGAGCTTGGCGATGCGCGCCTGCTCCTCGGCGTTGCCCATGTTCTCGTTGCCGTCGCTGACGAGGACGATGCGCTTGCCGGCGCCCTCGGGGAAGGAGGCGAGGGCGAGCTTGATGGCGGCGCCGATGTCGGTGTAGTTGCCGTCGACGGTGGCGGCGACCTCGGTGAGCTTGAAGCGCGGGGCGTCGCTGGGCGGCAACTCTAGACGGGGGCGGCGGCCGAAGACGATCAGCCCGGCCTTGTCGCGCTCGCGGCCGGGGCCGCGCTTCTCGACCGCCTCGTTGATGAACTTGCGGACGCGGTCCCAGCGGGCGTCCTCCGGCTTGCCCTCCTTGCTGGTGTACGACTCCTGCGGCACGCTGAAGCTGCGATCGACGACGAACAGGACCGTCGTCGTCTCGTTCTGGTGCTTGAGCTTCACTTCGGCGAGCGCCAGGGCGAGGAAGATCACGATGGCGCAGCGCAGGCCGATGGCTGCCCAGCGGCGCACCGGGCCGAGCCCCGCGAGGCTGCGAAAGCTCATCCAGACGATGACCGGGACGAGTCCGAGCAGCAGCAGCCACCACGGCTGCGCCGGCTCGAAGCTGAGGACCATCTTGCCGACGTCGACGAGCCCCGCGCCGAGCGGGCCGACGCAGAGTCCCCCGAGGCCGAGTGTCAGGACGGCCCCGAGGGCGTAGCCGACCGGCGTCCACCACTGGCCGGAGACGATCAGCAGAAGGGACAGGAGAAAGAGAACGAGGAGCGCCGCGCCGGCGGCCCAGGCGCCGACGACCGGCTCAAGGACCAGCCCGCCGGCGGCGAGCAGGAGGAGCGCCGCGCCGGTCAGCGGCGAAGTTCGACGGCGCAGGCCGCGCGCGCCGGGGACGACGGCGGCGAAGAGCAGGAGGGCGAGCCAGTGCGTCGTGACGAAGTCGAGGGTCGAGTTCATGGCGGTTTCCTGCCTCCGCGACGCCGCTAGCAAGTGAGCGCTCGGCCTTAGAAGTCGATCCGTTGCACGCGATGATTCTGACTGTCGATGACGTGAACGCGCCCGCGGCTGTCAACGACGAGCGCCCACGGCTGGTAGAACTGCCCCGGCCCGCGCCCCGGACTGCCCCAGCAGCCGAGCGACTTGCCTTCGGGCGTGAACTTCTGCACCCGCTGGTTGCCGAACTCGACGACGTACAGCACGTCGCCCTTCGGACTGAACGCCAGGTCGTAGGGGTACGAGAGTTCGCCCGGCGCCGAGCCGGCGACGCCCCAGCAGTCGACCAGCGCGCCGTCGCGCGTGAACACCTGAATGCGGTGGTTGGCCGCGTCGGCGAGGTAGAGGAGTTTGTCGGGGTCGTTCGGCCGGAAGGTCAGGGCGCGGACGCGCGAGAACTCGCCCGGCGCGGTGCCGAGCGCGCCCCAGCACTTGAGGAAGGTGCCGTCCGCGTTGAGCTTTGTGATACGACTCGTCTCGCCGAACTCGGCGACGTAGTAGTAGCCGTCCTCGTCCTGGACGGCGTCGCCGAGGTAGCCGAACTGCCCCGGCTCACTGCCGGCGGGCAGGCCGAGCGTCTTCAGCAGCGTGCCGTCGAGGCCGTAGACGCGGAGACAGTGGTAATGGGAGTCGCTGAGGAGCAGGTTGCCGTCGCGGTCGATGCTCAGCCCGCTCGGCTTGCCGTTGTTCCAGTCGGGCGTCCGCCACGTCAGGTTGAGATAATGCCCGTCGCGGTCGTAGACCTGAACGCGGGCGGAGAAATCGACGATATAAAGACGGTCGTGGGCGTCGATGGCGGCGGCGCGGGGCTTGTTGAAGTCGCCGTCGCGTCCGCCGAAGCGTCCCCAGACGAGTTCCGGCTGCGTGCGCGAGCCGCCGCACCCCGCGAGGGCCGGTAGGAGGCAGAGACAGAGAGAGGCCAGGCGGCGACAGACGACAGTCATCAGGTGTTCGCCCTGGGCGGATTCCTCGGAGGGCTCCGGACGGGAGTCGGGGCGCGAAATCGGCCGCGCACAGATTTCAGGCTACCAAGTCTTCTTCGGTTCCGCCAGAGGGCACTTCAGACAAAAGCGCTGAATTTGAAAAAAAGGTTACGCACCGGCGCCGAGACCGGTCTGCGGGGACGTACTCCAAAACCGGCCGACCCCGAGAGTGCGTACCACGAAAAATGAAAATCCGCGAAATCCGCGAACGGGGCGACTTTTCTCCTTGACAAGCGGGGAGGCGCGGCTTTACAAGGGGAGTCGTTGACTCAGCCGCTCCGCATGGCCGCTCATCGTCTGGCGCGGCCGTCCGGGGTCCACCCGTCATCGCGCCAGGCGAGGAAGGCCGGGATCATGAAAGACGTTTCTCGCTCCCTCCTCCGGTCGCTGTTCGGCCGGGAGAGACGGACAAAAGCCCCCACCGATGTCCTCAATCAGTGCCCCGCGTCGAACTGCTGGAAGACCGCCGGGTGCCGACGGCCTTCACCGTGCGGAACCTGAACGACGCGGGCGTGGACTCGCTGCGTGCGGCCATCCAGGGGGCCAACGCCTCCCCCGACGCTCATTCCTCGATCGTCTTCCAGCCGATGCTCCGCGGCATCATCACTCTGGAGTCCGCGCTCGATCCGCTTCAGAAGGACATCGACATCAGCGGGCGGTCCGGCGGCGGTGCGATTACGGTCGAGCGCGACACGAATGCCCCCAACTTCAGGATCTTTGAAGTCGGCGCCGACTCTCACAGTGACATCAGCGGGCTACAGATCATGAACGGCATCGCGCCGACGGGTGGTCTGGGTGGCGGCATCCGCAACAATGGAAACCTCACCATCGTCAGCTGTGATATTCGCGGAAACTCGGCAGATTTCGGCGGGGGGATCTATAACAGTTCAAATGCCACACTTGTGGTGTCAGCCAGTAACCTGTCGTTTAACATAGCCCAACATGCGGGCGGCGGCCTCGACAACAGTGGCCAAGCGCAGATCAACTACAATTCGATCGTCTCCTTTAACGTCGCGGACTTCGGCGGAGGCGTCTCCAACGACGGGACCCTCGGCATCTACGACGATTCTCAGATCCTCGGAAATGACGCGAATCTGCGGGGCGGCGGCATCTATAACGCCCTGGGCTGCAGTCTGTCCATGTCCTCGGGCGAGATTCGGGGGAACGAAACTACCGTCCAAGGAGGCCAAGGCGGGGGAGTCTACAACGGCGGAACCGCTACGCTGCGAAGCGTGAACATCACAGGGAACTGGGCCTCATCCGGAGGCGGGTTTTACCTCGCAAATGGTGCGCTGACTCTGGACGGCTGCACGATCAGCGGCAACACCGCGACGGTCAAGGGTGCCGGAGGAGTCTGGTTGGCGGGGAGTACGCTCACCACCATCAATTGCACGATTCTCGACGCCATCGTCCAGGGTCCGTGACCCGACCGAGTCGCGGCCCAAAGAACCCTGCGCCGTCTCAGCACTGTGCCCCGTGAGATCGCCCGGCTCGTAGGTCGGGATTCCGCTCCTGACGCAGTCACGGATTGTCAGGAGCGGAATCCCGACCTACGAGCCGGGGCGACTTCCCTCGTCAAAACGTGCGAGTCTTTCCCATGCTGCCCCCCAAGTCTTCACGAGTGTCGTTCTCCATTTCGTCGAGCGTCGCCCTTCTCCTCGCCCTTCCCGGCTCTGCTCCTTCTCAGGAACCGAAAGCCGTCCGGCCCGCAATAGTCGAATGGATCCGCCAACTTGGGAGTACCCTCCACGAGGAACGGGAGAAGGCGGAAGCTATTCTCAGTTCGTCGGACGATGCAGCCCCGGCCTTGCGGGAGGCCCTCAAGTCGCCGGACCCGGAAGTGCGCCGCCGGGCCGGCCGCGCCCTCCAAGCCGTCGATCGCCGGCGCCACCTGGCCGCGCTCGCGCTGCTACAGAAGTTTGCGAAAGAAGGCCAAGTTCTGCTCGCTGCGGACCTACTCGTTCAGACTCCTCATCTGGACGACGAGGAGGATGCCTGGCAGGCGGTGACGGAATGGGCCGAGAGGCTATCCGCCGCGGAGGCGCGGACCTTCGGCCGGCGCAGCATCCCCGAAGGCGAGGCCGCCCCCCTGGGAGACTTCCGCAAGTACATCAAGTCCTTGGAGATCGGCATCGTCAAAGACCCACTGCGAGTATCTTGGAACGAGCGCGGCGGGGCGCGCTTCGTAGCCAAGGGGGAGAGCTTCGTTGACGGTTTCAAGAACAAATTTATCTCGTCCAGCCTCCTCGTCTCCTCGGGCGACGTGCGCGCCAAGCACGTCCGCTCGAGTGTTGTCCTTGCCGGCGGATCGGTCGAAGTCGATACCATGTTCCAGACGATCGTCGTTTGTGACGGGGACTTCACGATGAACGAGGTTTTGGTCAGCTGTCTCGTGATCGCGCGCGGCGCCATCCACTGTCGGGCAGATGCCGGGAACTCTCGGTTCATCTCTTCGGACCGCGTCCACTGCGGAAAAAGAATGACTCCTTCTCAGAACGTCATAAAGGAAGGAGAAGCGAACCCGCTCGGGCTGGTGAAGTTCTTCGACCTCAAGCACGTCGGGCTCGCGACCGAGGCGGGCGAGAGCGGCCTGCGTGTCAAGGCGGTCGATAAGGGCAGCCGCGCGGCCCGCGCCGGCCTGCGAGCCGGCGACGTCCTGGTGACGGCCGACGCCAAGAAGGTCGCCTCGGCCGAGGCGTTCCGCAAGCTGATCCGCGGCGCCGTCGCCGAGGGACGTCCGGTGCCCCTGACGGTACACCGAGCCGACCGCGACCTGACGCTGTCCCTGGACGGCAAGGACTGATCTCATGACGCGGGCCGGATGCGCCTCGCCCGGAACGTCATTCGACGCCTTCGGCGGTTCTGAAAGCGTGAGACGGATTCGCGCGGCAGCCGCGTGTCCCGTCTCACTCGCGCCCGGCGGCGCGGCGGACGCGAGGAGGGGAGTCATGGCCTGGCCTCGCCCTCAATTATGAAGATCCGCGAAAAGCCGCGGACGGCGCGACTTTTCTCCTTGACGCGCCGGGAGGCGTCGGTGTAGAAATTGAGTCGTTGACTCAGCCGCTCCGCATGGCCCTTCATCGTCTGGCACGGCCGTCCGGGGTCCATCCGCCATCGCGCCAGACGAGGAAGGCCGGGATCATGAAAGACGTTTCTCTCTCCCTCCTCCGGTCGCCGTTCGGCCGGGGAAGACGGACAAAAGCCCCCCCCTATGTCCTCAATCCATTCCCTGCGTCGAACTGTTGGAAGACCGCCGGGTGCCGGCGGGCTTCACCGTGCGGAACCTGAACGATGCGGGCGACGATTCTCTTCGTGCGGCCATCTCGGGGGCCAACCACTCTCCGGACCTTCATTCCTCGATCGACTTCCAGCCGATGCTCAGAGGCACCATCACCCTGGCTTCCGCTCTCGACTCGCTTCAGGGTGACATCGAGATCGGGGGACCGGGCTCCCGTTTTCTGAAGGTCCAGCGCGGACTGCTCACCCTCGACTTCAGGATCTTTGAAGTCGCCGCCGGTGTCCACTGTACTATCAGCGGGCTGGAGATCGCAAATGGTAGAGTGCAGACAAGTCAGGGCGGCGGCATCCTGAATCAGGGAAACCTTACCCTCGTCGGCTGTTCGATTCACGACAACGTCGCGCAGGCCGGCGGGGGCATCTACAATACTACGGACGGCACACTGGCTCTGGCGGCCTGCGAAGTCCGAAACAACCAAGGCGGTCTCCTGGGCGGCGGTATCGATAACTACGGCCAAGCGACGGTCTGCTGTAGTACTACGATCTTCGGGAACTCCGCGGACTTCGGCGGAGGCGTCTACAACAAAGGAACCATCGGCTTCCTCAGCGATTCCCAGATCTACAGCAATACCGCGGGCTTCGACGGCGGCGGCGTCTTTAACGCCGAAGGCGGGACTCTTTCCATGTCTTCGGGCGAGATTCGGGGGAACACCGCTCGTCGTTATGGGGGCGGAATCGGCAATGACGGTTCCGCGTCACTGCAAAACGTGAGCATCACGAACAACTCGGCCGACAGCGGGGGGGGATTTTACCTCAGCAAGGGGACGCTGACTCTGGACGGCTGCACGATCAGCGGCAACGCCGCGAGAGTCAAGGGTGCCGGAGGAGTCTGGCTGGCGGCGAGCACGCTCACAATCACCAATTGCACGATCCCCGACGCCATCGTCCAGGGTCCGTGATCAGTCTGAGTCACGGCCCGAAAAACTCCACACCGTCTCAGGAGTCCGAGTCCCGGTTGCCGAGGAACATCGCTTCTACGCGGCCGGGACTCGCTGTCTGCTCCACGCTCGACCCTTTCAATGGGTTGAAAGGGTTCGCAGTACAGATACTGCGTCGACGAAGAGTCGACAGGGTTTGTACCCCTTGCCCGCTCATTTCCAGGCCAATTCGTGCGAGGTTTTTCCATGCTACTCTCCAGATCCTTATGGCCGCTGATCATTTTTTCGTCGAATGTCGCCGTTCTCCTCGCTCCGATCGGTTCCGCGACGGCTCAGGAGCCGAAAGCCGTCCGGCCCGCGGTCGCGGAATGGATTCGCCAACTCGGCAGCAACCTCCACGAGGAGCGGGAGAAGGCAGAATCCATGCTCAGTTCCGCGGAGGATGCTGCCCCAGCTTTGAAGGAGGCCCTGAAGTCGTCGGACCCGGAAGTGCGCCGCCGGGCCGATTGCGCCCTTCTGGTCCTTGAGCGCCGGCGCCGCCAGGCCGTGCTCGCGCCGCTGCGGAAGTTCGCGGCCGACGGCCAGCTCGTCCTCGCCACCGACCTTCTGGTGAGGAAGCCACAATGGGACGACGAGGAGGAAGCCTGGCAGGTACTTACGGAGTGGGCCGAGAAGCTGACCGCCGCGGAGGCGCGGGCCTTCGGACAGCGCAGCATCCCCGAAGGTGAGGACGTGCCGCTGGGGGACTTCCGCAAGTACATTAGGTCTTTGGGGATCGGTATCGTTAATGACCCTCGGCGAGTACCGTGGAACCAGAGCGACTGCGGATGCTTTGTGGCCAAGGGAGATTGTTTCACCGGCGAATTCAAGAATAAATACATCGCGAAAAGCCTCCTCGCCTCCTCAGGCGATATAAGCGCCAAGCACCTCAGCTCGAGTTTCATCGTTGCCGGCGGCTCGGTCGAGGTTGACACCATGCTCCAGTCGGTCGTCGTTTGCGACGGGGACTTCACAGTAAACGATGGTATGATTAGCTGTCTCGTTATCGCGAGAGGCGCCATTCACTGTCGTAGTCACGCCGTGAATTGCCGAGTCATTTCCGCTGACCGAGTCCACTGCGCCAAGAGTGTCCGCCCCGAAGACATCGTCATCAAGGAAGGGGAAGTGAACCCGCTCGGGCTGGTGAAGTTCTTCGACCTCAAGCAGGTCGGGCTCGCGACCGAGGCGGGCGAGGGCGGCCTGCGCGTCAAGGCGGTCGATAAGGGGAGCCGCGCGGCCCGCGCCGGCCTGCAAGCCGGCGACATCCTGGTGACGGCCGACGCCAAGAAGGTCGCCTCGGCCGAGGCGTTCCGCAAGCTGATCCGCGGCGCCGTCGCCGAGGGCCGGACCGTGCCCCTGACGGTGCGCCGGGCCGACCGCGACCTGACCGTCTCCTTGGACGGCAAGGACTGACCGCTTTTTTGGAGTGCGGCGGCCAGTCGCCGGGTTGGTTAGAATCCGTTTTGGCCGTGGGGTGGGCCGCGCGTGACAAATCGGCGTCAGGCCGCCGCACTCCAAAGAGCTGCGACGCGGGCCGGATTCGTCTCACCTGGGGGGTGAGGAAACCGCGGGACGAATCCGCCGGCGACGACGGCGCGTCGCGAAGCGTCACTGCTCCATCACGTCCTTGGATTTCTTGTCGGCCAGGTCGTTGATCTTCTCCTCGAAGCGCTTGAGCAGCGCCTGGACTTCTTCCTTGCCCTTGGCGACGTCGTCCTCGGTCATGTCGCCGTCCTTCTCGGCGACGTCGCACTGCTTGTTGCCGTCGCGGCGGACGTTGCGGCAGGCGACGCGCGCCTCCTCGGCCGACTTCTTGATGCGCGCCACCAGCTTCTGCCGCTGCTCGCCGGACATCGGCGGCACCGTCAGGCGGATCATCTTGCCGTCGTTGTTCGGCGACATGCCCAGGTCGCTGGAGCGGATCGCCTTCTCGATCTCCTTCAGCGCCGACGGGTCGAACGGCCGGATGACGATCGACTGCGGGTCGGGCGTGCTGATCTGCGCCATCTGCTTCAACGGCGTCGGCGAGCCGTAGTACTCGACGCGCATGCCGTCCACCAGCGCCGGCGTCGCCCGCCCGGTGCGCAGGCCGCGCAGCTCGTCGGAGAAGACCTTGACCGCCTTCTCCATGCGCTCTTCGCAGTCAAAGAGGATCTCGTCGCTTGTCATGGCATAGTTCCTAGTTATCCGTTAGCAACTATTCGCTGACCAGGGTGCCGATCGGGTGCCCGGCGATGGCCCGCTCGATGTTCCCCTCGCGCTTGAAGTTGAAGACGAGGATGGGCAGCTTGGCGTCGCGGCACAGGCTGACCGCCGACGTGTCCATCACGCGCAGATTATCGCGGAGTACCTGGGCGTAGGTCAACTTCTCGTAGCGGACCGCGTGTGGGTTCAACTCCGGGTCGTCGCTGTAGACGCCGTCGACGCGCGTCGCCTTGAGGAGGATGTCGGCCTCCAATTCGCGGGCGCGGAGGGCGGCGGCGGTGTCGGTGGTGACGAACGGGTTGCCAGTGCCGCCGGCGAGGATGACGACACGCCCCTTCTCCAGGTGGCGCTGCGCCCGGCGGCGGATGTACGGCTCGGCGACCGTCTCGCTGCGGATGGCGGTCTGCAAGCGCGTCTGGCAGTGGAGGCTTTCGAGGGCGTCCTGGAGGGCGAGGCCGTTGATGACCGTGGCGAGCATACCCATGTAGTGGGCGGTCGCCTCCTTGATGACCTCGCCGCCGGCGGAGAACTGGGCGCCGCGGAGGATGTTGCCGCCGCCGACGACGATGGCGAGCTGCACGCCGCGCTGGACGATGCGGTGTGCCTGGCGGGCGATGTTCAGCGTCTCGTCGATGCTGATGCCGCTCTTGCCGCTGTGGCCGAACCCCTCGCCACTGAGCTTCAGGATGACCCGCCGGTACTTCGGCTTCAGCGGGTCGGTGGATAGGTGATCGTCCATCGACGGCATCCGTGTAAAGGCCAGGAGGCAGGGAGGCTCATCCTCGTTATACGTCAACCGGCCGCGCAGGCCACCGCGGAGAGTTGTCCGGGGGTGCGCGGAGAGGCGCCCCGGCGTGTTGTTCCGGGGGTGCGCTGCGCGACCCCCGGCTGTGGGATGCAACCCCTACGGAGCAGGGCTTCCAACATGTTCAGTAGTTGTACAGTATTCTTCCCTTGGCGGGTGGCTGAAAACGCCCGTGGTTTTCGGCATGTCCCGCCTCGGCCACGGCGAGGCCCGACTGACAGTGGACGTTAGTTCACATGATCTGTTG
>JBBROG010000193.1:0-16934 GCA_038229635.1 Gemmatales bacterium
ACCCCGGCCGTGACGCTGACGGCAGTCGCTCGGTCGGACGACCGGACGCAGGCGGTGCTCGCCGGGGTTGACATGCACGTGTCCTGGACGGTTGAGCCGGCGGAATTGTGTGACGTCGTCGCCCGCCGGAGGGGGGGGGCGCTAACGGGCAAGCCGGTTTTAGAACTCGCGCGCGTACCCCGCCGTCCACCCCCCGTCGACGACGAGGACGTGCCCGTTGATGTAACTGCTTTCGGGCGCCGCCAGGAACAGCGCCGCGTGGGCGATCTCCTCCACCGTGCCGGGCCGCCCGAGCGGGACGTGGGCGAGCATCTGTTGCACCGACTCCTTGAACAGCCCGTCCGGCCCGTAGAAGAGCTGCCTCGTCCCGTCTGTCAGCGTCGACCCCGGCGCGATGGCGTTGACCAGCACGCCGCGCGGCCCCAACTCCAGCGCCATCGCCTTCGTCAGGTTGACCACGCCCGCCTTCGCCGCCACGAACGCACACTGCAAACGCAGAGGAACGAGGCCGGCGATGGACGAAATATTGATGATGCGGCCGGAGCCCTGCCCCGTCATGACCTGAGCCGCGCGGCGACTCATGAGGAAGACGCCGTCGAGGTCGACCTTGACGATGCGGTCCCATTCCTCGGGCGGAAACTTGTCGATGGTGACGCGGTGCGCCATCGTGTTGACGCCGGCGTTGTTGACGAGGACGTCGAGGCGGCCGCACGTCTTCAAGACTTCGACGAAGGCTTCCTCGATCTGGTCCGGGTCGGTGACGTCGAGGCGCAGGGCGCTGGCGCCGGGGGAGCGAGACGCGGCGGCGGTGGCGCCGGGGAGGTCAATGTCGGTGTAGAAGACGCTGGCGCCGTTGGCGGCGAGGGCGTCGGCGATGGCCTGGCCGATGCCGCGCGCGGCGCCGGTGACGAGGGCGACCTTGTCGGAGAGGTTCACTTTCATGGCGGCACCGTCCCGCCGCTTGCGGCTTCGCACTCTGTGAAGCCGCAAGCGGCTATGCCAGGATGTCCTTCACCACGTTCCCGTGTACATCGGTCAGCCGGTAGTCGCGCCCCGCGTAGCGGTACGTCAGCTTCGTGTGTTCCAGCCCCATCAGGTGCAGGACGGTCGCGTGCAGGTCGTGGACGTGGACCTTCTTGTCGACCGCGTGCCAGCCGAACTCGTCGGTGGCGCCGTAGGCCATGCCGCCCCGGATGCCGCCGCCGGCGAGCCACATCGTGAAGCCGAACGGGTGGTGCTCGCGGCCGTCGGTCCCCTCCGCCGTCGGCGTCCGCCCGAACTCGCCGCCCCAGAGGACGATCGTGTCCTCTAGCAGGCCGCGCGACTTGAGGTCCTTGAGCAGCCCCGCGATGGGCCGGTCGGTCGCCGCGCAGTTGGCCGGCAACTCGCTCTTCAGCCCGCCGTGCTGGTCCCAGAGCTGGCAGCTCGACCGCTTCGACGTCGTCGTGTGATAGACCTGCACGAAGCGCACGCCGCGCTCGACGAGGCGCCGCGCCATCAGACATTGCGTGCCGAAGATCTCCGTCACCTTGTCGTCGAGGCCGTAGAGCCGCTTGACGGCCGTGCTCTCGCGGTTGACGTCGAACGCCTCGGGCGCGGCCTGCTGCATGCGGAAGGCCAGCTCGAAGGCGGCGATGCGGGCGCCGAGTTGGCTGTCCTCCTGCCGCTTCTGACGGTGCAACTCGTTGAGTTGCTTCAGCGCGTCCAACTGACGTCGCTGACGGTCCAACGAGGAAACGCCGTTGGAGAGATTGGCGACCGGATTTTTCAGGTCGGCGACGAGGGTGCCCTGGTAGGCGGCGGGGAGGAAGCTGCTCGACCAGAGCGGCGCCCCTTGCGCGGGCTGCGACGGGCTGAGGACGACGAAGCCGGGCAGACTCTGGTTCTCGCTGCCGAGGCCGTAGAGCATCCACGAGCCCATCGCCGGCCGCGAGAACGCCTGCTCGCCGGTGTTCATCTGCAGGCAAGCGCCGTTGTGGTTGATGTTGTCGGCGACCATCGAGCGGACGACGCACAGGTCGTCGGCGCACGAGGCGACGTGGGGGAACAAGTCGCTGACGTCGAGGCCGCTTTGGCCGTGTTTGCGGAACTTAAATGGCGACGGTAGGCAGTTGACGGTCTTGGTGCGGACCAACTTCGGCTGCTCGAACGGCAGCGGCTTGCCGGCGTACTGGGCCAGTTTCGGCTTGGGGTCGAAGAGGTCGACGTGCGACGGCCCGCCGGACATGAAGAGGAAGATGACGCGCTTCGCCTTCGGCACGAAGTGCGGCGGCTTGACGGCGAGCGGATTATCGCTCGCGGTTTCGCGTCCGCTCGCCCTCGCCTCGTCCCCCAGCAATCCCGCGAGCGCGAGCATCCCAAAGCCGTTGGCGAAGCGGGAGAGTGCTTCGCGTCGGTCGGGCGGGAGGATTCGCCTTCCGATGTCCTCGTTCATGGCTGTCCTCCGGAAGCGGACGAGGAAAGAGGACGTTCCTGGTCGATAATATCCACCCCGCCTCCGGGCGAGAGCGTGCGGAACAGGACATCGAGGTCATCGAGAAAGCGTCCGACGTCGCCGGTTCGTTCGCCGACGACCAGCGTGATCGAGCGGAGCCCGAGTTCGGGCTTGCGGCGTTTCCCGAGGATCACGGACACCATGAGGCCGGCGTTGTCCGGGGTCGCGCCATGTTCCTCCCAGTCGCGCGCGGCCTCCTCGTCGCGGTAGATGAAGAACTCGGGGCCGGACGGTTGAGGATTCCCCTGACCCGCGCGGGGATTGACGGGCGGCGAATCGTCGTCCGCGTTCTCGAAGACAAGGTCGGGCCAATAGCGGCGGAGGGCGCGAAAGATGACGTCCGTCACGGAGACGTCTTCCCCCACCCAGAAAACCAGGTCCGTCCCGCCGATCATAAGTCATCTACTTTCTTGTCCGTGTAATGATGCATCTCAGTCAACGTAGAGGAACTCGTTGGCACACAGAAGCACCTGGCAGTACTCCCGCCACGCGGCTTCATTCGCGCGGGTTTGTCCGCCCACCCTCAGCAGCCCCAGCCCGACGCTTATTTCGTCGCCGGTGGGCGGCCGCCCGTAGAGTAGGAAGTACGCCTTATGCATCTTGTCGGTGTCACTCCCGCCTCCCGCCTCGACGCGCTTCGCCAACGCCTTCGTCTGCGCCAGCACGAACGGGTCGTTCATCAGGAACAGCGCCTGCGGCGCTACCGTCGACACGGTCCGCTTCTCCACCGGCGCCGTCGGGTCGGCGACGTCGAACAGCGGCAGAAAGCCCGAGCGGTCGGAGCGGATCGTCATCTGGTACAGCGTGCGCCGCGGCAGGTTGAAGTCGCGCGTCGCCTTGCCGCCCCTCGTCGGGTCGAGGCGGCCGGCAACCGACAGCAGGCTGTCGCGCACCGCCTCCGCCTCCAGGCGGCGCCGGTTCATGTGGCCGAACAGGCGATTCTCCGGGTCGGCGTTCAGCGTCTCGGGCTCCGGCTCGCTCGACTGGCGGTAGGTCGCCGACAGCATGATCGCGCGGTGCATCTGTTTCATCGACCAGCCGCCGCGCACGAACTGGTCGGCGAGCCCGTCGAGCAGCTCGGGGTGAGAAGGGCGCTCGCCGAGCTTGCCGAAGTTGCTCGGCGTGCGGACGAGGCCCTCGCCGAAGTGCCCCTGCCACAGGCGGTTGACCAGGACGCGCGCCGTCAGCGGATGGTCGGGCCGCGTCAGCCAGCGCGCGAGTTGCAGACGGCCGCTCCCCTCCTTGATGGGCGGTTGCTTCGCGCCGGCGAGGACGACCGGGAAGCGGCGCGGCACCAGGTCGCCGAGTCGGTCGTAGCGGCCGCGCAGGTGGACGCGGACGTCGTGGACGCCGGCGTGCGGGCTGCCGGGGACGCCGCCCTCCTGGGCGCCGTTGGCCAGAGAGACCGGAGCCGGCGGATTCTTCCTCAGCGCGTCCAACTCGGACGCGAGTCTCGTCAGTTCGGCGCGGGCCGCCTCGGGCAGGTACTTCTCGTCGGCCCGTTCCTTGATCCGGAAAGGGTTACGTGCGTCGGCCGCGTCGAACGCCTTCTGCGCCTCCGCGGCGGCACGCCCCAGGTCGGCGACGCTCGCCTTGCCGGCGGCGATGTCGGCCGCGGCGCGGTGCCAGGCGGCGAGTGCCGGACTCACGGCGACGGGCTGCCGAGCCCGGTTGCTGTCCGCCATGTCGTAAAAATGCCACACGGCGGCGTTGCCCCGGCGGTCGCGGTGCGGGTTGCCCTGGTGCGGGTCGTCCACGAGGTCGGCGGTCACGTCCCAAGCCTCGCCCCCCGCGCGGATCGTCAGGTCGACGACGGTCGTGTCGCAGGCGTGCCCCATCTTGGGCAGCACAAGCAGTTCGATCGTGTCGCCGGCCGACACCAAGACGGAGGCGAGGGCGGCGCCGTTCTTGCCGTCGGCGAACTTCTGGGCGCCGCCGTTGGGCAGGTCGCCGGAGGCCAACTCGCGGCGGCCGCCGGCGCGGCGGTGGTCGAGCACCCAGGCCACGCCGTCGCCGCCCGCCGGGTCGGCGTCGCGCAGCCCGCCGGAGATGCGCACCGCCCCCGCCACCGGGCTCTTCCAGCCGACGGCGACGCCGTTCGACGGCCCCGGGTGGACCGACACGGAGCGCGGCGGCAGCGTGAACGTCAGCAGTTTTAACGCGCGGTTCGTCGTGTTGACGGTCAGCGACGGGCAGTCCGGCTCGCCCTTCCAGACGTGGACACCGGCGGCGCCGAGGACGTCGCGGACCTTCTTCGTCATCAGCCGGTAGTCGCCCTGGCCGAGCGCGTCGAGCCACTGGCGCAGCGCGAACGGGACCAGCCCGCGCCGCGCCGCGAAGGCGTCGAGCGACAGGCCGACGTCCTGGTACGCCCACGCGGCCATGAGGTAGTCCGCCGTCCGCGGCGCCTGGCCTTTCGCGAAAGCGAGATAATGCCCTTCGCGGGCCTTCGTCAGCGCCTTTTCGAGGTCGGCGACGCGCTTCGCGTACCCCGCGCGCCGCGCCGCCTCCGCCTTCGACAGCAGCGGGATGCGCAGCATCGGCGGGCCGTTCGTCTTGGGGCCGACGTCGGGCAGGATGTGCGTGCTGAAGAAGATCCCGGCGAGGCCGTAGTAGTCTTCTTGCGACAAGGGGTCGAATTTGTGGTCGTGGCAGCGGGCACACGCCAGCGTCAGGCCCATGAACGCGCGGCTGACGACGTCGACCTGGTCGTCGGCGATGTCGGTGAGGAGCTTTTCCTTGTCGGCGTCGCCGCCGCCCCAGTTGCCGAAGGCGAGCAGGCCGGTGGCGACGACGCCGTCGGCGCTGACGTCGCCGTCCGGGCCGGGGACGAGGTCGCCGGCGAGTTGGAGCGTGAGGAACTGGTCGTAAGGGAGATCGCGATTGAGGGCTTCGACGACCCAGTCGCGGTAGCGCCACGCCTCGCCGACGTCCATCTCACTGCCGCCGCCGGTGACGATGCGGGCGTCGAACGAGTCGGTGTAGCGGACGACGTCGAGCCAGTGCCGCGCCCAGCGTTCGCCGTGGGCCGGCGAAGAGAGCAGGCGGTCGACCACCTTGGCGAAGGCGTCGGCCGCGTCGTCCTTCAGGAAGGCGTCGACGTCCTCCGGCGTGGGAGGCAGGCCGGTCAGGTCGAAGGTCGCGCGGCGGATGAGGGTGCGCCTGTCGGCGGGTTTCGCGGGGCGCAGGCCCTTCGCTTCCAGCGCGGCGAGGACGTGGCGGTCGAGGTCGGCGCGCGGCCAGGAGGCGTCCTTGACGTGCGGCGCGGGCGGGCTCTTGACCGGCTGAAACGACCAGAAGCGGCGCTGCTCGTCGCCGATCTCGATCTTCTTCGGTCCCGACACCGACGGTTTGACGTCCGTCTCGGGCCAGGGCAAGCCGAGCGTCACCCAGCGCGTGAGGGTCGCGACGTCGCGCGCGCCCAGTTTCTCCTTCGGGGGCATCTTCAGGTCGTCGCGGTAGCGAACCGCCTTGACGAGGAGGCTGTCGTCCGGCTTGCCGGGCACGGCGGCGGGTCCGCTGTCGCCGCCCGTGAGGACGGCGTCGCGCGCGGTGAGGCGCAGCATCGCTTTGGGCTTGTCGTCGCCGTGGCACTTGAGGCAGTGGGCGGCGAGGAGGGGGCGGACCTCTTTCTCGAAGAATTCGAGGGTGGCCGGGCTCGGCGCCTGAGCCGAAGCCCCGGCGACCGCGACGACGGCGACGACCAGCGTCAGGGCACACGAGCGCGTCATGATTCGGCACCACAAGGGACACGGAGGGCGGGAGCGGGCAGGCCGGGGCCGCATCCTCACTTCCCCACGATCTTCGGCAGCCCCTTCACGACTTCGTCCACTTTCTCCCCGGTCAACTCGCCCGCCCGAAAGGCGTAGTTCGCGACGACCTTCTGCTTGACGCACAGCAGCACCGTCACGTCGGCGTCGCGCGCCAGCTTGTAGCTCGGCGGCCCGCCGGCGTCCTCGAAGACGCCCAGAGGTACATTGCGGACCGCGAACTGCTTGCCCCACTTGACGACCTGCGGGTCGAGGGCCGTCTGCTCGTCGCTGAGGAACGTCACCCAGGAGCGGAAGTCGCTCGCCTTGTGGTCGGCGACGGCCTTGTCGAGCTTCCCGACCAGCTTGCCGAGCGGGTCGCTCAGCGAGCGCGCGAAGACGATGACCGCCGGCTTGTCGGCCGTCTCGCAGACGTAGCACGTCGACTGCCCGCGCTGCGCCCCGGTCGCCACGACGAAGGCATACGGACCCGGCCGCTGACCCTCCTTCGGTCCGGAGGAGCAGGGGTTGTCGGCGGCGCGCGCCCCCGCGACCAGCAGGGCGCAGGCCGCGAGGGTCGTCAAAACATGGTGTCGCATCATTGTGTGTCCTCTCATCGTTCTTCGCGGGACGTGACTTCGGCGCGGCCCCCGTCGGCCGGCTTCGCCACGACGTAGGTGCCGCGCACGGCGCTCAGCTCGGCGTCGAAGTGCTGCACCTCGGCGCGCCCCCAGCAGCGCCGCGCCAGCTCGGCGAAGCGTCGCGCCTCCTCGGCGCGGCCCTGGCGCTCGCAGACGGCCTGCATGCCCATCGCCCCGCGCACGCTGCCGGGGTCGTGCGCCAGCGCCTCCAGGAAGCCTTCCTCGGCGACGTCGAGGCGGCCGGCGTGCAGGGCGGCGAGGCCCCACGCCTCCATGTAATAGCCGCCGCCGCCCCAGGAATGATGGCCGTAATCGCCCTTCGTCTTCTCGACCGTCTTGGCCAGCAGCTTCAGGCCCGCGTCGGGGGCGCCGGTGCGGCACAGCAGCTCGCCCTGCGTCTCCCACAGGTGCAACTCCAGCGTGCGGTCGTTCTTGCGGTCGGCGAGCGCCTGACGCAGCACCTCGATCTCCGCCTCGGCGCGGGCCGTCTCGCCCTGCTTCAGCGCCAGCAGCGCCGCCAGGTAGTTCGCCGTCAGCTTATCCGACTTGCGGTAGTGCTGAATGATTCTTTCCGCCTCGTCCCAGTCGCCCCCCGCGAGGTGGAGGCGGAACCACTGCGGCCAGTGGCGGTAGCCGGCGTCCCACGCCTCCTTCTTGACGGCGCGGGCCTCGCGGAAGCGGCCGTCGTGGAGGAGCGAGCGCGTCAAGATATCCAGATGGTGGTCGAACTGGTGGTCGTCCTTCGGGAGGACGTTCATGTCTTTGTGGTAAGCGCGCTCCAGGTCGATGGCGCGGGTCGAGCGGTCGGCGGTCTTGTCCCAGCGGCCGAGGCGCGTCGCCAGATGCGCCTGCATGTGGAACGGGTGCGGGATGCCGGGCGACGACTTGATGTAGTTCTCCGCGTACACCCAGCCGAGGGCCGGGCGGCGGGCGTTCTCGTAGTAGTGGACTAGCTCGTGGTTGGCGCCGGGGTGCAGTCCGTTGATGCGCAGCAGCGCCTTGTAGAACGGCACCGCCCCGGCGACGCCGCCGAAGAGGCGCGAGCCGCCGGCGAGCTGCGCCCGGTAGTACCAGCCCTCCTCGTCGTCGTCGTAGAGGCTCAAGAGGGTGTCGATGGTTTCGACGGCGGCCTTGGTGCGCGCCGCCAGGTCGCCGACGCCGGGGAGCAACCCCTTCTCCTTCATGCGCGCTTCGATGAGCAATTGCTCGCGGTGGCTGGCGCGGTCGCGCAGGTCGTGCGCCTTCTGGGCGGCCTTGGCGTGGTCGCCCTTCTTCCACTGCTCCAGGGCGCGGCTGAGGCCCCACCAGGCCATCGCGCAGTTCGGGTCGTGCCGCGCCGCCGTCTCGAAGGAGCGCGCTGCCTCCATCCAGACGTAGGAGTAGTAGTAGCCGAGCCCCTGGTCGAAGAATTCCTGGCACGGCGGCGAGTCGGTGCTGACGCGGTAGGAGACGACGCAGAGGCCGGGGACGAGCTTGGCGGGCGCCAGGCCGGAGAATGGCAACTTGTCGTCGGCGGGTTTCGCGGCGCCCGACGCCGGGTCCGGCCCCGGCAGGAGGGCCAGCCCGACCAGGAGGGTCCACGTCATGATGCACGTCCTCGGGGAGTCCGGCGGGAAGGCGACAGACTTATTGTGGGCCGTCGCCGGCGCGCTTGCCAGGGGAAAAATGCCGCACGCGCGCGACTTCGTGTTAAGAGACGAGACGAGTTTTGCCGATAGGGTCTTTGCACCGTTCTTTTTGCCGGCGTCCGTTCCCATCCCTGCGCCGGAACGAGTGAATTGGGGAGGAGGATAAGGTGAGACACGTTCTCCTGGCCCTACTACCTTGCCTCGTCTGCCTGGGGTGTGTGTCCGGACAGGTCAACCACCCCGTAGCGGCGGGACCGCCCCAGACTGCCGCCGCGCCGCAATCGGGCGTCGTCGTCCTCCAGGTGAACGGGCTGGGCTGTCCTCTCTGTGCGACCAACGTCAAGAAGGGGCTGACGCGCCTGGACGGCGTGCGGGACGCCCAGGTCGATTTGGGCGCCGGCAAGGTCGTGTTGGGCACCGACCCGGCTCACGCGCCGACCGACGACCAGCTGGCGGCCACGGTCAAGCAGTGCGGCTTCACCCTGGTGCGTGTCGAACACCCGTAACGGCCTGAGTAGGCCCCAGGGAGCTTTATCACGGAAAGCAGACCTGTTGTGGCGCTACCTTCCGCGACAACCCGGCGGCTCGTGGCCCTGGCCCTTTTGGCGTGGCTCGGGGGGGCCGTCCGCTGTGCCGCGCAGGAGGCCATCAACACCAAGGCGGCGACGCAGCCGGCGATGGGCGTCCTGGCGTTCCGGGAGCAGTTTCGCTTCACGCGCTACGAGCGCGACCCGTCCGGCGCGGGCCGAACGGCCGACCAGTTCACCGCCCGCACGATGCTCCAGTACGGCTTGTCTGGCAACCTGGCCTTGGACGTGAGTCTGCCGTTCTCCTACTACGACGTCGACGCCCGGCAAGTCGGAGACCGCGCGCGGGACTTCGGCCTCGACGACGCGATGGTCCTGCTGAAGTGGCGCCCGTGGCAGAACGATTACGGGCCGACCGACACGGCTCGCGTGGGAGTGTTCGGGGGCGTCGTCGTGCCGGCGGCCGGCATTCCCGCCAGCGCCGAGTCGCCGAACCCGGTGTTCGGCGCCGTGTACACGCACGTCCACGGCCGGATGGGATGGAACGTATCCCTCATGTATGAACTCTCGACCGGCGGCAGCCCGAGGCCGCTCGAACCGGGCCACGGCAAGGCGGACGCGCTGTATCACGACGTCGCGCTGCTCTACCGGCTGGCCCCGGCCGCCTACACCGCCGAGTCGACGGGGGCGTGGTACGGCGTGCTGGAGTTCAACGGCGTCTACGAAACCAACGGCGACGAGGAACTGCGCCTCGCCCCCGGACTCATGTACGAGGGGGCCGACCTGGCCGTGGAGTTGAGCGTCCAGTTGCCGCTGGCGCGCCGCCTCGACCACCGGCCGGCCCGCGTGTTCTCGACGGTGATGGGATTTCGTCTCTTATTTTGACGGTGTCCGCAGGTAACGGTCCGCCCAGCGCGCCAGCACCAGCAGACTCCACAGCACGCCGCCGTGGCGGCCGACCCCAGCCCGGTGCGCCCGGTACAGCTTCGCGGCCTCGGCCGCGTCGACGAGCCCGGCCAGGGCCGCCCGCGGCGACAGGACCGCCTCCTCGAACATCGGCCGCAGCGGGCCGCGCAGCCAGGCGTCGACCGGCAACTCGAAGCCTTGCTTCGGCCGGTTCAGGATCTCCGGAGGCAGGGAATCCCGGAAGGCCCGTTTGAACAGCCACTTCGTCTCTCCGCCGCGGATCTTGAGCGACGACGGCACGCGCGCCGTCAACTCCAACAGTTCGTGGTCCAGCAGGGGCGGGCGTACCTCCAGGCCGACCGCCATGCTCGCCCGGTCGACCTTCACAAGGAAATCGTCCGGCAGGAACGTCGCCGTGTCGGCGGCCAACATGCCCGCCAGAGCGTCGCCCGCCGGGGCCGTCGCGTGCGCCGCGCGGACGATTCGCGCCGGGTCGTGGCCGTTCAGTTCCGCGCGCACGTCGCCCGACAACAGGCGGCGGCGGAACGGCTGGCGGCACAAGGTCAGCGAGTTGGCGTAGGCCGCGCCGGGGTCGAGCGCCAGGTTCGTCAGGAGCGTCTTGGCGCGCAGCGGCCGCGGCAGCCAGTCGGCCTTCGGCCACACGCCGCCGAGCGGACCGAGGATCCCGCGCCGCAGCCAGCCGGGGAGGACGTCCCGCACCGCGGCCTCCTTGAGGTCGTGCGCGTAACGACCGTAGCCGCCGAACGCCTCATCGCCGCCATCGCCCGACAGCGCCACCTTCACCCCGCGCTGCGCCAGCCGCGACACCAGGAACGTCGGCAGCGCCGACGAGTCGGCGAACGGCTCGTCATAGTAGCGCGTCAGGTCGTCCAGCAGCCGCGCCGCGTCCGGCTCGACCAACTCCTCGGTGTGCCGCGTCGCGTAGCGTTCGGCGACGGCCCGCGCGTAGGGCAATTCGCTCCACTTCGCGTCCTTGAAGCCCATCGAAAAGGTCTGCAAAGCCCCTTGCGTCGCGCCGGCGGAGCAGGCGACGACCACGCCGGAGTCGACGCCGCCCGACAGGAAGGCGCCCACCGGCACGTCGGCGATCAGGTGGACGCGCACCGCCTCGGCCACCTTGGCGCGGATCGCTTCTTGCCACTCGTCCGCGGTCGGCTTCGGGTCCGGCTCGAAGCGCAGGCGCCAGTAGCGGCGCGGCTCGCCGTCCCAGGCCGCGGCGTGGACTTCCAGGACGTGCGCCGGCGGCAACTTGCGCACCTGCCGGAAGATCGACCGCGCCCCCGGAACCATGCCGTAAGCGAGGTAGTCGTCCAGCGCCTCCGCGTCGAGCGTCGCCGACACGCCGGGGTGGGCCAGGATCGCCTTCAGCTCAGAGCCGAAGATCAGCTTTTCCGGGTCGCGGTAGTAGTAGAGCGGCTTGAGGCCGAGGCGGTCGCGCGCCAGCAGCAGGCGGCGGCGCGGCCGGTCCCACAAGGCGAAGGCGAACATGCCGCGCAGCTTCTCCACAAGGCCGGCGCCCTCCTCCTCGTAGAGATGGACGAGGACCTCGGTGTCGCTGTGCGTGCGGAAGCGGTGGCCGCGCGCCTCCAGGCCGGCGCGCAGCTCGCGGTAGTTGTAGACCTCGCCGTTGAAAATAATTTGCAGCGAGCCGTCCTCGTTGCCGATGGGTTGGCCGCCGCCCGACAGGTCGTTGATCGACAGCCGCCGGTGGACGAAACCGACGCCCGGCTCTTCGAGGAAGCCTTCGGCGTCCGGGCCGCGGTGGGCGAGGCTGTCGCCCATCGCCTTGAGGACGTCGTGGGCGGGCGGGCGGGATGGGTCCGCGTAAAGGATACCGGCGATACCGCACATAGAGGATGCCTCGGGATTCGGCGAAGACCCTCACCCGCCCGAAGCGCCAGCGCGGGCGCATCCCGCCCGCGCTGGCGCTTCGGGCGGGTGTGGCCAACTTTCGTGCCGGTGTAATACTCTACGCCACGCGCCGACGGCCTGGCAAGCGCGCCCGCGCGGCGGTACTCTAAACGGCGCGGCCAGGCCGGCCCGCCGCCCTGCGGGCGGGCGGCTAAACGGGTCCGTACCGGGCGAGTATTGATGACATGAGCGACCGCTCTGCTATTGAATGGACCGACGCGACCTGGAACCCCTTGCGCGGCTGTACCAAGATCACGCCGGGCTGCGCCCACTGCTACGCCGAGACGTTCGCCGAGCGCTTCCGGGGCGTGCCGGGCCACCCCTACGAGCAGGGCTTCGACCTCCGCCTCGTGCCGGGGAAACTCGCCGAACCGCTGCGCTGGCCGAAGCCGCGCATGGTCTTCGTCAACTCGATGAGCGACCTCTTCCACAAGGACGTCCCCGACGACTACGTCGCGGCAGTCGTCCGCGTCATGCGGCTGGCGAACTGGCACACCTACCAGGTATTGACCAAGCGTTCCGAGCGCCTGGGCGCGATGCTGCGGATGACGCTGCGCGAGGCGGCGGACGAGCCACATATCTGGTGGGGCGTGAGCGTGGAAGACCGCCGCCACGGCCTGCCGCGCGTCGAGCATCTCCGGGCGGCGCCGGCGCGGGTCCGTATCCTGTCGGTCGAGCCGCTGCTCGAAGACCTCGGCACGATTGACCTGACTGGCATTCAGTGGGTGATCGCCGGCGGCGAGAGCGGCCCCGGAGCCCGGCCGATGCGGCGCGAGTGGGTTGTGTCGCTCCGGGCGCAGTGCGAGGCGGCTGGCGTCGCGTTCTTCTTCAAGCAGTGGGGGGGCGTCCGCAAAGGGAAGGCGGGGCGAGAGATCGACGGCCGGACCTACGACGGCGTACCGACGCGGGTCGAGCGCCCGGTCTTGCCGGCGGCCGAACGGCGCGCCGCCATCGCCGAGATCGAGCGCTAAAAATCGCTAATCGTAGAGGTTTAGTGCTTTTATCATTCTCGCGTTGCTGTCCGCGGCGCGGCAGCCACCCCCCCCGCGGCGACGAGGCCGCGCAACTCCTCCGGCTCGGCGGGCTTGACGAGGTGGGCGTCGAAGCCGGCCTCGAAGGCGCGGCGGTGGTCGTGCGGTTGGCCGTACCCGGTCAGCGCTACCAGGAAGACGTCGCGCTCCAGCGCCGAACGGACCTGGCGCGCCACCTCGTAGCCGTCCTTCACCGGCAGGCCGATGTCTACCAAGGCCACCTCCGGGCGCCAGGAGAGTGCCTCTTCCACGCCCTTCTGCCCGTCGCAGGCGACGCGCACTTCGTGGCCCCACATCTGGAGCAGCACCCGCAGCGTCTCGCGCCCGTCGGGGTTGTCCTCCACCACCAGGACGCGCCGCCCCGCCGCGCGCCGGCTCGGATCGGCGTCCCTCGCGGAAACGGGACCGACCTCCTCCCGCAGCGGCAGGCGGACGACGAATTCGCTGCCCTGCCCAGGACCCGCGCTCGACGCCGCGACGCTGCCGCCGTGCATCTCGACCAGTGCCCGCACCAGCGTCAGGCCGATGCCCAGGCCATCGCGCGGCCGGTCGACGACGAGATCGGCGTCGCTGAACAGGTTGAAGACGCGCGGCAGCACGTCCGCCTCGATGCCGACGCCGCTGTCGGCGACGCGCAGCACCGCCCGGTCGTCCGTGCGCTCCAGCGCGAGGGTGACGTGCCCGCCCGGCGGCGTGTAATGGATCGCGTTGCGGAGCAGGTTGCCGACGACCTGTTCCAGCCGGCGCGGGTCGCCCTCGACGAGGAAGGAACCCGGCCCGGCGCGGAACGTGACCTCGTGCCGCTGCGCTTTGAGGGCCGCGTCCTGCTGGGCCAGCGCCTTCCGCACCACCTCGGCGAAGTCGACGGGCTGCTTTCGCAATTGCACCTTGCCCGAGGTGACGCGCGAGGCGTCGAGCAGGTCGTCGATGACGCGAGCCAGGTGGCTCGTCTGCCGGCCGATCAAGGTACGCTGGTCCGCCTCGACGTTTTCGTCGGGGTCGAGGTGTTCCAGAATGTGGGCGGCGTTGCGGATGGCGCCGAGCGGGTTGCGCAGCTCATGGGCCAACCGGCCCAGGAAGGCGTCGCGGCGGCGCACCGCCGATTCAAGTTGAGCTAGGAGGTCGCGTGATTCGTACTGGCGCCCGCGGGCGTGCAGGGCGGCGCGGACGGCGCTGACCAGCGCCATCAGCCGCACCGGCCGCTCCAGGACCGTGACGTTGCCCAGGGGCTCGAGCATGTCGAGCATACGGACGGCCGTCGCGGCGCTCTCGCCGCCGCCACTGAAAAGGAGGAGCAGGGGGAAGTCCGACCAGGGGGGCTGTCGGCCGACCACCTCGACGAGTCGACGCATCACCTCCGGCGGCACCGACTCGACGGTCAGCAGGGCGGCGCCGGCCCCTTCCTGCCAGCGGGCGATGAGGTCGCAGACGTCGGCGCAGGGGTGCGCCGCGACGCCGGCCTGGCGCAAGACGTCCTCAATGAGCGAGGCGTCCGGCCCCGGCGGCACCAGCACCAGCACCCGTGTACTTCGCGCGTCTGCGATGTTAGTATTCATGGCGGAGGTGGTATTGTCAGAATCCGTCGCGTGGCGGCGCCGGAAGAAGCCGGTGTCAAGGGGCCGTGCGTCGACTCCGTCACAGTCATTTTCCGCACATCTCATGCCAGAACTCTTCGCCGGGGTCGGGCGCGCGGCGCCGGCGGCGCGGCCGTTGCGGGGCCGGCGCCCGTGTGGTCCAATAAGGGAACGCGGCGGCGCCGTCGCGCCCACCCCTACCGCTCGGGGCGGGATTCTTACCCAGGAGGGAACGGTGAGGAGAGGCGACGTCAACGAATGCGGGGTGGCGGCGGGATGCACCCGGCTGCGCACGCGGCTGCGCCTGGAGGAGCCGGGGTTGACCGGAGCGGGAAGACACGCTGGCGGTGTTTTAGTGCCGCTCGCGGCTTAGCAACTGCGAAGCCGCGAGCGGCGGAGGCGATCCGTACCGATGATCCTCGCGCGGATGAAGCTCTGGTGGGCCGCCGTCCCGATCGAGCCGGCTCCGGCCGTCGCCTTCGAGGTGGCGTGCCCTTGCGGCCAGGCGGCGCGCGGCGTGCGCCGGCCTCGACACCAGGCGGTCCGCTGCCTGGCCTGCGGCGCGCCCGTCTTCGTCCTCGGCACCAGCCCCCTGCCGCCGCCGGGAGGCCTCCCCGTCGCGGCGCGGGCGCGCGGGCCGGCTCCCTGGCGCGGCCCGCTCCTCGCCGCCGGACTCACCTTCGCGGCGGTCGTGGCTGCGTTCGCCGTCCTGCTCCCTTTCCTGATCCGCCCCGACGTCGAATCCCCGTCGACGCCCGAGGCGCAGATCCGCCAAAGTATCGAGACGGGGCGGCGCGCGCTGGCCGAGGAAAAGTTTCTCCTCGCCGTGCGCGAACTCGGCCGCGCCCGCGCCCTCGTGGCGCGCTCACCCGACACACTCACGCCGGCGGAAATCCGCGGCCTGGCCCAGCTGCACCGGCAAGCGGCGCTCCTCGCCGACCTGTTGCGCGAGTCGCTCGGCGAGGTCTTGCAGGTCGCCGCGGGCCTGCGCGAGGACGAGTGGCAGGCCCAGTTCGAGCAGCGCTACCTCAACCAGGCGGTCCTCTTCGACGACACGATCGGGCGCGACGCGGCGGGCGGATTTCGGCTGGCGGTCTACGAAGTGCGTGCGCCAGGCGAGCCGGCGCGGGTCGATCTCGATAATCTGAACCTGTTGAAGGCTCTGCCGTGGGAGGGTCGGCCGCGCTTGCTGTTCGGCGCGCGTCTGGCGGCGGTGACGCGCGAGCCGCCGGGACGCTGGGTGGTCCGCTTCGAGCCCGATAGCGGCGTACTGTTGACCGACGAGGGTGCCGCCGGCGCTTGCTGCCCGCAGCCGCTCGACGCGGAGTTGAAGGACGTTCTCAAACGTCAGGCGGAGTGGGCGGCGGCGCTGCCGTGACGGCGGGGCCGCCCTCATACACAAACCCGGTAAGACTGTCCGATTTGCCCGGTCATAACCCTCAGCCCGACTTCAGCTTCGAGCGGCCACGAACCGGACAGTCTTACCGGGTTTGTGTATCAGGCTCCCTTGACACTTTTTCCGCGCGCGGAGTACACTTCATAACGGCCGATCTGCCGCGGGGTTAAGCCGCCCGGCCCGCCCGAGGGCGGGCGGAGCCGGTCCGCGGTAAGATGCCGCCTCGGGGAGAGTCACGGCGTGAAGGCGATTATCAGCGATATTCACAGCAACCTCGAGGCCCTGCAAGCGGTCCTCCGAGATATCGACAAACAGAAGGTCGACGAGATCTATTGCCTCGGGGATGTCGTCGGCTACGGGCCGAACCCCCGCGAGTGCATCGACCTCATTATGAATTGCAAGGTCGTCCTGCTCGGCAACCACGACCAGGGCGCCATGTTCGACCCCGACGGCTTCAACCCGCCCGCCGAGCGAGCCATCTTCTGGACGCGCGGCCAGTTGGAGGCGCCCGGCGAGAATAAACAATCCAAGGAGCGCCGCTGGGAGTTCCTCGCCGAGCGGCCGCGCAGCCACCGCGAGAACGGCGTGCTGTTCGTCCACGGCTCGGCGCGCAACCCGCTCAACGAATACGTCTTCCCCGAGGACATTTACAACCAGCGCAAGATGGAGCGCATCTTCGCCCTCGTCGAGCGCTATTGCTTCCAGGGGCACACCCACGTCCCCGGCATTTTCACCGAGCAACTCCCCGAGGACGTGTACCAGTTCCACAGCCCCGAGGACGTCGACTACGCCTACCGCCTCGACGAGCGCAAGACGTTGTGCAACGTCGGCTCGGTCGGCCAGCCGCGCGACAACGACCCGCGCGCCTGCTACGTCCTCTTCGACGGCGAGACGATCCGCTACCGCCGGGTAGAATACGACCTGGAGACGACTGTCCGGAAGATCTACGCCGTCCCGGACCTGGAGAACTTCCTGGGCGACCGCCTCCGCGACGGCCGCTAGTATTGCCGCTTGCGGCTAAGCCGGCAACCCCCGCGAGGAAGACTTTCGTCTCCC
>JBBROG010000194.1:0-16697 GCA_038229635.1 Gemmatales bacterium
CTATTCTCGGGCTCGTGCAGAAGTCGCTTTGGGGCGACTGACCCACGAAGGACTTACGTCCCGC
Source organism: Gemmatales bacterium (assembly GCA_038229635.1). Lineage (GTDB taxonomy): Bacteria > Planctomycetota > Planctomycetia > Gemmatales > Gemmataceae > DATFNV01. The sequence goes on from JBBROG010000194.1 coordinate 65, forward strand.
GCACGCCAGTCGCCAAATGCAACTCTTGTCGCTGCCAAATTGTCAAAGAACGTCCGGCAGACCGTCGGGGCCTGCCATCTTTCACTCGCAAGGAGTTGGATGCCGGTTCGTCCCGAAGGATTCGCCGTTTTCACCCCTCACGTTACCACCGCGTCGCCTTTCGGCAGCGGCGGAAAGTGTGTTATAGCAGCCGGCCCACGGGCGACAAGGGAGTTTTGTGAATTTTTTCGCGCCGGCAAAGACTGGAAGCACCGCACCGGGGCTGTCATCATGGGGTCAGGAGGGCCGGCCATGAAGCGCTACGTCATCCTGGAACACGATCATCCCGTCCTGCATTGGGATCTCATGCTCGAGGCGAGTGGCGCGTTGCGAACCTGGCGTCTCGCGGCGCTTCCGGAGCCAGGGCGTGCTGTCCCCGCGGAACCTTCGTTCGACCACCGCATGGTCTACCTGGACTACGAAGGTCCCGTCAGCGGCGACCGAGGCCGCGTGCGCCGCTGGGATTGGGGAATGTACACGACGGAAGAAGACGCCGATGGGCTCGTGCTTCGCCTGGAGGGGACGCGGCTCAGGGGCGCGGCGCACTTGCGTCGGGATGGGTCGGGGCAATGGAATTTGACCGTCGCCGCGGCGACGGGACTCACGGATTCCCCGGAGGTGCCGTCTCCGGAAGAGCCGGGGTAGGGGTGCCGGGCTCGGTCGCCTGGCCGTGAACGACGACCTGCCCGGGCTGGAGAGCGAGGCAGTCGAGCTGCATGGCACTACTCCGCGGCTGGTCGCCTTGGAAGCGCAGGATCGCCACGGGATTGCCCTGGTGACGATACCAGGACATCTTGATGTTGTTGCGGTCGGCGGCGTCGGTGAGGCGTTCGAGCAGCGACTGAGCCGACACCGGGAGCGAACCGGCGCGCATGCCGCGCAATTCGAGGGCGATGACGTTCGGCTCGGCGGCGGCGAGCCAGACGCGCATGTCGATGGAAATGACGGTACTCCAGCGGCCGACGTGGTAGCGAAAGGCCAGGCGCAGGCGGTCCGCGTCGAGGGCGACGCGCGGCTCGCTGATGCCTTCGGGAAGCACCTGCCGGTCCAGGTTCGATAGGACGAACTCGTGGTCCAGGAAGCTGTTGACCTGGTCCTGCGTGAAGGTGGCGTCCCAGACGCGGCGCTCGTGGACGTCCTCCAGAAACGCCCAGAAGCGGGTGAAGAATTGCCGCGACTGTTCTTCGCGCCGCGGGCCGGGCGGCACGGCGACGCGGCGGTAGAATCCGGGCTCGCGCAGCAGGAGCAGCAGCAGCGCGGCAATCACGGCGACGCCGAACAGCAACAGGGTCCCGGTGCCCATGAGGACGGATTTGCGACTCATGTCCGCTGGCCCCTGGAGGAACGGTGACGGCGCGACCGGCGGACTGTACCGTCACCGCCTCTTCGGGTCAACGCCGCCCGGAATCGCGGTAAGCCGCCGCCTTGTCGGCATCGCCCTTCCGCTCGAAATACGCCGCCAGGACGCGGTGGGCTTGCGGGTGTTCCGGGTCTTTCTCCAGGGCCTCGTAGAGCCAGAACAGCCCGCGATTGTCCTGTTTCACCTCCAGCAGCAGCTCGCCGAGTTCGGCGCAGTCGGCGGCCCTGGCGGACGGGCTGTCCATCACATCCCGCAAGAGCTTGTTGGTCCGGTCGAGGACGACCTTGGCGCGGTCGCACTCCTTCAGGATCGTTCTCGCCTCGTCAACCCGGCCCTGGGACTGGACCGCATTGAATAAGGCGTAGAACGCTTCCGTGTCGGACGGGTCCGCCTGGACGACCGCGCGCAGCCTCCGCTCCGCCTCCGCCGCCCGGCCCTCCTGTTGGTCGAGGCGGGCCAGTTGGATGTGCAGCGCGGGGTCGGACGGCAAGCGAACGACGGCCGCTTCCATCAACCGCCGCGCCTCCTCCATCTCGCCTTGAAGGTACAGGCACATGCCAAGTCGGGCCTGGACCAGAGGGTGGCCTGGGTCTTGACGGTGCAGACGTTCCAGGTGAGGGCGAGCCTCCTGGGGCCGGCGGTCTTCGAGGAGGATCTCGGCCATCTGCAGGCGGACCGGAACGAGGTCGGGGTCGATCTCCAGGGCTTTTTGGTAATCGACCATCGCCTCCTTATTTCGGTTCATCCGCTCCAGCACCCAGCCGCGAAATTGATACGCCTTGGCCGCCTCCGGTTGGAGTTCGATCCACCGACTGAGGCAAGCTAACGCCGGCCTGTAGCGCAGGTTGTTCATGTACGCCACCGCCAAGGTGTTCAGGATGAGCGGGGCCTCGGCGTGTCCTCTGTCCGCGGCGTCGATGAGAGCCGGCGCGACCGCGTCCACCTCGCCAGTCTGGACCCGGAGCAGCAGGAACTCCAACTGCACCGCCTCCGTCGCCCCGCCCGCGAGCTGGAGGCTCCGCTTCAGGTGCGCTTCGGCGGCCGGCAGGTCGCCGCTCATCCGCGCCGACCGCGCGGCCAACACATGGACCTCGGGGTTCCACCGCCAGACGAACAAGGGGATCGTCAGTCGGGCACGGGCGTCCTGGGGTCGGTCGGCGGCCAGCGCCTCCCGAGCCGCCTGCCATTGATGGCGCGCGTAGGCCCAACCGACGACGGTCGCGGTGGTCATCGCCAACAGGACCACGACGGCGGCGACACGCGGCCGACGCCGGACCTGGAGCAACGGGTAAGTGACTCCACGAGCAGTCGCCCGTAGGGAACAGAACATGAGTGCGCCTCGGCCCGGCGAGACAGGCCGTCAGTCGGTCAGGTCGAAGTCCTTGGTCTGGGAGCCGCCCTCAAGAGTGATAGTCAGAGGGCTGGTCTTTTCGGCGGCGTACTTCGCGGGGATCTTGACGAACACTTTGGCCAACTCCTCTTTCTGCTCCTTCGTCAGGCCGGCGGGCGCATCGCCGGCCTTTTTCCCCTCGGGCGCTTTCGCGCCCGCGTGTTCCCCCTGGCCCACGGTGGCGTTGTACTCGCCGTAGCCCTTGGCGAGGCCCTTCGAGTATTGCTTCGCCTGCTGCGTGTAGACGAGCGGCTTCTGGTCCGGGTTAAAGGTCTCGGTGCTGACGAGGACCTTCACGTTCCCCTTGGGGAGGTCCGTGAACTGGTACGAACCGTCCGACTTGATGGCGGCCTCGTACTGGCCCCCTTGCTCGCACATGAAGTAGACGATGCCGGCTTTGAGGGTCTGACCCTTGTAAGTGATGGTCCCTTTCACCTTCGCGGGCGAGTTGGCGCCCGAACAGCCGGCGACGGCGACGGCCAACCCGACGACAAGCCCGATAGGAAGTGTGCGCATGGTGCGACCTCGTGGCGGGGAGGAGAGAGAAGCGGGGGGCTGACGCCCCCCGCTCGCCGGAACCCAGGCGTTACCAGTCGTTGCCGAGGACGAGGCCGTCGTCCGGCACGATGGCCTTGGCGAGGGTATTCACACTCATGCCGGTGGACACGTTGCGGACGCTGCCGTCCATCAACCCCACCAACATGCCGCTGGCCGACATCGCCTGGAGCCGGGACGGCTCGCACTGCTCCACCAAGGGCTTGTTCTGGATCGCCGTCATGTACCGGGACACGCCGGTGGTCGGGTTGATGGGGTAGTCGAACGGCCGAGGGACGCCGGCCGCGGGGTCGTAGCCGCCGTTGAGGGCGATCCACCAGACCGGACCGAGCCAGCGGCGGATGAAGACGTCGTTGTTGCCCGTGTCGTAGTGCTGGGCAATGGGTCCCGGGTTCGGGCCGCTCTCGGCCCACATCCGCGAGGCGTAGATGTTGGAGTTCCAGTCGCCCGTGGAGGTTCCCTTCCCGCAGCGGCTGTAGCGCTCGAAGAAGCCGATGGTGTTCGACGTGCCGTCCGGCATACTGGTCGGGATGCGCGCCTTGCCGCCGAACTGCCAGTCTTCGCCCCAGCCGCCGCCGAACACGTGCCAGTTGGCGTGGTAGCTCACCTGGCCGCGCTTCTGCGGGTCGTTCGGGTGCCAATCTTCGGCTTTGAAGCTCGCGTAAAGGCTCGGGTCGAGCGGGGAGATGTACGTCTTGATCGCCGGGTCCGCCATGCCGCCGGCGCCCGAGAACCGCCACGATTGATCGAAGGACTTGTTGTAGACGTTGTCCTGTTCGATGAACGGCAGAAGGAAGTGCTGAATGCTGCCGTACGCGGCTGGGGTCCGGTTGAAAGGCCACTTCGCCGAGTCCGAATTCCCGGTCGGGAAGGTGCCGATCGTGGGGGGCAACTTGCCGTTGGTGTCGTTGCAGTTGTGGAGGGCCAGGCCGATCTGCTTGAGGTTGTTCTGCGACTGCGCGCGGGCGGCGGCCTCGCGGACCTTCTGGACGGCGGGGACGAGCAGGCCGATCAGGATGGCGATGATGGCAATCACCACCAGCAGCTCGATCAGCGTGAACGCCTTCAAACCCTCCCGATAAAGGCGCCTTAACATGACCGCACCCTCCGAAAACAGGGAAGAGGAAGAGAGTACTGGCTGAGGGAACTCAAGTCCCAAACCGGGTGATTCTCCTATAATCTCCCCGTCCTTGTCAACCCGAAAAGCAAATCCCGTTTTTTCGAGTCGAAGCATGACTCTCGGCCCCCTCTCGCTTCCGTCTCCGCCGCCGGACGTCGCGGAACGGACTCCCCCTATGCCGAAGGGTCCGGCCCTCGGTTCCGGGCCGGGGGCGACGGCGGCCGGGCTGTTCGTGGCGCTGCTCGGGCTGTTGCTGGCGTCATTCCCCGCCCGGAACCCGGAACTGTGGGCGCACCTGGCCGCCGGGCGGACGCTAGCCGGGGGGGGCGTCGAACGTGTCGGCCCGACGTGGCTGTACGACGCGGTCAGCTATGGCCTGTTCCAGACCGTCGGCGGGGCCGGACTGGTCGCCGTGAAAGCGGGAGTAGTGGCGTGGCTCGCCGTCGTGCTTGTTTACCTCAGCCGGACTGCGGGGGGGTGGCTGATCCCGGTCGCCTGCACGGGTTTGGCCGTGTTGGCGGTGGGGAGCCACGCGCCGCTCGCGCCGGCCACCGTGTCCTACCTCCTGCTCGCCGTCGCGGTGCGGGAGGCGTGGCGGGCGGACCCGGCCGGTCCCGTGTGGCCGGGTTGGCGGTCGGTCGGGCTGTTCGCCTTATGGGGGAACGTGGACCTCCGGGTCCTCCTCGGGTTGGGGGTCGTTGCCCTGATCCAGGTCGGGCGCTGGCTGGACGACCGAGCGGCGGGCGGCCGAGGGTTGCTTCGCGGACTCGGTGCGGTGGCGGTTCTGGTAGCGGCGGCCGCAGCGAATCCCGCTCATCTGACGGGATTCCCGCTCCCCGCGGACCACCAGGCGGCGAATTCCCCGTTCGGCAAGGCTTATCTGTCGGCCCAAGGGAGCAGTCCGGCCGCGCTGGCCTACTTTCCGTTGCTCGGGCTGGGCCTCGTGTCGTTCCTACTCGCACTGCCGCGGTGGCGGTGGGGACGATTCCTGCCTTGGGTCGGGCTGGCGATTTGGAGCGCGTTCCGGGCCGAGGAGGTGCCGTTCTTCGCGGTGGTCGCGGGGCCGGTCCTGGCCTGGAACCTCCAAGATTTCTTCGCCCGCCGGCCCCGGCCGGCCGCCGGGCCGCGAAGGCGCGCCGGCACCGTTATCCTGACGGCCACCCTCTCGGCGGCGTTCCTGCTGTCCGCCTGGCCGGGGTGGTTACAACAGCCGCCGTTTGAGCCCCGGCGGTGGGCGGCCCCGCTGCCCACCGGGCTTGAACAGGCGGCGGCTGCCGTCCGCCGTGAGTACGCTGAGCAAGTCGGACCGCCCGGCACCCGCACCCTGCATCTCTCGGACGACACGGCGTTCGCCTTCGCCTGGCTCTGTCCCGAAGACGACGGTGTGCTGGACCGCCGACTGGCAATCGCCGCGGCCGGGGAGGACGACCCCGCGGGCGCGGACGAGCGGCTCTCGGCGGCCCGGATTGGCCGGGTGATTGTCTACACCGCCGAACGCGGGCTCGCGCTGGCGGCGTTGACCCGACTGCTCGCCGACCCGGACCGCTGGCCGCTCCTCCACCTGAAGGGCAGGGTTGCCGTGTTCGGGTACAGGAACCCGACCCGAGTCGGCGGTCCCGACCCGTTCCGCGGGCGGGTGGTGGACCTCGACCGTCTCGCGTTCCGACCGGCCGAGAACGAGAAGGCGCCGCCCGCCCCCCGAGAGACCAGGCGCCGCTGGTGGGATGCGTTCTGGAAGCCGGTTCCGCCGCCGTCGGTCGACCGGGACGAGGCCGCCGTCCTCCTGCTGAAGGCCGAGGTGGAGCGCAAATCCGCACCGAGGCGGCACCTGGCGGCGTGGGAAGCCGGTCAGACAGCCGCCCTGGTCGGCGCGGCTGCCGGCTGGGTCGGACCGGGAGGGACGGCCGACGCCGCCGTTCGATTGGCCGTTCTCCGTCCGCCGGTTGCGGGACCCGGCGAGGCGCTGCCGCCGATCACTCGATACACATTCGACTGCCAGCGACCATTCGCCCTGGGGCGCGATGACGCCCCGATCGGGGTGTTGTACGCCGCCGTCCGGGCGGCGCGGCGGGCCGTGGCGACGAACCCGGCCGACGCGGGCGGCTATCTACTGCTCGGCCAGTGCTACTTACGATTGTTGATGGCGACGCGCGAGCGGGTGTGGGCGCTCCAACTCCCGCGCCTGGCCCAACTCCGCCAGGCCCAGGCGAGCGCGGCCCTGAATCGGGCGATTACCCTCAACCCCGGCCTCGCCCGACCTCACCTGGAACTCGGTCGCCTGTACCAACAGATCGGCTGCCTGGACCTCGCGCTCACGCACCTGCGTTCGTACCGTGACGCCGTTCGTCGAGCCGGCACGGTCGACGGCCGGGAGGCCGTGTCCGACGCCGAACTCGCCGACCTGACCGGGGTCGTGGACCGCCTACGTGCGGAGTTCGCCCCGGAGTCCGGCCATGCCCGCGTGGCCGACCGGGCACGGGCGGCGGCGCGTCGGGGGTTGGCGGGCGAAGCTCGGGCGATCCTGCTGGAGTCGGACGTCGCCGCGTTCGGAGCCGAAGGGATGGAACTCGAACTCGACCTGCTGCTGCGCACCGGGCGGGCCGACGACGTGCGCGACTGGACCGCTTCGGAAATCAAGGGGGCGCTCGGGGCCGCCAATTACCACTGGCTGCGAACCGAGGCGCTGGCCGCAGTCGGGGAGTACGCCGCGGCCGACGCCGAACTGACCGAGTTGACCGGCGAGGAAGAGCCGGCCCCGGCCCGAACCGCGTCCGTGTTCGCTTTCCTGGCGGGGCGGGCCGTACTCGACGAACAGCTTGGGGGAGTAGGATTGCCGGCCGTTGTCTCGCGGGCGCTCGCGCGCTACGAGTTCCGGTCCGCGGTCCGGCAGGAGGCCGCCGGCCTGGCCGGGCGCGCCGACGCCGCCGTGCTCCGCGGCCTTCTCGCTCTGGAAGCCGGGGACGTGGGGCGCGCGCGGGCGGCGTTCCGAGCCGCCCTGACTTACTCGGTGGATTCGCCGGCGGGCGGGGGACTGGTCTTCGACGGCCGGCCGGTGGCCCGAGACGGGTTGGGGCTGCTCCGGTAAAGGCCGTCCGGCCTCGGAACGTCCGGCGAGAAAACTCCCTTGCCGAGGCCAGCCCTGGCGATAATCCGTCGTGAGAGTCCTATTGTCTTAAACCCCCACACGCGCCTGTGACACTCCGCGACAAACCGTCTTCCGTCATGGCAGGTTTCCACGATGTCAACACCGCTCCTCGCCCGCACGCCGCTGCACGCCTGGCACGTCGCGCACGGCGCGCGCCTCGTCGAGTCCGCCGGCTGGCTCGTGCCGATTTCCTACGGCGCGGCCGACGACGAGGCGGCGCGCGCCGACTTCGCCCTGGCCGACATGACCGGCTCGCCCCTCGGGGTGGACGTCCCGCCGGGCCAGGCCGCGATTCTCCTCCTCGGCACGCGCGTCGAGGACGTGCTGCGCCGGCTCACCTCGTTCGACGTCGGGCGAGCGGCCTTCCCGCCCGGCGCCTCGGCCGAGACCGGCGTGGCCGGCGTCGCGGCGCGGCTGACGCGCCTGCCGGAGGGGATGCTGCTCCGCGTCGGCGGGGACGTGGCGGAATACGTGTGGGAGCGATTGCTCGACGCCGGGCGCGCCTGGGGCGCGGCGGCCGTCGGCCGCGGGGCGCTGCGCCTCCCGGAAGGGAAGTTCAATGATCGGTCGTGAGACGACCGGCGCCGCCCCGGCCCGCGCGCGGTGGGCCGGGACGGGCTCGGCTTGAGGATTCTCGCCAACGCTCACTCCACCGTCAGCGCCGCCAGGTAGTCCTCGTACTCCTTCTGCTGCCCCTTCTCCGTGTCCTGGAGCTTCTTGATCCGCGCTTGCAGGTCCTCGATCTCCGTCTCCTGCGAGTCGAACTTCTTCAGGTAGCGCTTGTACGCCTCGGACGTCGGCGGCAGCCGCTCGAAGTTCGCCCGCAGCCGCACCTGGTCCTCTGTGATCGCCTTGAGTTGCCCCTGCAACTGCCCCAACTCGCGCTGCGTGTCGCTCAGCTTCGCGCGCATGACGAGCGCCTTTTGCAGCGCCTCCTTCACCTTGTCGGCGACGACGGAACTGCTCAGGAACACGCGCACCGTCTTGTCGTCGCCCGAGCCGATGGCGACGTGGTCGACGCGGGACTGCTCCTCGACGACGTTGTGCGTCAGCGACTTGCCGGCCGGCACCTTGACCTCGAAGCGGTAGACTTCGCGACTCCGTTCACTCGGCTTCTCCGGGGCGACGAGCTTCCAGTCGGGCCGCACCGGGTGCTCGATAATCAGCGTCCGCTCCTGCGCGGAGCGGTTCTTGACGAGGTACGTCTTCGTCTCGCGCAGCTTGTGCGTCGCCAGGACGGCGCCCTTGACCACCTTGACGGCGACGAGTTGTTGCGGGGCGCTGCGGCCCTCGACCTTGACCTCGGTCCCCTGGTCGACGGCGTAGGCGACCAGGCGTTCCTCGTTCGGCTGCAAGTCCATGACGCGGGCGTCGCCGGCGTAGGTGTTCCCCTCGTAGACGGTGATCGGCCCCTGCATCAGGCTCTGGCCGCTGGTGTTCTTGAAGCGCAGGCCCAGGAGCGGGAATTTCGACTGCACCGACTCGTTGAAGATGCTGACGCGGCCCGCCTCGACGGCGTCGTTGACGATCGGCAACAGCGCCGACTTCTGCCGCGGCAGCGTGACCTTCTCGTTGATGACGTACTTGAAGTAGTCGCCGACCTCCTCGGCCGAGGCGACCGACGTGACGCCCTCCTTGAGGTTGATGGCCGAGAGCGAGCTGCCGATGCTCTTCGCCCGCTCCTTGCCCTCCTGCTGCTGTTGGCGGCGCTGCTGGAGCTGCTCGTAGGTCAGCTTGTAGTTGTCGTTATTGTTGATCGTGTTCGACGTACCGTTCGCGATCATGACGTTCTGGCCGAGGCCGCCTTGCCCGCCCTGCAGGCCGAACTGCCCGCCTAACCCGCCCTGCTGGCCGAACTGCCCGCCCAATCCGCCGAGCTGGTTCATCTGAATGGCCAAGTTGTAGCGGTTGACCGGGGCAGAGTTGTTGGCGAAGTAGCCGGGGTTAAAGTTCGGATTCCCGCCGCCGCCCGGGAAGCCGGCCCCCGGCGGCACCCCCGCGACCGGCTGGCCGGGGCCGGTCATGGCGCCGCCGAAGGTCGGCGGCCGCAGCGACGCGAACAGTTCCGGCTCCACCTTCGGCCGCGGGATGAACAGCGGGTCGTACAGGTTCATCTGGAACGAGATCGGCCGGCCCGACACCAGGGCCATGTGGACGTCCTTCCAGTCGTCGTCGCTGGTGTTCTCGACGACCGCCCAGCCTTGCAGGAACGCTTTGCCGTTGTCCTCGATGACGAGGCGATAACTCGTCTTCCAGATCGGGTTCTCGACGACGTAGCCGACTTTCACCGCCCGTTTGCCCTCGCCGTTGAAGGTGAGGCTGACGACCTTCTTCTGCGAGTCGTGGCGGGTGGCGAGGACTTCGAGGGCGCGGCGCAGCTCGCTCTCCAGGGCCGGGTCGAGGAAGCGCAGCCGCTGCACCTGCGTCAGCGGCACGCTGCGGACGCCCTCGGCGCAGAGGAGGTTGAGCATCTCGACCTCGGCGAGGAGGTCTTTGCCGTGCGGCTGGTGCTGGGACTCCATGCCGAGGATGACGCCGCTGAGCGTGCCCGGCTGGCCGGCGTTGGACTGCTGCATCGTCACCTCGACCTTCTCGCCGCGCGCCTGGTTGAGGAGCTGGCCGAACGACGGGTTGTAGGTCAGGTCGAGGGCGAAGCTTTTGAGGGTCTTCTCGATGGGGTCGGGGCTGTCGTAGCTGATGGTGCTGACGCGGCCGCCGCCCTTGTCCTGGAGGACGAGGCTCTTGAGCAGGTCGTTGACGTCGGTGCCGGGGAAGGTCAGGTCGACGCGGGCGTTGCCGTCGACCTCGCCCTCGCGCTGGAAGTAGCCGACGCCGCTGCTGAAGAGGACGACGTGGGCGATGGGCAAAGGCGGAGGCGGCGCCTTCGCCGAGCCGTTGGGCGGGTGGGCGTTGCCCGGCTGGGCCAGGGCGGCGTTGGGTTGGGCTCGCCAGGCGGCGAGGGCGGCGACCGCCACGGCCGCGACGGCCAGCGTGGCGAAAAGGGTGCGTTGCACGGTGCGAATCCTCCTGGAACGATGGGGTAAGGCGACGGGAAGGCGATCGAAGGACAACGGCGAGTGTCCCAGGGTGCGCGAGTACGCGACACCCGGTGTGGTTGTCCGGGGGTGCGCTGCGCGACCCCCGGCTGTGGGATACAACCCCTTCGGGGTAAAAGGCCCCTAGCCCTACCCCGAAGGGGTTACATAACAAAGCCGGGGGTCGCGTACTCGCGCACCCCCGGAACGACGACGCGCACCCCCGGACTACCACGACGGGGCGCCCACCCGCCGCACCCCCGGAACGCGCCGGCCGGTTGGCCTTTTCTTCGGGCCGGCGCGGCGGTAGGATCGCGCGCCATGACAAGAAGCTCTCTGCACGACTGTTCCGGCTATCGCGGACTGCGGGCGCGCGTCGCCGACCTGGAAGACCGCGTGAGCGCCGTCGAGGGACGCCGGCTGAAGCAGCGACTCCGCCTCGTCGCCGACGAACCTGTCGGCGTGGCGCCGGTGTGGGCGCCGCTGCCGCGTACCCCGGCGACGAGCCGAATCGTCCGCGCCGACGCCGCGCAGGCCCGGCCGCGGCCACACCCCTTCACCTTGGCGGCCCTCGTGCGTGCCGCCGCCCCCCCGGCCTACCACCGGATCGCGGACGTCGTGAGCGGCGAGCGCGACGTTTCCTTCCAGGGCGTGTCCCTCGACCGGGTCGCCTGAGTCGTCGCCGGTTCAGGATATCGCAAAGGCGCCGCGCGTGCTGTAACCTCCCTGTAACAAGGCGGCGCTGGTGCCCCGGCGTCTCGCCCGCTACACTTCCTGCCTGGACTTCCCTCCCCCCGGCGCCAACCGTCATGCACGACCCGACGTCCCCGTCCCGCGGCCCGTCCTGGAAGTGGTGGGTGTGCGGCCTGCTGCTGCTGGCGACCATGATTAACTACATGGATCGTCTGACGATCAATCAACTCTCCAGGCGCATCATGGGCGAATTCGCGCTGGACGAGCGCCATTACGGGCAGCTCGAATCGGCGTTCGCGTTCGCCTTCGCTGTCGGGGCGATCGTCGCGGGCTGGATGGCCGACCGCTGGGGCGTGCGCTGGCTCTACCCGGCGGCGGTGCTGGCCTGGTCGGCGGCCGGCTTCGCCACCGGGCTGGCGACGAGCTTCGTCGGCCTGCTCGTCTGCCGCTCCCTGCTCGGCCTGGCGGAGGCGGGCAACTGGCCCTGTGCCCTGCGGACGACGCAGCACATCCTGGCGCCGAGCGAGCGGAGCATGGGCAACAGCATCCTCCAGTGCGGCGCCGCCGTCGGCGCCGTCGTCACGCCGCTCGTCATCGCCTGGCTGGTCCTGGAGGACAGCCCGGAGCAGTACCGGCCGGGCGCCTGGCGCCTTCCCTTCCTGGTGATCGGCGCCGCCGGCGTCACCTGGGTCGGGCTGTGGCTCGCCTCGGTGCGCCGCGACGACCTGCTCGTCGAACGCCGCGCCTCGCCGTCGCTCATCGGCATCGTCAACTGGCTCGCCCTACTGCTCGGCGTCGACGTGATGTTGCAGGTGGCGCGGTTGGACAACCCGTGGCTGAACGTCGGCGTGCGCCTGGGCATCGGCGTGCTCGGCGCCGGCGCGGTGGTGCGCTGGCTGCTGCGCTGCACGGCGGCGGACGCCGACGGCGAGGAGTTGCCGCGCCGCGTCTTCGTGCGCCGCTTCGGGGTGCTGATCGTGCTGGTGGTGGCGATCAACACGACGTGGCACTTCTTCCGCGCCTGGCTGCCGCTGTTCTTGCAGCTGCAGCACGACTTCAGCGAGTGGGGGATGGGCCGGTTTACGTTCTTCTACTACCTGGCGGCCGACGTCGGCGCGCTGGCCGCCGGCTACGCGGCGCTGCGGCTGGCGCGCGGCGGCCTGTCGGTCCACGCGAGCCGCGTCCGCGTCTTCGCCGCCTGCGCCTGCCTCACGGCGCTGAGCGTGCCGGCGGCGTTCCTGCGCCATCAGGGAGTGCTGATCGCGGCGCTGCTGGTGATCGGCTTCGGGGCGCTGGGGCTGTTCCCCAACTACTACTCCTTCAGCCAGTCGCTGACGTCGCGGCACCAGGGGAAGGTGACGGGGGCGCTGGGGTGCATCAACTGGCTGGCGATGTACGTCTTGCAGTCCGGCGTCGGCGAGTTGGTCAAGGCGACGGGGTCGTACTCGGCCGGCGTCGCCCTGGCCGGGCTGGTGCCGCTGGCGGGCGTCGCCGTCCTGGCGCTGTTTTGGGGAAAGGACACGGACGAGCCGCTCGCGGCTTAGCGCTCGCCTCAGCGGGCGCCCGCCGCGTTACTTCAGCGGGAGGTATTCCACCCGGTTCACGAATTCCGGCGGGTCACACGCCTTGGCGAGCAATTCCAGGTCATCGAGACAACGGCCCACCGGCACGTGAAGTTGGTGGGCATAGATCACGCCTGAGAACGGTTCCCCACTCTGTTGCCGCCGCGTCCCCTCGCGGAGCAAGTCCGTGTCCTGGCTAAACAGGACACGGCCCAACGCCGTGGCTCGGTCGAGTAGGTCCGGGTCGGGCAGTCGCGCGGCGTTGTCTTCCTCGGCAGTAATCACATCGACACCTCGCGAACGCAACCCTCGGGTGATGCCGCCGTGAACGTTATGATCCATGTACAAGAGGAGTGTCACCGGAGGAGTCCCGCCTCCCGGAGTCGCTTCGCCACCGGCGATTCACCCGCCTGAGTCCGCAGCGCCTCGACTTCCCGCGCCTCCCGCGCCATCCGCGCGTCGATCTCGGCCTGGTGGTCGTAGTAGTACGCCAACGCGGCGTGGATCTGCGCCAGCGATAAGTGGGGGTGCTGGAGTTGGATCGCCTCCGGGCTCCACTGCCAGGCGACACGGTCGACCACGACCTCGATCACCTTTACGTTCGTGTCATCGATCCAGGCGACGCCTCGATCATCCAGGTAAATGTGCGTCGTTCCCGAAGGTGTCATGGAAATACCCTCTTCGTGTCCGGTTATACGAGTTCCTCGATCACCTTCCCCTCCGGCAGCACGCTGATCGGCCGGCCGGCGCCGTTGAGGTACTGCGCCTCGGTGTCGACGCCCAGGTGGCGGTACAGCGTCGCCAGCACGTCTTGCGGCGTCTTCGGGCTACTCTTCGGGAACGCCCCCTTGGCGTCCGACGCGCCGACGACGCGCCCGCCCTTCACCGGCCCGCCGGCGAGCGCCGCGCTGAACACGTTCGGGTAGTGGTCGCGCCCGGCGTCGGCGTTCACGCGCGGCGTGCGGCCGAACTCGCCCCAGGCGAGTACCAGCGTCGATTCCAGCAGCCCGCGCGCGTGCAGATCCTCGATCAGCGCCGAGTAGGCCCGGTCGAAGCGCGGCAGGAAGCCGAGCCGCAGCGACTCGAAGCCCTTGACGTGCGTGTCCCACCAGCGCAGGTCGACCGTCACCAGGCGCACGCCCGCCTCGACGAGGCGCCTTGCCAGGAGAATGCGCTGGCTCCCCGCCGGCGCCCCGCAGCGGTTCGACGCCTTCGGGTCGAACGCGGGCAGGAAGCCGTAGCGCTCGCGCACCTTCGCTGGCTCGCGGTCGAGGTCGAAGGCGTCACGCGCCGCCCGCGACGTCAGAATGTCCCAGGCGCGCCGCTGGAAGCGGTCGAGGCCGTCCATCTGCCCCGAGGCGTCCACGTCGCGGCGCAGGCCGTCGAAGCTGGCCAGGAGACTTCTGCGGTCGCCGACGCGCTCCAGCGTCACGCCGGCGGGCGCCGAGAAGTTCGGCACGCGGAACGGACCCGGGTTCGCCGGGTCGGCCTGCGTCTCGAACGGCTTGCAGGAGACGCCGAGGTACGCCGGTCCCGCCCCCGGCACTAGGCGCGGGATCATCACGTAGGCCGGTAAATGGGGCGTGAGCCCGCCGAGTTGCTTCTGCACGACGGAGCCGCAGCTCGGGTGGACGTTCTCGTCGGGATTGGGACCGGAGGGGTAGCCGGTGAAGCAGATCTGGTCGCCGGTGGAGTGGCCGGCGTCGCCGTGGTGCAGGCTGCGGACGAGGGACCACTTGTCCATCACGCGCCCGCACATCGGCAGCATGTCGGAGAGGAGAACGCCGGGAACGTTCGTCGCCCGGGCGCCGAACTCGCCCCGGTACTCGGCGGGGGCGTCGGGCTTGGGGTCCCACATGTCGAGGTGGCTCGGCCCGCCGCGCATCCACAGGATGATAACGGACGTCGGCCGGCTCGTTGTCGGCGCCCGGCTCTCGGCCCGCAGCAGGTCGCCCAGTCCCAGCCCCGCGGCGCCGAGGACGCCGGCCTTGACGAAGCTCCGGCGGTCGACTCGAAGCGTGCGGCGAAAATCAGCGCAGCCTGCGCGAGCATCCCCCTGGCGGTTCATGGCGACGTCTCCCTTGTTCCGAGGTCTCGGCCGCCCCGGCCGCGGCGCGTGGAAACTCCAGGCGCATCATAACGTCAGCCCCAGGGCCGAACAAGCGAACGGGGCAGTCGCCCTCTACACGAGATGGCGTGACTCCCTCGGTCACTTCACCGTCGCGCCCGCCGGCTCGGCGAAGTCGGCGCTCTTCGCCGCCACGCCCGCGCCGGTCATCTCGCCCTCTTGCAGCCACAGCCGGTAGTCCACCAACAGAGGCTTCTTCTCCGTGGCCTCCGCGACGAAGTACGAGCCGAGGCGGCCGTAGTCGCGCTCGCTGGAGCGCGCCTCCTTCGGGTTCGCCGGCCGGTCGAGGTAGGCGGCGGTGTAGCGCTTGCCGCCGACGACGAAGCTCATCGCGTCCCACGGCAGGTTGACCGGACCCTGCTTCGTTTTCGGGTCCCAGTTGCGCGTCGCGCCCGGCTTGTCCTTGCCGTCGGGGCGGAGGTAGTAGGTTTCGCCCTTGGTCGTGTCGGCGACCTCGTTGCTGGCGCGGAAGTGGAAGCCGGCGTGCTGCGGATCGCCGTCGACCTTCACCGCCCCCTTGACCGGCGTCAGCTTCGAGGCGAACTCGACGAGGCGCCCGTGCGGCACCGCGTAGACGGTCAACTCGCGCTCCTCGACGGCGAAGCGCTCCTTGCCCGTGCCGTGCCAGCCGATTTGGACGCGGTGCCGCCCCAGCAACGGGCCGGCCTCGCTCGCCAGGGTTTTCTCGTGCGCCAGGTGCGCTTCCATTTTGTTGGGCGGCGGCGGGCAGTGCCAGGTGTCGGCGGTGACGCCCTTGCCCGCGCCGTAAGTCGCCTTGAAGCCGTAGAAGAGTCCGCGATGGTGCGTGTACAGGCCGCCCGGCCCCTTCGTGATGAGCTCGCCCGCCGGGGCGAACAGGTGATGGTAGACTTTGAAGGTCTGTTCGCGCTTCTCCTTGGTGGAGTCGTCGAAGGCGGCGTGCATGTAGCGCAGGACAGGGTGGCCGTTGTAGAGCAGGTCGGTTTCGCCGGGCGCCGCGTCTTTCCAGGCGAACACCGCCGGCGTCGCCGTCCGGGTAACGGGGCCAGAAGACAAGGTGAACGTCAGCGCGTCGCCGGCCTTCAGCGAGGGCAGGACGAAGTGCAGGTCGCGGCGCGCCTCGCCGGCGGCGGGCGCGATCGATTCGGTCATTAACGAAGGCGACGTGAGTTGGGCGAGGTGTGCGACGCCGTCCGGGGCGAGGACGGCGGCCTCCGTCCGGCCCGCCAGGTCCTTCGGCAGCGACAGCGGCACGCACACGGGGACGTTAGTCCGGTCGTGCTTGCCGGCGGTGACGGTGATCGTGAGATCCTTCGCCAAAACGGGGAGGGCGGCGGCGAGAAGGGTCGCGGAGAGAATGAGGAGTCGCATGGGGGGATTCCGTGTGTTGTCCGGGGTGCGCGAGTACGCGACCCGTCGTGGTGTTCCGGGGGTGCGCTGCGCGACCCCCGGCTTTGGGATACAACCCCTTCGGGGTAGGGCTGGCGGCATTTTACCCCGAAGGGGCAGGGCTTCCAACATGGTTGTAAACCCAAGGTATCAAAGGCTTTGCGGCAACAGATCATGTGAACTAACGTCCACTGTCAGTCGGGCCTCGCCGTGGCCGAGGCGGGACATGCCGAAAACC
>JBBROG010000195.1:0-16595 GCA_038229635.1 Gemmatales bacterium
ACGAGTAATGCCCTCGGTGACGTCCGGGACATACTCCCCTGGAACAGTCATCAGCAGCCCTCCTGACGCAAGAGGCTTCAGGAGTTCAGTTTATGCGCATGGGGAGAACGGGCTACTGCACTAACTTTGCTAAAGTCTCGGCAAAACGACGAATTGGCCCGGCAGATTGTAGATGGGCGGGGCGTCTTTGGAGGGTCGATAGTCTTTCAAGGCGATGATCTTGCCGTCCAGGTCCGGCACGAAGGTTCCACGCTCGACGAGTTGACCCGGGATGAGGCGCCCGGAACGGAATTCGTACACTTTCTTACAGGACGGTGGGTTGATCACACTGTACGGCGGCAGCGGACCGGAGACCCCGCCGCGAATGTTGAACCACCTCTCGTCAGGGAGAAAGTTGCCTTCCGCGTCCAACTTGCCGATGGAGAAGCCGTCCCCCTGGAGCATCGCGACCCAGCGGCTCGTGTCGGGGACGTACACGGCTACGCCGGGCGGGTCAGTGTCGATGTGGCAGAACAACAAGGATTGCGAAAAAACGGCGACAAGGATCGGACACAAGAAACCCATCGGCTTCCTCCCGTTCTTGCGTGCGAACACTTTCTCAGAGTGCCATCAATCTCGATCTGGTATCACTCTTTCGCGTGCTTGGGAAAGACCTGCCGCAGGTGGATTGCTCGTCGCATGTCCAGAAGATCGCTCCGTCGCGGCATGACCCGCACCAGAATCAATCCTTAACTCATCACCCATCGAGCGTTATTATTATAGAAGAAATTAGTCTTCGTCACGGGGTCGGCGTTGGACCTGGAATAATCCGGGGCGGCGGTAACGCCATGAGTGATGGCAACCGTGTTCGCCGGCGCCACTCCCGCGGCCGCAGTCGCGTAGAAGTTGGTCCACCAATCGTAATTGGCCAGGGAGTAGTACACCCCCGACGGATACTTCCACACCAAGTACAGCTTGAGCGTGAGCTTGTAGTCAGCCGCCGTGACGCTGGCGGCAGTGGGTGGCGGAGCAAGTCCGGGGGAATCGTTACTACTGGCCGTCGCGATGTGTCCGTCGTTGTTTATGTTTGCCGCGTACTCTGCGGTGCGGGGCGTCGCGGGAACGGCGTCGACCAGGGGGAGCGCGCCGTTTGGCAGCGTCATGTTCGCCTTACTCGTCCCGTTCAGGTACGATGCCCCGACGCTCGCCCCGCCAACCGTGGTTCCGTTCGCCCCGTTCTGCATGGCCATTACGTTTTGAATGAACACCGGATTCCCGCTCAAGTTATCAACAGTCAGATTCGCGTCAAACAACGCACCTGGTCGGCTCAAAAGCGTTTGGGCCGTCATTCCAGTGGTGATATCACTCGTAATAGTGCCGAACCTCACGTTTTGTCTTGGCGCATCCTTCACTGTGAAACTGTTGATCACAGGTGTAACAGTCAGGGTAGCGTCGACACTGGATGTTTGTCCCACCCCCCATGTGTACGTCACGTTCATGAAGAAATCGTTGAGGGAGGCGGATTCATGAGTCCCTTCGAGCCAGATGGTAGTCGTTTGTCCGCCGTAAGACCATGACGACGGCCACGCCGTATTCTTGTTTTGGTCTTGCCAGAAGGCGACCTGACTGTCCCCAGGAACCCAATTCAAGACGTACGTCCCCCCCGGCGGAAGAGTGTTGAATATGACGGCTGGCTGGATTTCCGGGTCCGGGTTGGCGAGTCCAGAGACGGAAAAGTCGCGCTTGGCGGGAATCCCATCGGTGACGGCCGACCCGTTATCGTTATCGGCGTTGACAGGAAGGTAGGCAGGTGCCGCAAGGGTGAGCAGACCAATCGCCGAATCCCTGTGAGGGGGGAGAGAGCCAGGCTGCTTGCTCAGGACTCCGGCTATACCAACTCCCTCCGCCCCCGAACCTTGACTAACCTGGCGATTCGCCAGAAACAGGGCCGGCGCAGTCACATCCAGGTCCGAATTACCATGAGAATTCACAGGGGCGCCCGAGTTTCCCTCGACGGGGGCATTCGCCCGCGTCCTGTCTCCGCCCGAGGAAGTCTGCTCGCCAAACACTTTAGCTACTTCATTGCCTTCCCGGATGCCGGCAGCGGTTGCCGCGGCGAACTTTGGACCGCCATTATTCAGAGTCAGCTTAGCAGCAAGGTCCGCGAACCCGTCCAGACCACTCCAAA
Organism: Gemmatales bacterium; assembly: GCA_038229635.1. Classification (GTDB taxonomy): domain Bacteria; phylum Planctomycetota; class Planctomycetia; order Gemmatales; family Gemmataceae; genus DATFNV01. Next base: position 2,168 of record JBBROG010000195.1, read on the forward strand.
TACTATCGGCCTTGATTGACGCGACTTGAGGCTCTCTCGTGTCATTTGTACCAGGACTGGACCGTACCGTCACACTCGATACGTTCGCGAACAGGCCGGCGGCTTCTCTGTCGTTAGCCCGGCTCATCGCCAAATGAGTTCTCGTAAGTAAGTATGATCGCAGTCTCGGATCCCGCTGACAGGGCCGGCCCGAGGGCTGGCTGTTCGGTCGGTAGAAAGGACATACCCAGCACTGACAGCCCGATGAGGTCGAGCAGAGAATTAGGCAGCGAAATATCTTCCAACTGCTCGAACGTGAGACGGAATTGGCGCGGCTTCCGAGTATGAGTAGTGCAGTTCATGTGTAGATTCCTTTTGGCCGTCAAGCCGGGAGTATGGAGAGGCTGCCGGAACCGAATCGTACTCGCGTGGCCCGATTTGATTGCCGGGGGCGCAACGCGACGATCACGAACTTCGCTCGCGATTCGACGCCAACGCTACAAATTCAAGCCGCTCATCCTGGATAGACGGGAAGATAATACACAAGGGGTAGGCGCGGTTGCAAGCCCAACTTTCCAGATTTCCTGAAGGAAGGATTTCCTCTGGATCTTGCAGCGCCCTCCCCTCCTTCTCGGGGGAGAGACGAACGCCCCCGAGAGGGAGGGGAGACGTCAGCAACGGGCGCTCAATAGCCGCGGGCGGCTCCTTCGCGGCGCGGGTCGGCGGCTCCTTCCAGAGAGCCGTCGGGCCGCACCCGGACCGCCTGAGCGCCGCCCCAGGCTTCGTACCACGGCGTCTGCGACTGCACCTTCCAGCCGCGCCGCCGATGGCCGGCGATCGGCGACGACGCCCAGCTCGTCCGCCGCGTCGCCCGGCGCCTGGTCGCGGTCGGGTCCGGGGCGGCGCAGGCGGCGCGCCTTCGTCGCGACCTTGTTGTACGCCATCGCGACGAGGAGTTGTCGCAGGTCGCGCGGCCCGCCGAGTTCGTACTGGCCGGCGGCGGCGCGGACGAAGAAGCTGCGCAAGACCGACTGACAGATGTCGGCCGAGTCGTAGAGGCGGCACAGGCGCGGGTCGGTGAGCCGCAGGCGCACTTCGCGGCGGATCAGCGGCTCGTACTCGCGCACGAGGGCGGAGGCGGCGTCCGCATCGCCCGCCCGGACGCGACACAGGAAGTCGGCGAACTCGTCCGCATTGAGCATGGCCACCTCGCGAATTGCCGCGCGGGAACGGCGGATCATACCCGGAGGCGACGATTCCGGCAAAGACGATTCTCGGAATATTTTCGCCTTTGTCCGCATCCCCCTGCGCCGCGCGATTAGGTTATGGGTGCCCGGCGGAACGCGCCGCGTTCTTGAGAAGAAAGTCGGGCGCCGCCGCGACTCGGCCGCCGTCCGGCGTGTACCCCGGCCGCGCGACCTCTCCTCGAAACGGGCAAGGAGGCCCTCCGTCGTCATGTCAATCGTTCCTCAAAAATATCTCTTTCTGACAAACGATCCCGTCCGCGCCGGCTGCGGGGCGTCACCGCCACTCGCCGCCCCTGGCCCCTCTGGGGAGAGGGGGTAGGGGCGATGGGCTCTCCCTTTGGGATGGGGAGAGAGGCGGCGGTCCCCGCGGTCCGCGCGGACGATGTCTCTTCGAGCCTGTGGCGGGATGGGGTAGGCTCCGCGAGCCGAGCGGAGCCGGAAACGAGAGGAGATCCGATGATGGTTCGTCACTTGAGGTCGTTGGCGAGCATCCTTCTGGTACTCGCCCTGGCGGGACGTCCGGGCCGGTGCCGGGCGGAAGAGCCTCCGCCCGCGGAGTCGTTCCCGCGCGGCCCGGCCGAGGCCCCCTCCTCGGCGTGGTTCGCCGGCGTCGAGGTCGGGTTGTTCCACCCGTTACTCTCGGCGGGGACGTTTGCGACTCAGGGGAACGTGAAACTCGATTGGACCGCCGCGCCGCGCGTCGAGCTGGGCTACCGGCTCGACGCGGGCGGCGCGCCGCGCGTCGCCTTTCGCAACATCTCGACCAGCGGCCACGAGAATGTTACCCCGCCGGGCTTCGACGGCGGGAGGCAGGACAATCACCTCCGCCTCGAAGTGAACTGGCTCGATCTCGACTACGTCTCCGGCCGCGATCCGGCGAAGAACGGCGGCGGGGCGTCCTGGGAATTCGGCCTGCGCCTCGCCAGCAAGTTTGTCGACTCGGGGGCGGCCGATTCCTTCACGAGTCGTTCGAGCCGCAACCTGTTCCTGGGCCTCGGGCCGCACTTCGGCGTCAGCCGCACGCTGCCGCTCGGCCAAAGCGGCTTCGGCCTCTACGGCCGCGCCGACGTGGCTCTCCTCTTCGGCGCGGAGCGGCAGTCCTTCGAGACGCGCTACGGCCCCGCCTTCAACCCCTTCGGCCCGTCCGACCCCGGCACGTCGTCCACCGTCTCGACCCGTCGGTGGGATTCGCGGGTGCTGGGCGACGCCGGCTTCCAGCTCGGCGTGAGTTGGGACCGGACGTTCGGCGAGCGCTGCGCGGTCCGCGGCGTCGTCGGCGCTCAGGCGGAATTCGTGGGATTCGGGAGCGGCCAATTCGTCAATTACGGCAAGAAGGACGCCCACCTGCTCGACGGCCTCGGGAGCGTCGGCCCATTCCTGCGTTTCGAGATCGCCTACTGACGGCCGGGTTCCGTCAACTCGTACAGCCCCCTCCCGAGAAGCCGCGGCGTCATCCCGGACGACGCCGGCGGCTCTCCCGGAGTGTCGTCGAGCGCTTTCGTCACGAAGAAGTGACGCGGCAGACCTCTCCACGCCTCCCACGACATCATCCCCGGCCGCTCGTAATACCTGGCGTAGCGCCGCGCCAGGTCGCGCATGAAGACGCGCGCCGGCGCCGGGGTGGAAGCGCCCGCCTCGAAGTCGTGCAGGAAGCAGCGGCCGGCGAGGTCGGGCGCCGCGTGGCAGATCATGTAAAGCTCGTGCGGCCGCTCGAAGAGGACGGGACCGTCGGTGCTGTCGCGCACGGCGGCGATCAACTCGTCGGCGCGGCCGTCGCGCGCCCGGTCCTCGGCGGCGCGGCGGCGGAGGTCGCCTCCCGACAGCGCGGCGAGGACCAGGAGGAACAGGACGGTGACCGGACGGGGCAGGCGCGCCGCGAGGACCGCCGTCAGCGGAGCCACGGCGAGGACCGTCGCGACGGCGTAGCGATCGACGAGGACGGATTGGACCGTGTAAGAAAAGGCGACGAGCAGGGCCGGCATGAGCAGCAGACACCCCAGGCCGACGAGCGCCGCCCGCTCCGGCCCGCCGCGCGCCCGCCGGGCGACGGCGACGAGGACCAGCAGCGCCAGGACGGCGAGGACGAGATACGGTACGGGCAACAGCCCAAAGCCGAAGGCGCGCAGCGTCGCGGTACTCGGCGGGGCGACCCAGGTGGGAACCGTCGTCGCGCGGCGCTGGCCGACGAGCAGCGGGGCACAGGCCGTCAGCGCCGCCACGCCGGCCGCGATGGGGACCAGTCCCGCCAGGCGCGCGCTTCCGGGCGCGGGCCGAACCAGCGTCGCCCCGCCGAAGACCAGCGCGACGGAGACGACGCCGAAGTAGTGCGTCGTGCAGACGAGGACCGACGCCGCCGCGAGTGCGCCCCCCCAGCCGACGGCCGGCTCCTTCGCCGCGCGGGCGGCGCGGTAGCGGGCCAGGAAGTAGGCGAGCCAGGCGAGGCCGGCGAGCCAGAGGGCGTAATGGCGCGCCTCGAAGCCGTAGTGCAACACCAGCGGATGACACCAGACGGCGGCGGTCGCGGCGCCGGCGACGAAGGCGGAATAGGCACGGCGCAGCGTCAAGTAGACGCCGGCCAGGGCAACGAGGACGCAGAGGACGGAAAAAATCCGCAAGGCCGCGTCGCCGACGCCGGCCAGGGTGGTAAACCCGCGCAGGAGGACGTAGAGGGCGGGCGGGTGCGTCTCGACGCCGTCGGCGAGCGCCCGCATCATGTGCCCGAAGTCCGGGTCGGCGACGAGGGCGTGCGTGTAAACCTCGTCGAGCCAGAGGTGGCGCCCGAACCGCGACCAGGCGTCGGCGGCGGCGAGGTGGGCGCCGACCAGGAGCGCCAGGCCGAGCGGCAACAGCGTCCGTTCGCGGCGCGACACGGGGGCGGGGACGTCGGGCATGATCACGTTTCTCGGGAGGAGCGGCGAACGCGGCGCAGGGCGGTCAGCAACGACAGGGCGAAAACACCCGCCAAAGCCGCGCCGCTGACGAGGCGGCCGCGCGTGTAAGACGTCGGGGCGAACGTGAAGACGACGCGATGAGCCCCCGCGTCGAGCGGCGCGGCGCGGAACAGCGAGTCGGCGCGGTACAGCGGCGCCGCGCGGCCGTCCACGTCGCACACCCATCCGGGATACCAGACGTCGGCGAGGACGAGCCAGCCGGCCGGCCCGTCGTCGACCTCGACGGCGACGCGGTTCGGCCGCCGTTCCACGACGCGCGCCGGGCGGAACGACCCCGTGCCCGCTTCGGGCGGCGACGGCGCCCCTTCGAGGAAGACCGTCTTGCGCAGGTCGGCCGCGGCCAGCGCCTTCAGGACGCCGCGCTCCGGCAGCGCGGCGGCGGACGGCACGACGAACGCCCTCGGAAAGACCTCCGTGTTCTCGTAGACCGTGTGCGGCCCCGGCTCGGCCATGCCCCCGGCGAGAAAGGAGTAGACCGGCGTCGACACGCAGCCAACGTCGAGCGGCTTCCAGCCGGGGTGCTTGCCCGGCTCGCCGGCGCCGGCGTGTCCCTTCGGCAGGACCGGGCGCCGCGCCGGGTCGTCGGGGACGAGTAGATAGCGGACGCCGAGCAGGTCGAGCAGGGCCTTGTTCTCGATCAGCATCGGCTCGACGATGGGGTAGCCGACGACGCTTTGGCGCGGCCGCACCGACTCGTCGAGCCCGCTGACGTATTGCAGATACTCTTTGGCGCGGCGCACGTCGAAGGTGTTGTAGCCGAGGACCGGCTCCAGCGCCACGTCACCCAGCGGCGGCAGGCTGACGCCGAGCGGCCCCGTCGACGGGAAGTTGGGCAGTCCGCGATCGAGGACGCGCCAGGGCGACGATTCGTCCTCGGCCCGGCGGGCGGCGAGGGCGCGGACGCACTCTGGCACGGCGTAGACCTCGGCCTCGGGCCTTACGGCGACGTAGGGCCGGACGAGCGCCGCCGCGTCGACCGTCAGAGCGAGCAGCCACAGGCCGACCCAGAGCCGTGACGCGGCCGGGAGGGCGAGGAGGGCGAGGAACAGAGGGGCCGTCACGAGGAAAGTCGGCCAATAGGGATGAAACTGAGGTCGACCGCCTTCGCCGAGGAGAAGCAGCAGGGGCACGGCGGCGAGTGCGAGGCCGGCGAGAAAGAAGCCAATTGCGATCCGGGCGGCGCGGCGCCGCGCCTGCGCGGCGGTCGCCGGAAGGTCGAGCAGCGCCTGCGTCGTCACCCCGGCGAGGAGGGCGACGGGGAACGCGGCGAGCAGCAGCATTCGTGACGGCAGTTGGAACAGGCGGAAGCCGGGCAGCCCCTGGACGAGCGCCGCGCCGCCGACGCTGAACAGGAGCAGCAGGACGAGGACGAAGGCCTGAAAGCGGACACGCCCGCGGCGGAGGAATGGCGCCAGCCCGGCGGCCGCGACCCAGAGGAAGCCGAAATTCGCCTGAAATTCCCAGCGCGGCTCGGTCAGCGATGGTCCGACGAGGCGCAGCAGCGCCGGCACGACGCCGCGCAGCACCTCGGCGGACGTCACGCCGGCGGAGCGCGTCGCTTCCGGCGTCGATTCGAGAGCCGGCCAGAGTTGCACGGCGCTCAGCGCCGCCGCGACGAGCGCCGCCCACGCCCCGCACGCCAGCCAGCGCCCCAGCGCCCGAACGGTGCCGAGGTTTCCCGCCGCCTCCAGCGCCGGCGCCAGCGTCCAGAGTCCCAGGAAGAGCCCCGCGTAAAACGTCACCTGCGGGTGCGTCCCCAGCACGACGAGCGCGTACACGACGCCGGCCCAGGTCGCGCGGGCGAAGCTGCCTCGCCGCACCGCCTCTTCGAGAAAGAAGAGCGCCAAGGGCAGCCATGCCAGCGGCGTCACGATGGTGTGGCCGGCGGCGAGGACGTGCAACAGTCCCTTGCCCGCGAACATCCAGCCGACCGCCGCGACGAGGCGAGCTGATGTGCCGAGCCCCTGACTCCCGGCGTAAAAGTACATGCACCACCCGGCGACGACGACGTGCAGCACGACGAGCCAACTCACGGCGGCGCCGACGTCCTCCTCGGGCAAGAGCAGCAGTGGCCCGTGCAGCGGATAGAACAGCGCCGCCTGGACGTCGTGGACGAACGGCATCCCGGCGAAGCTGTAGGGATTCCACAGCGGCAGCTCGCCCGTCTCGTGCCACGAGCGCACCAAGAAGCGCTTCATCGGCAGGTGCATGGCGAGCAGGTCGGACTTGCCGGAGTAGAGGACGTGCGTGGGATGAAGAACGAGGTCGGCGAAGAAGGCGACGCCGAGGAGGGCGAGCAGCAGGTACGGAGCGAGGCGGCGCGACACGGCGGGGGCATCTCCACGGGGAGGGCACGCGGGCGGCCCGGTCACGGTGCCCCAACGCACAGGGCGACGGCGGAGGCCACGTCCTCGAGTTGTGTCGCGGCGACCGTCCCGAGCGCGCGTACGAACCGGGTCAGCGACACCGACTTCGTCTGGAACGCGTCGGCACCGGAGTCTTTGCTCAACCCGTTGTCGCTATCGGCCGGGATCAGCACGAACCAGGGGAAGCTCGCGTATTGCGGTTTCCAGTCCGTCAGCGGCACGACCATCCGCAAAGGCAACCGTCCGACCGAATCCAAGCTGATCACCAAGGCCGGCCGCACCTTCCGGATCTCCGCCCCAACCCCGGGGTCGAAGTCCATGAGCCATACCTCACCGCGGCTGGGCGTCGGAACTGTGGACATACAGATCCCCCTCGCCGAACGCCTCGAACGCGGTCAGGGCGGCGTCGTTGCGGTACTCGTCAACGGCCAGAGCGGCCGCGGCCGCGAGAATCGCATCACGCTGCTCGGCCGGCAACCGGCGCAGTTCGGCAGCCGTCCAGCGGCGTTGGGAATCGACAACGGAAGCCGCCATGAGTCACCCTCCGGATTGCCGCGACAGGGGGGATACGGGCCACCCCCTTCGTTGACGTTGACATTGTAGTCTCCTGAAGATCGAGCCGACAGCCCCGTCCCAAAATGGTCAGCCGCACAGGCTCGGTGGGGGAGCCGGGCGCGACTCACACCGACTCACAGGCCGACTCACACCCCGCAGCGCTCTCTTTCCCTGCGTTTTCCAGGCTTTTCGTCGGGGTGTGAGTCGTGAGCGCCTGTGAGTCGTTCCCGGCGCTCGCTTCCCTTTGCCGCCCCCGAACCGACCCGCGCGTGGCGAGCGGGGCTGCCGAAACGTCGTCGCCCGACCTCCATTGTACCCGCGCGCGGTGGGGCCGGGAAAGGTCCCGGATGGTGTCAGGAAGCGACAGGCGGGGCGTGTTCGAGATGACGTCGGGGGGACGGTCAGTCTCTCGAGTTATTTTGTATCAATCCTTGCAGTAATCCCCATTCGTAACGATTTCCCTTCCAGGCCCTACTCCCCATTTCTTCTTCCTCCCGTTTGGTTGCTATCAACGCGGGTGGCACCGTGGGAGTCAGGAGAAGCGGTTTGAATCGCCCATAGCTGAGCACCGAATTGATTCCTCTTCCTTGATGGCAGTGGAAGCAAGAATCCAGTACTTTGCCGGGTCCGTCGCCGGCGTTGTTGCCCATAAAGAGAAGGTAGGCGCGTTCGCGGTCATCCTCGCCTACGACCTTGAGGCTCGGCTTTCGCGCCAGAAACGCTCGGCGGCTCAGCTTCAGTTCGAAGGCCCCTTGGCCGCGCATTTGCAGGCTCTCGGTGACATTTGTCGTCACGGGCTTGCCCTGGTCATCAATCAGTTGCATCCGCCGCACCAGCGCCACCTGGGTTCCCGCGGGGAGTGGCTTGGCGTCCGGGCCTCGTTTCCGCAACTCGTCGAGTAACTTCTCGGTTTTCTCGCGCCCGTCCGGCAACCGCAGGAAGACGAAGAAGGTGGAGCGACCGCCAAAAAAATGAACGTGAGTCAAGGCCACCGGTAAATGCGTCTCGTCGCCGAGTAATACCCAAGGGCCTTTAGGCTCCCAGAGGTCGTTCGGCAAGAACCCGGCCTCCTTGGCGGCAACGGCTTCCGCATAGTTATTGGGCAGCTTCTTGATCTCTTCGGCCGTCAAGCTCAGCCGTGGAATGATCCTGGCCACGCGCGTGGCGAGTTCTATCTCCGGGTTCTTCTTGGCGGCCCCCCATTTCGGCGGTTCCAGGGAGTCAAAAAGCGTCCAGAGATCTCGCTGGAGAAGCGCGCGCTTGAGCGGATCTTTGATCAGGGTGTGGCCATTCTTGGCAAGGAACTCGTCCAACACGTTGAGAGCGGTTTTCCGCGCCTCCCCGCTGAACACATAAGCTCCGGACTTCCAGAGGAACGGGTCGAGTTCCCACGGATCACTCGTTTCGGCACCCTCGATCATGGCTCGGAATGCCTCGTGCAAGCGATTCCACAAGTGTTTGGGATCGGGGTCATAGATCGTTGTACGTTGCGGAGCCGAGCGATCCCCCGCTGCTCCGGTCGATCGAGGTACGAACCACCAGGAACTGAGCAAGCCCACGACGACGCCCGTCAGCAGCAAGGGCCACCGGGAACGAGAGTGTGAGTTCATGAGATATACGTTCCGAGTGACAGCTATGAACCTGACTCCAAAGAAAACCGGCCGCGCCTCAGGAGAGTTCCAGGACGTGTTCCTTGCCGTGGGCCGGGCTAACGACTCGTTAGGCGTCTGGCCTCCCCGCCAAGAGTTGCCGGGTGTAAAAGAGCTTGGGATTACGAAAACGCCTTGCATTCAGGCTTTCTCGAAGCCCCAACTCAGACGTTACCCCTTTAACTTCATGGCATTCGTGCCGGTCCCGTTTTCCTCGGGGCCGGTCTGTTGCAGCGACTGGTTCAGCCTTGCCTTCAACGGATGAGTGTATCGTATTCCGCATGGGACCCGATCCAGAACCACGAGATCGTATCGCCCTCCCAAAGACCCAACGCCCGCCACCCCAGGCCGACGCGAACCGAATACAGACCTTCCTGGCCGTGAATGCGCTTGAAGTGCAAGCTCGGATGGGCCGGATTGTCGCGCCACATCTGGTAGCACCGGCGGGCTTGCTCCTTGACGGCCTCGGGCAGCTTGGCGAAGCAAGCCAGAAAGTCGGACGTGAGTTGCGAGTTCACAGCTGATCGAAGCCCCCGCTCTGAACCCGGCCGGCGCGGATGTCTTCGCGCGCCTTCGCGGCCAAACGCGCCAATTGATCCTGCGAACGGGCGAAACTTTCTTGCCAACGCCGTTCGTCGGAGAGTTCGTGGAGAATCAGCGACGCAATCGCGTCTTGCTCCGGCTCCGGTAGCTTTTTGACTTCGCTGAGGGCTTGTTCCAGTAACTGTGTCATCGCTCAAATTCCCTTGGGATAGTGGTCGTATTCGCCGCCGCCTCCCCAAAATCCTAACGGACGTCACACCGACGAGCAACAAGGGAACCCTTGAAGGGACTCGGACAAACGACCAAGCTCAGCAACCGACTCACGCGGGGATGACCCGAAAAGGGGATGGGCACTATGCCGCTGCGCTTTTCGGACGCCCGGCGTCTCTCACAGCTTCGGCTCTCTTTCGACGCTTCCCCTACCTCCGATCCAACCCTGCCCGAGGCCAGAAGCTGTTTTGGATTGAGCCGCGTCGTCCCGCGTGGGACACGGCAAAAATCCAAAGCGGCGACAGGCCGCCGCACTCCCAAGAGTACCGGCCGAGCCTCAGTAGAGCTCCAGGACGTGTTCCCCGCCGTGGGCCGGATTGCCGACCAACCGGCGGCCGGGGACGTCCACGACGAGATCGAGCATTTCCAGCGGAATCTGGCCCACCAGCGCGGGCACGTCGTCGGGTACTTCCATGACATCGGCCGAGCAGAACCGGCCCTGAATCGTCACGCGCACGGTCTCATACACGTCGATCTGATGACTTCCCGCACTCGAAGTGGCTCTTTTGTCGTAGACTTTCTTCAGCTCTAACTGCTGAATCAGACGCCTCGGGAGAGCCAGCGTCGTGGCTCCGGTATCCACGAGCGCGTCCGTGACGCTGATACGCCGAACCTGATCCGCCGCTCGGTTGCCTCGGGACACCTCAAAGAGGTCTCCGAGGTTTTCCACGACGACATTGGTCAGCACGCGGCCCATCGTTTCGGTCTCCATGGTGTCGTCCTCCTCGGTGCCATTCTACTCCAACGCCCCGCACGCCGCCTCGACCTCCGCCAGCAGACTCCCCGAACGGATGAGCCGCTCGACCGCCTCCAGGTCGCGGTGCAGCGTCCGGTCGCGGCCGAGCGGGCGGACGTGCTGGCGAACGTGCCGGTACGCCGCCTCCGCGCCCCGCCCCGCCGTCAGCGGCCGGTGGAACTCGATCCCCTGCGCCGCGCACAGCACCTCGCAGGCCAGCACGCGCGTCGCGTTGGTCACGACGGCCCGCGCCTTGCGCGCCGCCGCCGGCGCCATCGACACGTGGTCCTCGCGGTTCGCCGACGTTGGGATCGAGTCGACGCTCGCCGGGAACGACAGGCCCTTGTTCTCCGACACCAGCGCCGCCGCCAACACCTGCACGAGCATCATGCCCGAGTTGAGCCCCGGCTGCGGCGTCAGGAAGTCCGGCAGGCCGCTCAGATCCGGGTTGACGAGGTTTTCGACGCGGCGCTCGCTGACGCTCGACAGGTCGGCGACGGCGGCGGCGAGGAGGTCGGCCGACAGGGCGATAGGCTGCGCGTGGAAGTTGCCGCCGGAAATCACCTCGCCTTCGTCCGCGAAGACCAGCGGATTGTCCGTCGCCGAATTCATCTCGCACTCGACCACGCGCGTCACATGAGTCAGGGCGTCGCGCAAAGTTCCATGCACCTGCGGCATACAGCGCAGGCTGTAAGCGTCCTGGACCTTGGCGCAGCCGGCGTGCGAGGCCATCACCTCGCTGTCGGCGAGCAGGCGGCGCAGGTTGGCGGCGCACGCTTTCTGTCCGGGATGGGGACGAACCTCCTGGATGCGCGCGTCGAAGGGGCGCTGCGAGCTTTTCGTGGCCTCGACGGTCATGGCGCCGGCGACGTCGGCGACCTTCGCCAAATGGCGGGCGCGGACCAGGGCGTCGGCGAGCAGCGCCGTGCTGATCTGCGTGCCGTTGATGAGCGACAGGCCCTCCTTGGCGAGCGGCCGGTGCGGCGCCAGGTGGACGCGCTTCAGGGCGGCCCGGCCGCTGAGCGGCTTCAGGCGGCCGCGCGGCTCGTGGCCCGGCTTCGCCAGGAAGGCGTGGCCCTCGCCCATCGCGACCAGCGCCAGGTGAGCGAGCGGAGCCAAGTCGCCGGAGGCGCCGACGCTCCCTTGTTCCGGGACGGCCGGGACGACGCCGCGGTTGTACATCTCGACGAGCGTGTCGAGCAGGCCGACCGTCACGCCGGAAAAGCCTTTGGCCAGGGCCTGGATGCGCAGCGCCAGCGCCAGACGACTCACGCCGAGGGGCAAGAGCGCCCCCATGCCGACGGCGTGCGAGCGCAGGAGATTTTCCTGAAGGGCGAGCACTTCGTCGGGCTCGATGCGCTGGTTGGACAGCTTACCGAAGCCGGTGTTGACGCCGTAGATGGCGGCGCCGGTCGCCACCAGGCTTTCGAGGGTGCGGCGGGAGCGCTCGACGCGGCGACGGGCGCCGGGGGCGAGCGTCAGCCGCTCGACGACGCCGCGCAAGAGACGCTCGGCGTCATCGAGGGTGAGGCCGTCGCCGGTCAGTTCGAGGTCGGTCAGTTTCCGGTTCATCCCGATGCTCAGGGGAGGATCCGCCGCCGCACTCGTTTAGGGCTGAGGACGGATGAAGGCGGCCAGGTCTTCGTTCCAGGCCCACGCCTGCTGAAAGCCGGACAGGGACGTCTGTTGCGGGGCCGCGTCGAAGAACGGGTCGTTCAGAGCAACGGTCGCGACGTCCAGACCCACGACGACGGCGACGTGGGCACAGTCCAACGACCAGTAGTCCAGAGAGCCCGTGTTCAGGAACACGATGGGGGGCGTGCCGGCGGTGAGGGCGCCGCCGAGTTGAGCCAGGTTGGCGGATCTCAGTTCCACGGCGAAGCCCAGGGAGGCGACACGGAGGATGTTACGGGCGCTTGTCCCGTGAGGACTCGTGCCCATCAAGCGCCGCAGTTCGTCCTCGGAATGACCGCGCCCGTAATGGGCCAGCACCATGCGGACGCAGGCGGCCACACAGGAAGAGGGAGATTCCTGCTTAAAGTGGGGAACGCTCAGCGAGATGCCTGGCATCCTCTGTCATCCTTTGCACGAGGGCCTCGTCAACCAACAGTTCGCCCGTTATGGCATCGACCAGGATTTCTCCGACCTTCCCGACCTCACCTCGGACGGGGGAAGTGAGGCCCACCGGGACCGACCAGCAAGGTCGCGCGCCTCCGATCAACTCCGGCGCCTCGCCGCGCAGTTGCGTGCTGATTTCCGTGACGACGAACGTGTTCACCTTCCGCCGGGCCGCGAGTGCCGTGACGTTACCTGGCCCGGTTCCCCCGGCAGTCACGTCCCCGGCCTCGCCCGTGGGCGGTCGCACACCCGAAAGCTTGAGCGTCATTGCCTACCTCCTCGCCATTCGTTCCCCTCTGTCCCGTCCAATGTACCTCAACCCGAAACCGCCGCCAAGTGCCCGGTCTGCTCCCGCATCTTACCCTCGTGGCCTGGGATTTGCCCACATCGCATCTTCGGGAGCAGGGCGGGCATCCGGGGTGCGTCATCTCGGGCCGTGACCTCGTCCGCGGGCAACAGAAAGGGACACAGGAATGAATAGGAAGGCGGTAGTCGTGGTGGCGGCATTGCTGGGGGTTTCCGTTCTCGGCAGCGCCGAGGAGAAGAGCCGGCGTGAGGCGAAGGCGAACGGACCCGACCCGCAAATGAAGGCGGTCCTCGATGAGCTGGCCGCGCTCGATCCCAAGCCCATCGAAAAACTCACCCCCGCCGAGGCGCGGCGACAGCCTTCGGCGGCGGACGCCGTCAAGGCTCTGCTCAAGAAGCAGGGCAAGAGTACCGACCCGGAACCGGTCGGTAAGGTGGCCGACCAGACCGTCCCGGGTCCGGCCGGTAAGATTCCGATCCGCGTCTACACGCCCAAGGGGGACGGGCCGTTCCCGGTCCTGGTTTACTTCCACGGCGGAGGGTGGGTCCTCGCGGACCTGGACACTTACGACTCGTCGTGCCGCGCCCTGACCAACGCCGCCGGCTGCCTCGTCGTCTCGTGCGATTACCGCCATGCGCCCGAACATAAGTTCCCGGCGGCGGCCGAGGATGCGTTCGCCGCCTACCAGTGGGTTCTGGCGAACGCGGCCGCACTGAACGGCGACCCAAAGCGCGTCGCGGTCGGCGGCGAGAGCGCGGGCGGCAACCTCGCGGCGGTGACGGCGATCCGGACGCTGGACAAGAAAGTGTCGTCGCCGGTCTACCAGCTGCTCGTCTACCCGGTCACGAATTACGGCTTCGACACCGAGTCGTACAAGGAACACGCCGACGCGAAGCCGCTCAACCGGGAGATGATGAAGTGGTTCTGGGGGCACTACCTGGCCGAGCCCGCCGACGGCGACCGCGCTTACGCCTCCCCCCTGCGGGCCAGGAACGTGAGTCAACTGCCACCGGCGACGGTCATCACGGCGGACATCGACCCGCTCCGCAGTGAAGGCAAGCTCTACGCGGACAAGCTGAAGCAGGCGGGTGTGCAGGTCGATTACACGAACTACGAAGGCATGACCCATGAGTTCTTCGGCATGGGTGCCGTGGTAGACAAGGCGAAGCAAGCCGTCCAGAAGGCCGCCGACGGGTTGAAATCGGGTTTCGGCCGGCAGCACTGATCGACCCTTTCTCACGATCCCTTCGACCCCCGTCGGCTTCCCGGCGGGGGTCGGAATCGTTCACCGTCGGCGGCGTCATCCGGAAATCAGTTCGCCCTGGAACTCCTCCAGAGAAGAGCAGCGGGCGGCGCGGGCGACCAATCGATTCAGTCGAGCCACGTCGCGAACGCCGAGAACCTTCGCCGCGACGTCGGCGGGCACGCTGCCAAACCGCGCCTCCAGCACGGCGAAGAGAGCCTTGATTAGGCCCGCGATTTCGCCCTCGGCCTTGCCCTCGGCCTTGCCCTCGGCCTTGCCCTCGGCCTTGCCCTCGGCCTTGCCCTCGGCCTTGCCCTCGGCCTTGCCCTCGGCCTTGCCCTCGATGCGGGCCTCGGCTTGCCACTCCAGCACCTGTTGCGACTGAACCACGTTCCACTCCTTCAGCGCCGCTTTCCACACGTCCCGGCAGCCGGCGGCCTCGGCGAACACCAGGACCAAACCAC
>JBBROG010000196.1:0-16539 GCA_038229635.1 Gemmatales bacterium
CCCAACCCCTCTCCCCAAAGGGGAGAGGGGAGGAGTATGACGACGGTTGCGTTTCCGACGCCGACCGCCGACAATGCGACAAACTCGCTGACCCGCCTCCTCGCTCCGGGAAGCCTGCCATGCTCGACACCACCCGCCTCGTCCGCGACCTCGTCGCGCTCCCCAGTGTCAACCCGATGGGCCGCGCCCTCCAAAGCCCCGACCTGTACGAGGACCGCGTCACCGCCTACCTGGAAGACTTCTTCAAGAGCCTCGGCGTCGCCTACGAGCGCCAGACCGTCGCCGCGCGGCGCGACAACATCGTCGCCCGCCTCGACCTCCCCGGCGCCCGCCGCACGTTCGTCTTCGAGGCCCACCAGGACACCGTGCCGACCGACAACATGACGGTCGACCCGTTCGGGGCGAAGGTCGAGAACGGCCGCCTCTACGGCCGCGGCGCCTGCGACATCAAGGGCGGCATGGCGTCGATGCTGGCGGCGTTCGCCCGCCTGGCCCGCGCCAAACCGGCTGCGGCCTGCAACGTCGTCATGGCCTGCACCGTCGACGAGGAACACACCTTCCTCGGCGTGCAGGAGTTGGTCAAGCGCGGCCTGAAGGCGGACATGGCCGTCGTCGCCGAGCCGACCTCTTTGAGGATCGTTAACGCGCACAAGGGCGTCTGTCGCTGGCACGTCACGACCGAGGGGCGCTCCTGCCACAGCTCGACGCCGGAGCTGGGCGTCAACGCCATCTACCGCATGGGACGGCTGCTGACCGCCATTGAGGAGTACGCGGAGCAACTTCGGGCGTCGCGCTCCGACCCGCTTCTCGGTCCGCCCACGCTGAGCGTCGGCCGCGTCGAGGGCGGCACCAGCGTCAACACGGTGCCGGATCGCTGCCGCATCGAGGTCGACCGCCGCCTGATCCCCGGCGAGGATCCGGAGAAGGTCGTGGCCGAGTTCCGGCTGGGTGTGGAGCGGGAGAGAGGCTTGCCATTCCCCTGGCAGTGCGGCCCGCTGTGGATCAACTGCCCGGCGCTCGGCCCGGAGCGCTCCGGCGAACTGACGGCGAAGTTGGGCGCCTGCATCGACGCGGTGATGGGGTCGCACCAGGTGATCGCGGTGCCTTATGGGACCGACGCCTCGACGCTAGCCGGCGGCGGCATCCCCTCGGTGGTCTTCGGCCCCGGCGACATCGCCAAGGCGCACACCGCCGACGAGTGGGTGCCGCTCGACGAAGTGGAGCAGGCGAGCGAGATCCTGTACCGCCTCGCCACGGCGGGGTGAACGCACGAAACCCATGAAACGAACCACACGTTACGTCCCACGGCTCGTCCCGCCAAGCCCCTTCGGGTACGTTCTTGCGCCCGAAGCGGTGACGGCGGCAAAACATGACCGCGGCCGGCGCCTTTTCCCTTGGGGAGGGCGAGGGCTGACGCTACACTGAGAGGGCTCGTCCGCACCAAGGAAGCTCCCTCATGAGACGCCGCGATTTCCTCCGGCACCTGGGCGGCGGCCTCGGCGTCGTCGCCCTGACCGACCTCCTCGGCCGCGACGCCCTCCTTGCCGCCGAGCCGGGCCGACGCCTCCCCCATCATGCGCCGAAAGCGAAGCGTGTCGTGCAACTCTACATGAGCGGCGCCGCCAGCCAGTGCGACACGTTCGACTACAAGCCGCGCCTGATCCGCGACGACGGCAAGGCGTGGGACCCCGGCGAGAAGGTCGAACTGTTCCAGTCGGCGCCCGGCCTCACGATGGCCTCGCCGTGGAAGTG
The DNA here is from genome assembly GCA_038229635.1 of Gemmatales bacterium. Lineage (GTDB taxonomy): Bacteria > Planctomycetota > Planctomycetia > Gemmatales > Gemmataceae > DATFNV01. The sequence goes on from JBBROG010000196.1 coordinate 1,753, forward strand.
GCGCCGCTACGGCCGCAGCGGCAAATGGGTCAACGACTGCGTCGCGCCGCTCGGCGACTGCGTCGACGACATGGCCTTCGTCCACAACATGGTGGCGAAGTCGAACGTCCACGGCCCGGCGACGTTCATGCAGGCGACCGGCTTCGTCCTGCCGGGCTTTCCCGGCCTGGGCGCCTGGGTCGGCTACGCCCTCGGCCGCCTGACCGACAACCTGCCGACGTTCGTCGTCCTGCCCGACCCGCGCGGCTTCCCGCCGAACGGCCCGAAGAACTGGTCGGCCGGCTTCCTCGCCGCCGAACACCAGGGGACGATGATCCGCCCCAGCGCCGCTAACCCCATCGCCGACCTATTCCCCCCCGAGGGCGGCTACGTCACGCGCCAGGGCGACGCCGACCTGCTCAAGGCTCTGTCCCAAATCAACCGCCGCCACGAGGCCGAGCGCCCCGGCGACTCGCGCCTCGACGCCCGCATCCGCTCCTACGAATTGGCCGCGAAGATGCAGCTGAGCGCCCCGGAGGTGCTCGACCTCTCGAAGGAGCCGGCACACATATTGAGGATGTACGGCCTCGACTCGCTCGACATCACGGTGAAGACGGAGATCGACGAGCGGCAAGAGGCTCGCTATTTCGGCCGCAACTGCCTGGTGGCGCGGCGGCTGTTGGAGCGCGGCGTGCGCTTCGTGCAGATCTGGTCGGGCGCCGACAACGGCTTCCCGCGCCGCAACTGGGACTCGCACGAGGACATCGCCCGCGACCACGGGCCGCTGGGGCGCGGCATGGCGGTCGGCGCGGCGGCCCTCCTCAAGGATCTGAAGCAGCGCGGCCTGCTCGACGACACGCTCGTGCTGTGGACGACGGAGTTCGGCCGAATGCCGTGCGGCCAGGGGAGCAAGGGGCGCGACCACAACCCGTTCGTGTTCACGAACTGGCTGGCGGGCGGCGGCGTCAAGGGCGGCGTGACGTTCGGCGAGAGCGACGAGTGGTCGTACAAGCCAGCCGACCCGGCGCGGCCGACGTACTGCTACGACGTCCACGCGACCATCCTGCACCTGCTCGGCCTCGACCACGAACGGCTGACGTTCCGGCACAACGGCATCGACCGGCGCTTGACGGACGTGCATGGGCATGTCATCAAGGAGGTTCTGGCGTGATGCCCGGCGTGTCGTTTCCCGCGCTATCCCCACTCCCCTTCGATACGACCGGGGAGACGGTTCGAGTATCCGTCAGGACGGAGGGCTCCCGTATGGGCGGCCGAGAAGTCGAGACGCCGCTGTCGGCGCTCTACCACGAGGACGAAACGGCCTGGCTGGAGGCGACGTCACGTCTCCTGGCCGAACGCCGCTATGACGACCTGGACATCCCCCACCTCAGTGAGTTTCTCTCGGACATGGCCCGGCGCGACAAACGAGAAGTGCTCAGCCGGCTCGCGGTCCTGCTGGCGCATCTGCTGAAATGGGAGCACCAGCCGGAGCAGCGGTCGAACAGTTGGCGGGCGACGATCGCGGCGCAGCGGCAGGAGTTGCAAGACCTCCTCGAAAGCCAAACCCTGTTCGCCTATGCGAACGACGTGCTGGCGAAAGCCTACCGCCGCGCCGTTCAGCAGGCGTCCCTTGAGACGGGACTTTCCGAAGACGCCTTCCCGGCGGAGTGCCCGTTCCTGCTGGATGCCGTCCTCGAAGAGGGGTAGCCGTTCCACGCGCGGCGGCTCACCGCACGTTACTTCCGTGGCGTCTGATGCGTCGTCGTCAGCGCCGGCGGGTTTTTCAGCGTTTGGTAGATGACGCAGTAGCGCTCCGTCAACTTCAAGAGCGACGTCAGCTGCTCCGGCGTTGCGTCGGTGTCAACGTCGAAGTGCAGACGTATCGCCTTCAGGCCGATGGGCACGTCCTTGCTCACCCCCAATGTGCCGCGGAAATCCAGGTCGCCTTCCGCCGTCACCGTCCCGCCGCGAAGCACGATTCCCATCGACGTCGCCACCGCCCGCAGCGTCACGCCGGCGCAGGCCACGAGCGCTTCCAGCAGCATGTCGCCGGAGCAGGCGGATCTGCCGACGCCGCCCGCCGCCGGGTGCAGACCCGCCTCGACCGGACCGGCGAACGTCGCCACGGTGCAGCTGACGCCTTCCGGCCCCACGGTGCCGCTGGCCCGCATCGTCACCAGCGCGGTCGACGGATCCTGGCGGTAGCGCTCCTTCAGCGGCGCTTGTTGCGCGCGCAGCTCCTCGGCGTTCATGGTCGTGTCTCGTAATCGGCGAGCGTGGCGGTCATTGTAGGAGGAACCGGCGGCTCCGGCGCCTGAATGTCGGGAACGTCGGGTAAAAGCGTTAGAACCGGCCACGTCCACAGCACGCACACGCAGCGCCTCCGTTCGCGCAATTGCCGGCGGCTACGCGACTTTTTCGATTGCAAACTCTCGCCAGGGGAGGCAAAATATTCCGGAAAGGGCGAGAGAAGCGCGTCCGGTCGACGGCGAGCCTTGGCAAGTCAAACCCTCGCCGCCCGGTCTCGGCGTCCGCCGCGTCCGCCGCGTCCCGGCGGCCGCGGGCGAATTCCTCGGAAAATGTGGCGCCGGCCGGCAAACTCCTTGGGGTGGAGAATCGTCACAGTAATGGTTCCTGCCTCGAAAGTAGACGGGTTGGCTCCTCGACCTGACGCCACGGGCCGCGCGGCTTGGGCCGCGCCTCACGAATAATCCGGTGACGGGCGCGGCGAAGCGCTCGCACGACGATATCGCGATTGATTCTCTATCATAGAAGGGTTCCCCCATGCGCGTTTCCGGCTGGCGTACTTGGCTGAAGCGGCTGTCTTCCTCCACGAAGGCGTCCCGGAGCGGCGCGCGGCGCGACCGGGGACGTCGTCCCCAGGCCGAAGAACTCGAAACGCGCCTCGCCCCCGCCACCATCAAGTGGACGGGTTTGGGGACCGATGCCCGCTGGAGTACGTCGCAGAACTGGGAAAACAACGTCGCCCCGTCGCCGATCGGCCGCGATGTCAACGGCGTCACCGTCTACGACGACCTGCTCTTCCCGGGCGCCAACGTCAACCAGTTCACGACCGCGAACGACTTCATCGGGGCGACCTTCAACTCGATCACCATCGGCGGCAGCAACTACCAGCTCGTCGCCGACGCCGGCCCGCTGGTCAACAAGATCACCCTCGGCACCAGCACGCCGGGCACCGGCTTCATCATCACCAACGTCGGCGTCACCAACGACCTCATCGCCTTCAACATCCAACTGGGCGGCGCCGCCGGCCAGAACCAGTCCTTCACGGTCGGCTCCCCCGGCAATACGCTGCAGATCGACGGCCAGGTCACCGGCATGACCGGCGTCACGCTGACCAAGGGCGGCCCCGGCACGCTCATCTTGACCGCCGACAACAGCGGCTTCACCGGGCCGATTACCGTCACGCAGGGCGTCATCCGCATCACCAACGCCCTGGCCCTGGGCTCCGGCGGGCCGACGGACGGCATCACCACCGTCGATCAGAACGCCGCCATCCAGGTGGAAAACGTCACGGGCACCATCCCCGAAACGCTCCTGATCACCGGCCAGGGCCTCTCCGCCCAAGGCGCCCTGGAGAACACCCTGGGCAACAACACCTGGGGCGGGCCGATCATCCTGGACGGCAACGTGACCATCGGCGCCGACGCCGTCAATACGACGGTGAGTCAGCTGACGATCAGCGGCCAGATCAGCGACCTCGGCGGCGGCTTTGACGTCACCAAGGAGGGCAGCGGCAAGGTGATCTTCGCCCGCGACAACGCCTACCGCGGCCTCACCGTCGTCAACGCCGGCATTCTGGACATCCAGGACCCGCTCGCCCTCGGGACCGGCGGGCTCGCCAGCAACGGCACCGTCGTCAACGCCTCGCGCAACCGCTCCGGCACGCTCCAGATCGAGAACGTCGATCCCACGCGCACCGGCTTCACCATTCCGGACGAGGTCGTCACCCTCAACGGCGATGGTTTCGACAGCCGGCCGCCGTTCACCATCGGCGACCCGCACGGCGCCCTGAACAACCTCGCCGGCGATAACACCTGGGCCGGCAACGTCGCCCTGGGCACCGAGGCGCCGCTGGGCAGCAACGTGTCGATCGGCGTCGAACTCGGGTCGAGCCTGGCCATCACCGGCACCGTCGGCGACGGCACGCACCCCGCCAGCCCGTTCACGCTGACCAAGACGCGCTCCGGCCGGCTGATCTTCACGAACAACAACACCTACAACGGCCAGACGATCATCGCCAACGGGGCGCTCAACGTCCGCGACTCCAACGCCCTGGGCTCCCCGGTCAACGGCACCACGGTCCTCAGCGGCGCCGCCCTCGAGTTGCAGGTCGACGGCAAAATCGACTCGCGCACCGGCACGTTCAACACGCTCCAGTTCGTCGGCGAGCCTCTGACCCTCAACGGCCCCGGCGCCAACAGCCCGCCGAGTACGGGCGCCCTGCGCAACGTCAGCGGCACCAACGAGTGGTCGGGCACCATTACGCTGGCCAGCAGCGCCGCCATCGGCGTCGAACCCGACGACGTCGCCACCGACCCCGCCAACCCGGTCTTCAGCCAGCTCACCGTCACCGGCGTGATCAAAGATAACTCCGCGCCTTCTAACGTCCCCCCCGTGACGTACGGCCCCACGCTGAGCAAGCAGGGCCTGGGCGAGCTGGTGCTGACCAACAGCAACACCTACCTCGGCGTCACGAACATCAACGAGGGCTGGATCACCGCCCGCAACAACAACGCCCTCGGCGCCCTGATCACGGGCCGCACGCCGACGCTACAGCCGCGCACGAATGTCGCCAACGGCGCGGCCCTCCACCTGAAGCAGACCGTCGGCGGCGCCCCCCTCACGCTCGTCGAGAACATCACGCTCAACGGCAACGGCATCGCCCACCGCAACCCCTGGCTCAATCGCCAGGGCGCCCTCGAGAACCTGAGCGGCAACAACCTCATCACGGGCGACATTCTGCTGGGCGGCACGGCGGGCATCGGCGTCGAGGTCATCCCGCAGGCGACCGACCCCAGCGAGTTGACGCTGCGCGGCATGACCGGCGAGGTCACCGGCGGCTCGGGCATCAACAAACTCGGGTCGAAGCGGCTCATCCTGCAGGGCGACGGCACCTACACCGGCCTCGTGGATGTCGTGGCCGGCGTGCTGCGCATCCAGAATGACACGGCTCTGGGCCTGCCGGCCGGCGGGACGACGGTCGAGCCGGGCACGGCGCTGGAAATCTACCCGGCCCTGCCGCAGTTCCAGGGCGGCCTGGCCTCCGCCGGCATTCAGGTCGGCAAGGAACACCTGACGCTCGGCGGCGCCGGCAACACGTCGGTCACCGGCACCCTGATCGACACCCTCACCGTCGTCTCCGAGGACAATTACTGGCGCGGCAACCTGACGCTGACCAGCGACGTCAACCTCGACATCCAGACGAACGCCCGCTTCGCTCTGGCCGGCGGCATCGACGACGGCCCCAGCCCGACCGGCGTCGCCGGCTTCACCAAGACCGGCGCGGGCCAAATCGTGCTGGCCGGCGCGGGCACCTACCGCGGCGTCACGCTGGTCAACCAGGGCATCCTCAACATCCAGAACGGCCAGGCGCTCGGCTCCGCCCTCGGCGGCACCATCGTGTCCGACACCGCCACGATCGAAACCCAGGGCGACGTCAGCATCGCCGGCGAGTCGCTGACGGTGACGGGGACCGGGCCGAACACGCAGGCGAACGTCGACACGCGCTGGTTCGAGCGCGGCCCCGCCCCGGTCGTCAACGGCCAGATCCCCGGCAACCTCGCCACCTCCGGCCGCATCACCGGCGTCACCGGCGACCCGCAAGACGCGAACGTCCTCTACCTGTCGGCCGCCGGCGGCGGTTCCTGGAAGTCCAAGGACGCCGGCAAGACCTGGCTGCCGCTGATCGACTTCGTCGGCGCCGCCTCGACGACGTTCACCGGCGCCATCGCCGTCGCGCCGACCGACTCGAACATCATCTACGTCGGTACCGGCGAGACGAATAACTCCGGCGACTCGTACTACGGCCGCGGCGTCTACAAGTCGACCGACGCCGGCAAGACGTGGACGGTGATCCAGCCGCCCGGCAACCTGTTCGACCGGCGGACGATCTCCAAGATCGCCGTCGACCCGTTCCTGCCGAACGTCATCTACGTCGCCGTGAGCAACAACGGCGCCCACGGCCTGAAGGGCAACGCCGGCGTCTGGCGCTACGACCCGTCGCTGCCGGCGGCGTTCCAGTGGTTTAACCTGACGCAATACGTCACGATCGCCCGCCGGGCCATCGTCCCGCCCGTCGGACCCGGCCCCGACGACGACACCGCCACCATGTCGACCTTCCTGAATGACGACGACTGGTCGGACGTCGTGGTGCGGCAGAGTCCGAACCCCCTCGACACCGACACGCGCATCATCTTCGCGGCGCTGGGCAACGCGAGCGGCTTCAACTCGCGCGGGTTCGCGCGGAACGCCCTCTACACGGGATCTTACACCCGCTCGATCGACCTCGGCCAGGCGCCGGGCGACCCCGTCATCTGGAGGCTCAACGGCTTCCCGACGGGCACCGAGACGGTCACCTGCCCGCCCGGCACTCCCCGCGCCGGCTTCACGTTCGCCGGCGTGGCCCGCAACGGCCTCATCAAGGTGGCCGTGTCGGCCTTCCGCCCCTTCACGCCGTACACCGCCTACGCGCCGATCTCCTACGCCACCACCGACCCGTGCCCCCGCCAGGGCGTCCGCGAGATCCAGAAGACCACCACCTCCGGCACCGGCTGGGCGGTCACCACGGGGGCGCCGCCCAACTACATGGGCGCTCAGGGATGGTATAACTCGGCCGTCGCCGTCGACCTGATCAACCCGAACATCGTCTACGTCGGCGGCCTCGGCGCCAACTTCTCCCCCGGCCCGCTGGTCAGCGTCGACGGCGGCGCCACCTGGGTGGACATCGAGACCGGCGCCGACGGCAACGGCCCGCACGCCGACGCGCACGCGATGGGCTTCGACGCCAACGGCCGCCTGCTGTTCGGCGCCGACGGCGGTATCTGGCGCCTCGACAACCCCAATCCGAGCCAGATCCGCTGGGCCAACCTCAACGGCAACCTGGCCATCACGCAGATCATCGGCCTCGACGTCCACTCGACCGACCCGAACGTCCAGTACATCGGCGCCCAGGACAACGGCACCAGCAAGAACGCCAACGACCCAGGTTGGCGGCAAGTCCAGCTCGGCGACGGCGGCTACGTGCGCGTCGACCCGAGCAACTCGACGACGGTCTACCACACGTTCTACTACGGCAATTACGCCTTCCTCGAGCGCTCCGACAACTCCGGCGGTTCCTGGACCGGCAAGGTCAACGGCATCACGACCAACATCGATAACGGGAGCTTCTACCTCCCGTATGTGATCGATAAGATCAACTCGAATCGCCTCGTCCTCGGCACCGACCGCATCTACGAGACGACCAACCGCGCCGACCTGTGGCAGCTCATCAGCCCGGTCCTGAGCCCGATCCCCGGCACCAACCCGGTGATCGGCAACCCGATCGCGGCCGTCGCCGTCGCCGGCTTCCAGGGCCAGTTCGTGGCCGACCCGGGCTTCAACGGCACGGTCGACCTCGGCCCGAACACCTACGACCAGGACACGATCTACGCCACGACCACGGACGGCGGCGTCTTCGTCACCAAGAACCACGGCCGCACCTGGGTCAACCGCAGCGCCGGCCTGCCCGCCGGCGACTACATCGACATCCAGGTCGACCCGCGCAATCGCGACCACGCCTACGTCGTCCGGGACGGCTTCGGCGGCGGCAAGGTCTTCATGACCACCACCGGCGGCCGCGCCTGGGCCGACATCACCGGCACCCTGCCCGACCTGCCGAGTTGGCGCGTCGTCGTCGACCCACGTTACGGTACGCCGGACCAGCCGGTCCTGTACCTCGGCAACGACAACGGCGTCTTCAAGCTCACCGACTTCACGACCCGCACCTGGACGCGGTTCGGCGCCGGCCTGCCCAACGTGCAGGTCCACGACATGACGTTCAACACGACGAACAACACGTTGAGCCTCGGCACCTACGGCCGCAGCGTCTACGACATCTGGCTCGACCCGGCGGCGGCCAACGCCGGCGGCCTCCGCTCCATCAGCGGCAGCGCCGTCTGGACGGGCAACATCACCCTGACCGGCAACTTGACCCTCGGCGCCGAGCCGGGCTCCTCCCTGACCGTCGTCGGCAGCATCAGCGACAACAGCAACAACTTCGGCCTCACCAAGATCGGCCTGGGCAAGGTGATCCTCGCCGGCTCCAACACCTACGGCGGCGTCACCGACGTTCAGGAAGGCGTCCTGGCCACGCGCAACCCGAAGGCCCTCGGGCTGGCCACGGGCAACACGATCGTCGAAGACGGTTCCGCCCTCGAGGTGCAAAACGACATCCTCAACGAGCCGCTCATCCTCGAGGGGAACGGCGTCGCGCAGTTCGGCCGCAACACCGGCGCCCTGCGCAACGTCAGCGGCTCCAACAAGTTCACCGGCCCCATCACGCTCGCCACGCCGACCGTCACCATCGGCGTCGACAGCGGCAGTGAGTTGAACATCACCGGCACGATCAGCCAGAGCACGGGGCAGTCCGACCTCGTCAAGGAGGGCAGCGGCCGCCTGATCCTCAGCGGCGCCAACAGCTACAGCGGCCAGACGCTCGTCAACGCCGGCGCCCTCAACGTGCAGAACGCGCTGGCGCTCGGCACCACGGCGAACGGCACGCAGGTAATGAGCGGCGCTCAACTCCAGTTGCAGGGCAACGTCCTCGTCGTCGGCGAGAGCCTGATCCTCAACGGCTCGGGCATCAACAGCACCGGCGCCCTGCTCAACGTCAGCGGCAACAACACCTGGCAGGGGCCGATCACGCTGGCCACCTCGCCGGCCACGATCCCGCCCGGCCCGCCGGTCGCCATCGGCGCCAACCTCGGCACGCTGACCATCGACGGCGTCATCAGCCAGAGCGTGCCCAACGCCGAACTGGACAAGGTCGGTCCGGCGAAGGTCATTCTGACCCAGGCCAACAACTACGCCGGCGCCACCAAGGTACTGGCCGGGACGCTCAACATCCGCAACCCGCTGGCGCTCGGCTCGACCTCCAGCGGCACCGTCGTGAGCAACGCGGCCACTCTGGAGCTGGAAGCGTCGCCGGCCTTCCCGAACGGCTTCACGGTCGCGGGCGAGTCGCTGTCGCTCAGCGGCAGCGGCGTCGGCGGCGTCGGCGCCTTGCACAACGTCTCCGGCAGCAACACCTGGAACGCCACGATCACCCTGGCGGCGGCCAGCACCATCGGCGTCGACGCCGGCAGCGCGCTGACGGCGACCAACGGCTCCAACGGCATCAACGCCGGGCTGACGGCGGACCTGACCAAGATCGGCGCCGGCACCCTGTTCCTGCCGACGGCGAACAACAACTTCCTGAGCACGCTCATCATCAGTCAGGGCGTCGTCAACGTCAGCAACGCCGGCGCCCTCGGCGGGACGACCAACGGCACGACCGTGGCGTCGGGCGCCACGCTCCAACTCCAGGGCAACATCACCGTCGCCAACGAGACGCTGCGCCTGGCCGGCCTCGGCTTCGGCAACAAGGGTGCTCTCGAAAACGTCAGCGGCAATAACACCTGGCAGGGCAACGTCGTCCTCACGGCGGACTCCGCCATCGGGGTCGACGTCTCCACGGATAAATTGACGCTGAATCGTCCGATCAGCGAGTCGGGCGCCGGCCGCGGCGTCACCAAGGTCGGCCCGGGCCTCCTCGACTACGTCGGCATCTCCGGCTTCAGCAACACCTACACCGGCATCACGCTTGTGGCCGACGGCACGCTGCTGCTGGAGAAGACCGGCGGCTCGACGCCGTTCCTCGGCGACCTGGTCATCGGCGACGGCACCGGCGCGGCGGGCAGCGCCGTGGCCCGCTGGCTGTTCCCCGATGAGGTGCCCGACACGTCGAAGGTCACCGTCAACAGCGACGGCCTGCTCGACCTGAACAACCTGAGCGACGCCATCGGCGTCCTGAAGATCGTCGACGGCACCGCCACGACGGGCGCGGGCAACACCGGCGTGCTGAGCGTCGCCGGCCTCGACATGACCGGCGGCTTCCTCCGCACGGGCACTCTCGGCAGCCGCGTCCGCCTCAACGGCGACGTGACCGCCACCTCCGACGCCACGGGCGCCGCGACGATCCTCGGCAACGGCGGCGTCCTCGACCTGGGCTCGGCCCCGGCGCGGACCTTCACCGTCAACGACGGCCCGGCGGCCATCGACCTGTTCGTCAACACCGTCGTGACCGGCACGGGCCGTCTGACCAAGGCGGGTCCGGGCGCGCTGGACCTGACCGCCGCGAACATCTACACGGGCGGCAGCAGCGTCACCAACGGCACGCTCTTCGTGGACGGGTCGATCGGCGACGTCAACGTCACCGGCGGCACCCTGGGCGGTCTCGGCACCGTCGGCGTCATCACGGCCACCGGCGGCGTCGTGGCGCCGGGCGGCGTCCCCGGCATCCTGCGCAGCGGCAACGCCACCTTCGGCGCCGGCGGCACGTTCAACGTCGATCTCGACGGCCTGACGCCCGGCAACGGCGGCAGCCACTACGACCAGCTCCAGGCGACCGGCAACGTCAACCTCGGCGGCGCCAGCCTCACCGGCCAGATCGGCGCCAACTTCGTCTCCAACGTCGGCGACTCCTTCACGATCTTGACCGCGACGGGGACCATCAGCGGCCAGTTCTCTCAGGGCGACCGGGTCTTCTTCAACGGCAAGAAGCTCACGATCGCGTACAACCTCCGCGACGTGACGATCACGCGGGTCAAGGCCGACACGACGGTCAGCGTCGCGGCGTCGGTCAACCCGTCGGTGTTCGGCCAGCCGGTCAGCTTCACCGCGACCGTCCTCGCCGAGCCGGGCGCCAACGTCGCCCCGGACGGCACGGTCACGTTCGTCCTCGACGGCGTCTTCACCACGGTGACGCTCGACGCGAACGGCAAGGCGGTCTTCACGCCGTCGGCGCTGACCGTGACCAACGGCGTGCCGCACTCGCTCAGCGTGATTTACAACGGCGGCGTCGACTTCAACGCGAGCAACGGCAACACGCTGTTCCAGACGGTCAACAAGGCCGACACCTCGCCGGCCATCGTCGCCTCGGCGGAGCCGTCGCGGTTCGGCCAGGCGACCAACTACACCGTCACGGTCAGCGCCACGGCGCCGGGCGCCGGCACGCCGTCCGGTACGGTCGTCTTCCGCGTGGACGGCGTCGATCAGCTGGCGCCGCAGACGCTCAACGGCGCCGGCCAGGCGTCGATTTCCCTCGACAACCTGAGCGTCGGCCTGCACCAGGTGAACGTCTCCTACAGCGGCGACGGCAACTTCAACGGCTTCACCGCCACCCGCTACGCCAACTACCAGCACACCGTCATCAAGGCGAACTCGCTGGTCTCTCAGGTGGTGGCGTCGAGCAACCCGCTGACGTTCGGGCAACTGGTGACCTTCACGACGAGCGTGACGGCCCAGGCGCCGGGCGCCGGCACGCCGACCGGCCTGCTGACGTTCCTCGACGGCAACACGCCGCTGGGCACCGTGACCATCGACCAGTTCGGCAACGCCCTGCTGGCCGTGTCGACGCCGCTGGGCGGCGGCACGCACGTCATCACGGCGAAGTACCAGGGCGACGGCAATTTCAACGCCGGCGACAGCAGCTCGACGCCGTTCAACTTCGTCGTCAACCCGTCGGGCACGCTGACGTCGGTGGCGTCGTCGCTGAACACGTCCACCTACGGCCAGTCGCTGACGTTCACGGCGACCGTGCAGACGCAGCCGCCGGGCGCCGGCGTGGCCCTGCCGACGGGCACCGTCCAGTTCGCCGTTGACGGCGTCCCCGCCGGCAACGCGGTGACGCTCAACGCCTCCGGCCAGGCGACCTTCAGCATCAGCACGCTGACGGCCGGCCTGCACAACGTCACCGCGGCCTACAGCGGCGACGCCAACTTCGCGAGCAGCACGGGGGCGTTCGGCCAACTCGTCACCAAGGCCGGCACGACCACGTCGCTGACCTCGTCGGCCAACCCCTCGTCGCCCAACCAGCCGGTGACGTTCACGGCGACCCTCGGCGTCGTCGCGCCGGGTGCCGGCAAGCCGACGGGCACCATCAGCTTCTCGATCGACGGCGTCGACCGCGGCGCCTTCCCGCTGGACAACCAGAGTCAGGCGATCGCTACCTTCACGTTCACGTCCGCGGGGACGCACCAGGTCGTCGCCAGCTACAACGGCGACGCCAATTTCAGCAACAGCTCGGTCACGCTGCCGCAGGGCGTCAACCGCGCCGCCACCGCGACCTCGGTGCCGACCGCGACGCCGAACCCGTCGGTGTACGGCCAGGGGGTGACGCTGACGGCGACGGTCACCGGCGTCGGTTCCACCACCGGCACGCCGAGCGGCACGCTGAGCTTCCTGGAAGGGACGACGGTCATCGGCACCGCCACGCTCGACCCGGCCGGCCGCGGCCGCCTCGTGACCACGACCCTGACGGCGGGCACGCACGCCATCGTCGCCTCCTACGCCGGCGACACGGCCTTCGACGTCAGCGTCAGCGCGACGCCGGTGAGCGTGACGGTCAGCAAGGCCGACACCACGATCAGCGCGATCACCTTCGGGCCGAACCCGGCGACCTTTGGCCAGCCGGTCAGCTTCGCGGTGACGCTCGCCGTGGTGGCGCCGGGCGCCAACGTCCCCGGCGGCAATGTTACCTTCAAGGAGGGGAATACCGTCATCGGCCAGGCCGCGGTTGACGCGACCGGCACGGCAACGCTGACCTCGACGACTCTGACCGTCGGCAGCCACACGATCCGGGCGTCCTACGACGGCGACGCCAACTTCAACCCGAGCGCCGTCACCCCGGCGGTCACGGAGACGATCAACCAGGCGCAGAGCAGCGTGACGCTGACCTCGCTGGCCAGCCCGTCGGTGTTCGGCCAGGCGGCGGTCGTCGCCACGGTGACGGCGGTGGCGCCGGCGACCGGCGTGCCCACCGGCACGGTGACGTTCACCATCGACGGCACGCAGACGGTCGGCCCGCTGGCGCTCGACGCGGCCGGCAAGGCGACGATCCCCGGGTTGGCGCTGGCGGTCGGCACGCACACGATTTCGGCGACCTACAACGGCGACCCGAACTTCGGCGGCACCACGACGACGACGAGCCTCTCGCAGGTCGTCAACAAGGCCCCGACGGCGACGGCCCTCAGCGTCGTGCCCGCCACGGTCGTCTACAGCCAGAACGTCGTCCTGACGGCCACGGTCACGGTGCCCGTGCCGGGCGCCGGCACGCCGACCGGCACCGTCACCTTCGCGGTGGACGGCGTCGCCCAGGGGTCGGCGGTGAGCATCAGCGGCAGCGGCGTGGCGAGCGTCACGCTGTCGGCCCTCGCGGTCGGCACGCGGTCGATCACCGCGACCTACAACGGCGACGGCAGCTTCGCGACCAGCGTGTCGACGGCGTCGTCGGAGACGGTCAACAAGGCCGACAGTGCCACGGCGCTGCGGACCTCGCTGACGCCGTCGCCGATCGGCTCCCCGGTCACGCTGACCGCGACGGTAACGCCGCGGTCGCCGGCGACGGCGACGCCGGGCGGTCAGGTGAACTTCCTCGAAGGCAGCACCGTCCTCGGCAGCGGTACGGTGGGCGCCGGCGGCGTCGCCACGCTCTCCTTCACCTTCACGGGCGGGACGCACACCGTCACGGCCGTGTACGTCGGCGACGGCAACTTCAACACCAGCACGTCGTCGTCCATCACGCAGGTGGTGACGAAGGCGAACACGACGACGACCGTGATCTCCTCGAAGGCGATGGCGATCGTCGGCCGCGACGTGACCTTCACCATCACGGTGGCCTCGACGAACAGCCTGGCCGTTCCGGGCGGGTCGGTGACAATCGTGGACGGCACGACGACGCTCGGCACGGTGGTGCTGGTGAACGGCTCGGCGGCGTTCACGACGCGGTTCGCCGCGGCGGGCAGCCACCGGATCGGCGTGACCTACTCCGGCGACAGCAACTTCAACGGGTCGAGTGCGGCGTCGCTGACGCAGCAGATCGGCACGCTGAACCAGGGCTTCGTCGCCCAGGTCTATCTGGACATCCTGCACCGCACCGTCGACGCCGGCGGCCTGAATTACTGGTCGAGCCTGCTCGACACGGGGCGCCTGTCGCCGGCCCAGTTCGTGTCCCAGCTCGAGAACAGCGCCGAGTTCCGCGGCACGCAGGTCGACACGGCCTACCGCACCTTCCTGCACCGCCCGGCGGACCCCGCGGCGCTCGGCTTCTGGGTGCCGTACCTCCAGAGCGGCCACACCATCGCCGAACTGCGGGCACAGCTGATCGGCTCCGACGAGTACTTCGCCCGCGCCGGCCGCACGAATGACGGTTTCCTCGATCAGCTGTACGTCGACGTGCTGAACCGGCACATCGACCCGGCCGGCCGCCAGCTCCTGCTGTTCCTGCTGCAGCAGTTCACGCCGCGGCAGGCCATCGCGGCCAACATCTTGGCGCAGTCGGAGGCGGTCGACATCGTCGTCCGCGGCCTGTACCAGACGTACCTGCGGCGCAACGCCGACGAGGGCGGCGTGTTGTACTTCCGGAACTACCTGCAGCACGGCGGGACCGAAGAGACCATCGTCGCCCAGCTGGTCGGGTCGCAGGAGTACTTCGACAAGCTGTAAGCAGGTTCTCCGCCGGCCCGGCGGGCGGCGCGGGGGCCAGGGGGA
>JBBROG010000197.1:0-16454 GCA_038229635.1 Gemmatales bacterium
CCCTACCCCGAAGGGGTTGTATCCCAAAGCCGGGGGTCGCGCAGCGCACCCCCGGAACAACACCCCGGGGCGCCAACCCGCCCACCCCCGGAGACAGGCAAGGAGATTAGGTCATAATGTACCGTATATTAATTCTTCTTCCCCTCGCCCTCCTCGCCGGCTGCGGCCCGAGTTCCCCGACGCCAATCAAGGTCGAGGTCGAGCCCGCCAAGCAGCGCGAGAGCGTCCCCGTCCCCGCCGTGCGCTTCAAGGACGTCACCGACGCCGCTGGCATCCGCTTCACGCACGCCAACGGCTCCTTCGGCAAGAAGCTCCTCCCCGAGACGATGGGCGCCGGCGTCGCCGTTCTCGACTTCAACAAGGACGGCAAGCCCGACCTGCTCTTCGTCAACTCCTGCCCCTGGCCCGGCCACGAGGAGCCCGGCGTCAAGAAGCCGACGCTCGCCCTCTACCGCAATGACAGCGTTAACGGACAGATCAAGTACACCGACGTCACCGAAGCGTCCGGCCTGGCGGTGACGATGTACGGCATGGGCGCCACGGTCGGCGACTTCGACAACGACGGCTGGCCGGACGTCTTCGTCACCGGCGTCGGCGGCAATCGGCTGTTCCACAACGAGGACGACGGCAAGGGCGGCCGCCGCTTCGTCGACGTCACCGACAAGGCCGGCGTCGCCGGGCCGGGCGGCTGGCCGGCGGGCACGCCCAACATCCTGGAGCACAACAAGCCGATCAACTGGTCGACTTCCGCCGCCTGGCTCGACTACGACGGCGACGGCAAGCTCGACCTGTTCGTCTGCAACTACGTCGTCTGGTCGCCGAAGTACGACCTCGACCTCGAATCCTCCCTCAAGGGGGCGAAGGACCGCGCCTTTGGCCCGCCCATCGCCTTCCCCGGCAGCCAGTGCTTCCTTTACCGCAATCTCGGAGGGGGCAAGTTCGAGGACGTCTCCGAGAAGGCCGGCGTTCACGTCTTCGACGTGCAGGGCGTCGGCGGCGTCGCGAAGCAGCTGGCGGTGGCCAAGTCGCTCGGCGTCATCGTCGCCGACGTCGACAACGACGGCTGGCCCGACATCATCGTGGCCAACGACACCGTGCGCAACTTCTTCTTCCACAACAACGGCGACGGCACTTTCACGGAGAAGGGCCTGCCGTGCGGCGTCGCCTACGCCGAGGGGCGGGCCCGCGGCGCGATGGGCGCTGACTACGGCGAGTTCAAGCCGGGGCGCTGGGCCGTCCTCATCGGCAACTTCGCGGACGAACCGGACACGTTTTTGTGCCTGGACCAGCCGAGGCCGCCGATGTTCAGCGACGGGGCACTGCGCGAGGGGCTGTGGGGGCCGAGCCGCACGCTGCTGAAGTTCGGCGTCTTCTTCTTCGACTACGACCTCGACGGCCGCCTCGACCTGTTGACGTGCAACGGCCACCTGGAGCCGCAGATCGCCGAGGTGCAGCCGGGGCAGCGCTTCGCCCAGCCGCCGCAGCTGTTCTGGAACAGCGGCGGCAAGCAGCGCTTCGAGCCGGTGCCGGCCGCGGCGGCGGGCGACGACCTGTTCAAGCCGCTCGTCGGCCGCGGCTGCGCCTACCTCGACGCCGACGGCAACGGGACGCTCGACGTGGTGCTGACCGCCAACGGCGGGCCGGCGCGGCTGCTGCGCAACGAGGGCGGCACCGGCAACCACTGGCTGCGCCTGGCGCTGGAGGGCGACGGCGTCCGCTCCAACCGCAGCGCCATCGGGGCGCGCGTCACCGTCGAGGCCGGCGGCCTGACGCAGCAACGCGAGGTCGCCAGCGCCCGCGGCTACCTGAGCCAGAGTGAAACCGTGCTGACGTTCGGCCTCGGGGGCACGACGAAAGTGGACCGCGTGACCGTCCGCTGGCCGGGCAAGGACGGCGGGACGCAGGTCCTCACGGACCTGAAGGTCGATCAACTTCACGCGGTGACGCAGAAGAAGTGAGCGCCAGGCGCCGGGCGTTACAACGGCCTGGAAAGTGCTACACTTTTCGGAGACGGTCCGCGGACGCCCCGGCGCCCTCTCGAGACGGAGGGGTGTGGATGAAGGTGCTCGTCGCCGAAGACAACCTCTCGTCACGCCGCGCCCTGGAGGCTCACCTCGCGCACTGGGGGTACGACGTCGTCAGCACGTCCGACGGCGGACAGGCCCTCGAAGCCCTGCAAGCGGCCGACGCCCCGAAACTGGCCCTTCTCGACTGGATGATGCCCGGTTTGGACGGCCCCGAGGTGTGCCGGCGGTTACGGACGCGGCCGACCGACGAGCCGCCGTATCTCATCCTGGTGACCGCGCGGGGCTCGCGCGAGGACGTCGTCACCGGCCTCGAGAGCGGCGCCGACGACTACCTGACCAAGCCCGTCGACCGGGGCGAGTTGCGCGCCCGTCTCCAGGCCGGCCGCCGCGTCGTCGAGTTGCAGCAAAGCTTGTCGGCGCGGGTGCAGGACCTCGAAAGAGCCCTGTCTCGCGTCAAGCAGCTGCAGGGGCTGCTGCCCATTTGCTGCTATTGCAAGAAGATTCGCGGCGGCCAGAACTATTGGCTCCAGGTAGAGTCTTACATTACCGCTCACGCCGACGTCCAATTCAGCCACGGCATCTGCCCCGAGTGCTACGCCGAGGTGATGCAGTCCCCGTTGTCGCCGGAGTCGTAATCAGCGCCGTTTCACGCGGAACGGCCGGCTGTTCGCCCCCGTGTCCAGCGTCCAGACGACCTTGCCCGCGCGGTCCAACTCGACCACCTTGTGGTCGTTGGGCGTGGCGACGAGCGTGTTGCCGTTGCGCAGGCGCGTGGCGTGGCTCGGCGACGTCGCGCTCGCCTCCCACAGCCGCTTGCCCTGGGTATCCACCTCGATCACCTTGTTCGGCCCGTACTGCGCCACCAGAAAGTGTCCGTTCGGCAGCACCTCGACGCCGGCCCACACCTCGGTCCCGGCGCAGGGGACGCTCCGCACCTCCTTGCCCGCCGCGTCCAGCTCGATGAGGTGCCCCGAGCGGTGGGCGCAGACGACGTGCCCGTTGCGCAACTTGACGGCGTAGTAGATGCCCGCCGGCCTCGGCTGCGTGGAGACGGTTTTGCGCTCGCGGTTCACTTCGAGCAATTCCGACTCGGTGGCGATGAAGGTGTTGCCGTTGGGCAGGCGCTGGCAGGCGATGGGCCGCTGCGTCGTGGCCGCCTCCCAGAGGATCTCGCCCTTGAGCGTGCGCTCGGTGACGCGGTTCCTGTTGATCTCCGCGACGAGGACGCGGCCGCCGGGCAGCACCTGGGCGTCGATGGGTCCGCCGAGGCCGTCGAGCTGCCAGACCGCCTTGCCGTCGCGGCCGTACTCGGCGACGCGCCCCTGGCTGGCCGGCCCGCCGGTGATGTCGCACACCAGCGTCAGGCCGAGCTGCGGCTCCTCGCGGCCGAGCAGCCCGAGGTCGACCTCGCCGCCGTGGACTTTCCACCACCCTTCCCAGGCTTGCCGGGCGCGCCGCCGTGCCGCGTCGTCGCCGTTGCCGAGCGAGGCCGGCGTCGGCTTCGCCCCGCCGAGCCGGTACAGGGTATCCTCGACGCGCCAGGCCATCGCCGGCGTCCCCTCGCTGAGCAGCGCCAGGAACGCCGGCACCGCCGCCTTGTCCCCCGCGCGCACCAGGGCGGCCGCGGCGCGGTAGCGCACCGCCGCTTCGGGGTCGGTGAGGAGCGCCGCCACCGCCCGCCGTTCGTCGGCGCTGGCGCCGCCGACGACCGCCGCCGCCGCCGCCCGGCGCGACGGCTCTTTGTCTTTCAGCGCCGCGCGCAGCGCCGGCGCCGCCTTGCCGTCCCGCAGGCCAGCCGCTTCGAGGGCGCCGACGACCGCCTCCTCGACCTCCTCGTCCCCCGCCGACGGCAGGTAGGCGAGCAGCACTTCGGCGGCCGCCTCGGGCCGGCGCGTCGCCAGCAACCGCGCCGCGGCCGCCGCGCGCGTCCGGTCGGTCCCCTGTTCGATCTCGCGCAGGCAGTCGGCGGCGCGGCGGACGACCTCGGCGTCGCGCGCGTCGCGCGCCGCGAGGAGGAACGGCACCGCCGCCGCCCCGGCGCGGACGAGGTCGCGACTCGCCCGTTCGCGCGCCTCGAAGGAGTCGTCGCCGAGGCGCGCCACTGTCGTCGCTAACCCGGCCCGGTCGGCGTCGGCGAGGGTGCGCTCGCGGAAGAAGGCGAGCAGTCCCGGACCGTCGGTCGTCACGCGCGCGTCGCGCAGCAGCTTCTCGTCCGCCTCGCGTTCGAGGTCGGGCTGGGCGAGGGTGGCGCCGCCGCCCAGAAGGAGCAGGACGCACGACAGAGCCAGACGACGGCACATGGCGATGACACCTCGCATTAGCGCGCCTCCCGGTACGGCTTCCCCGCCTGGAACAGGCTGAGGCGCTTCCGGTATTCGTCCTTCTTCTCTTCCGGGGCGAGCCGCAGCGCGTCGCGCATGCGCTGCCCCGCCTCCGCGAAGCGGCCGCACTCGGCGAGCGCCGCCGCCAGCGCTTGCAGGGGCTCCGCCTCCTTGCCCTCCGAGAGGGTACACGCCCTCTCCGCGTGGATCAGTGCCTCCTTGCCGTCGCGCACCTCGGCCGGCGGCGACGTCGCCAGCAGCCACGCGAGGTCGGCGTGTACCTGGGCGTCGTGCCTGTCTCGGCGAAGTGCCTCTTTCAGGTCCGCGACGGCCTCTTTCCACGCCCCGAGCCGCGCCCGCGCGAGGCCGCGCTTGCGGTAGGCCCCGGCGGCGCCGTAGTCCTCCAACGCCTTGTCCCATTCGCCCGCGAGGCGGCGGGCGTCGCCGCGCCGCTCCAGGGCCTCCGGGAAGCGCGGCCGCAGGCGCAGCGCCTCGTCGAGACTGGCCAGCGCGCCGCTCAGGTCGCCGCCGCGGAGCCGCATCAGACCCAAGTCGGCCTGGACCTCGGGGTCGCGCGGCTGAAGACGTGCCGCCGCGCCGAGGTCATTCCACGCCTTTTTCATATCGCCCTTGGAGGCATGGGCCAGCCCCCGGTTGTGCAGCGTCTCCGCGTGCCCCGGCTCGAGGCGCAGCGCCTCGTCGTAGTCGATGACGGCCTTGGCGGATTCTCCCTTGCCCGCGTAGGCGAGCCCGCGCCCCCGGTAGGCGTCGGCCTCGCGCAGTCCGAGACGAATCGCCTCGCCGTAGTCATTGATGGCCGCGTCGAGGTCGCCCTTGTCGTAGTACAGGTCGGCGCGTTCGGCGTGGGCGCGGGCATCGCGCGGCACGCGGCGGATCGCCTCCGTGTGTTCGGCGAGGGAGCGGTTGAGCGCCCCGAGAGGCGCCCCCAGGCCGAAGGAGCGTACCAGATCCTCGAAGGCGGCGACGAACACCTGGCGCTGCACCGTCGCCCCGGCGACCTTGAGCGGGCCGAGGTCGCGGGCCAGGTCGGGCGCCCTCTCCAGGCCGCGCAGGAAGGCTTCCGGCGTCCGCCCCGCCTCGCCCGCCGCGAGAGCCAGGTCCAACTCGGACTGGAAGCGGTCCGCCAGCGCCGCCACCGGCTCCGTCTCGCCGAGTTTGACGCCGGCCGCCTCCGCCGCCTTGCGGAAGCGCTCGGCGTCGATTTTCAGCAGCGCCTTGAAGTCGGCCTCCGCCGGGTACAGAGTCCGCACCGCCCGCAGGTCGTCGGCCGTGAAGGCGTCACGATTCTTCTCGACGTGTCCCCTCACCTGATCGCCTTTGTCGATCATGCCGCGCGCGTGGCACATCATGCACGAGACGCCGTTGATGACGGTCGGGTCGGGCTTGTTCTTGACGCTGACGATCTTCGTCGGCCCCTCGTCGATACGGTTGCCCTTGCCGTCGGTGAGCATGTAGCCCTGCAAGCCGTTGGGCAGGTGAAAGATGATCTCGCCGCCGTCGTGCCGAAACGTATTGTCCTCGTCCCCCGGCCCGAGCGGGTTGGCGAACAGGTTCTGCCGCCCGGCGTTGCCGGCGAAGTCGTAGCTCTTCCAGTAGGCGCCGTAAGCGGTCTTGTGTCTCTCGATAATCCGGTTGTTGCGCGACACGCCGGAGCCGTTGAAGCCGGCACGCGCCGCCCGCCCGCCGGCGATGTTTTCCGCCACGTCGAGGCGCAGCAATTTCTCCAGCTCGCGATCCGTCTTCGGGATCCCGAGAACGTCGTGGTAGAGCGGCGGGCGCGAGGCGGCGAAGACGAACCAGTCGGCGCGGACATGAGGCAGGTCGCACGCCGTCAGCGCCCGCACCGCGCGGGCGAGCGGCGTCGGCGGGACGATGCCGTAGGGATATTGGTCGAGGACGCGCTGCCAGACGGCGCCGTCCCATTTGAGGTCGCGCACGTCGATGCGGAGGACGGTGCCCGTTGGGTCGATGCGCCGCGGCACGACGATCGCGGGCTCCCACGAGAGGCTGTTGACGAGCTTGGCAAGGCCGAGGCGATAGGTTTGCAGCTGGTCCTCGGGGAGGCCGGCGTTGTACAGGTTCGTGAGGGTGAAGTAACGGGCGTGGCGGCGGCTACCCTCGGGGAGGTCGAGCAGGTCGTCGCGGATGAGGCGTAGGACGTCGGCGTCGGCGATCAGCTCGCGCCGCGGCGCCGCCTCCGGCAGTCCCGGCGCGCCGGCGTCGACCCACGCTTTGACGAGGGCAATTTCCTCCTTCGTGGGGCGGACCTTCTCGTCCTCGGGCGGCATGGGGTTGTCGGCGTCGACGAGGCGCTTGTAGAGCTTCGACTTGGCCGCGTCGCCGGGGACGACCTTCTTGCGACCGACGAGAGCCTTGAAGTCGAGGACGAAGTTGAGCCCGCCCTCGACGGTGCCGTCCTGGCCGTGACAGCGATAGCAGTGCGCCTTCAGGACAGTATGGGCCTGTCGGGCGAGGTCGGCGCCGTCGGGGCCGGCGCCGGGGACGGCGAGAAGGGACAGGAAGAGGGGCAGCGCGCTCATGGGCTTCTTCTCCGGGGCGGATGAAAGGCCAGGAGCGAGTATGGCACAGCGGCGGACGGCTCGCAACCGAATCGCCGTCCCGCCGTGTCGCCGTCCCCTCACAGGTTCAGTTCCTCGGCCGAGGAGACGGCAACCATGCGGGTGAGGGCGTCTTTGAGTCGCTCCACGTCGGCGGCGTCGATCCGTTGCCGCACGGCGTCGGGCAAGGTTCCGAATCGCTGCTCCAGTAGCGTGCGAAGGATTTCGCGGCAGACGGCAACTTCGCCGAGAGCTTTGCCCTCGGCCTTGCCCTCGGCCTTGCCCTCGGCCTTGCCCTCGGCCTTGCCCTCGGCCTTGCCCTCGGCCTTGCCCTCGGCCTTGCCCTCGGCCTTGCCCTCGGCCTTGCCCTCGGCCATGCCCTTGGCCATGCCCTTGGCCATGCCCTTGGCTTCGGCCTCGGCTTCGGCCTTTGCCACGGCCCGCGCACGCTCTGCACGCGCTTCGCGAAGCTCTTCTTCCCAGGTCTTCTCCAGTGTCTGGCTCACGGTTTTTACCTCCTCTTGCAGTTCGACATTCGTCTGGCTGGCGCGGGCGGCGCCGATCAACTCCTCGTGTTCGCGCCGCGGCCGGCGGTACAGCGACCAGGACAGGACCAGCCTCACCAGCTGGTGCCAGTAGACATTTTCCGACAGCCCGAGCGGTTCTAATCGCTTCAGCGCCTCCTGCATGACGCGGCGGAACTCGTCGGTCCCCTCGTTCTCGGCCCGCGCGACGGCGAGCGCTTGCCACCACGGCTCGCCGCTCTTCAGCAAGTCGGCGGCGGGATGCTCGGGCAGGTCCCACAGCGGCATGGTCCACTTGGGCAGCCACGCCTTCAGTTCCTCCGGCGCCTCGAACAGGTCGGCCAGGCGGCGGCTCGCGTCCCATGCCACCTGCCCGGTGTGCAGGACGACGGGGATCACCGGCGTCAGGCGCAGCAGCTGGCCGCGCTCGTGCTTCTCCTCCCAGGCGCGCCACTCCTGCTCCCAGTGCAAGACCGTGTAAACGAGCAGCCGCAGCGGCATCGCCGGGTCGGACGTGCTCTGGTGCTCGATCAGGATACAGATCAGCACCTCGCGCCCCTCGGCGTCGCGGAACGGTATCCGCACCAACAGGTCGCGCTTGCGCTTGCGCCAGTCGTCGAGCAGGTAGGCCGGCTTGACGACCGCCAGACGCTCGTAGGCGAGCCGGTCGGCGACCTCGGGAGCGACCTCGCGCAGCACCGCGCGCAGGTTGTTGGGGTGCAGCAGCGCGTCGCGGATGACGCGGTCGGGAAAGTCGTGCGGCAACTCCGACGGCGCGCGGGCCATGTGCGGTCCCTCCTGAAGTGTCCGTCATTCTACCTTGTGACCTTCGCCAGGCTCAAGGTGAGACCGGAAGGCGTCCGACCATCTCACCGGGTGAGAAAATCGTTTGCGGACGCCCGCCGTCGCGATAGAATCAGGCCGCGAGAGCAGAGGACGTCGAGGCGAGCGTGTCCCATCGCGGTGGCTGCCCATGAACGACAAAACGTCAGCGGACCCGCTTTTTTACCATTTTAGGATAAAGCGGGCGGTTTTATTCGTTGTCCCCGTCCTCGGACTTCTGGGCCTCGCCGTCGTCTGGAAGTGGCGGCCGGACGGCGCGAGCAAGACGCCCGAGGCCGGAGCCGCGCGGGCCGACGACGTCGACCCACGCCTCGCCTTCCCCACGCCCTACCAGAACGTGCGCCCGGACGTGAAGTACGTCGGCGACCGAGCCTGTGCCGACTGCCATGTCGAACAGTCGGAAAGCTATCGCCAACACCCGATGGGCCGAGCCCTGGCGCCGGTCGCCGGCGCCACCCCCATCGAGCAGTACGAGCCGGCCGCGTCCAACCCGTTCGTCGCGTCCGGCCTTCACTACGACGTCCGGCGCCGCGAGGGCCACGTCTTCCATCGCGAATGGGCCGTTGACTCCCTCGGCGAGACGTCCGCCGAAGTGCAATTCGCCGTCGGCTCCGGCGCGCGGGCACGCAGCTACGTCGTCAACCACGACGGCTACCTCTTTCAATCGCCGGTCACGTGGTACCCGCAGGGAAAGCGGTGGGACCTGTCGCCGAGCTACGCGATCCACAACCAGCACTTCGGACGGCCGGTCGCGCCCGGCTGTCTGTTCTGCCACTGCAACTACGCGGAACACGTCCCCGACACGGTCAACCGCTACCGGCAGCCGATCTTCCAGGGGTTCGCCGTCGGCTGCGAGCGCTGTCACGGGCCGGGAGAGTTACACGTCCGGCGCCAGTCGAAGGGCGAGGCGGCGGCCGGGCCGGACGACACCATCGTCAACCCCGCGCGACTCGAACATTCGCTGCGCGAGGCGGTGTGCCGCCAGTGCCACCTGCAAGGCGAGGAGCGCGTCGTCAGCCGGGGACGGTCGGACTTCGACTACCGGCCGGGGCTTCCCTTGCACTTGTTCCTGCTGGACTTCGTCGACGGGCGCGAGCGCGGTGCCGATTTCAAGTTCGTCAGTTCGGTCGAGCAGATGGCCGCCAGCCGCTGCTACAACGCCAGTCGGGAGCCGAAGAAATTGGGGTGCGTTTCCTGCCACGACCCGCACAAACAGCCCGCGCCGGAGGAGAAGGTCGCCCACTACCGGAAACGCTGTCTGCAATGTCACACCGAAGCGAGTTGTAGCCTGCCCTCGGCCGCGCGGCGGGAGAAAAACAAGGAAGATAGCTGCGTCGCCTGCCACATGCCGCGCACCGGCAGCGAAGTCAGCCACGCCGCGATGACCGACCACCGTGTGCCGCGCCGCGCCGCCGCCTCGACCCCGCCGCCCGCGCAACGTCCGACGCCGGGGCCTGCCGACCTGGTGCCGTTTCCCCGCGACTTCGACGGCCTGCCGGAGCAAGACCTGTCCCGGAATCGCGGTCTGGCCTTGATGGCGATGCTCAATCGCGGCATGCCGGACGCCGTCGCGCGCCAATTCGCGGGGACGGCGTTGCCGCTGCTGGAAGAGGCAACCGCGCGCGACAAGCATGACGCGGCGGCGCTCAAGGCGAAGGGAGACGCCCTCTGGAATCTGGGGCGCCGGGAAGACGCGCTGGCCGCCTTTGAAAACGTCCTGGCTGACCGGCCGGAGTTTGAAGCCGCGCTGCACAGCGCGGGAATCCTCTGCCTGGAGATGAATCACACCGAAGCCGCTCGTTCGTACCTCGAGCGCGCGGTGAGCGTGAATCCCTGGCGCCGGTCGTACCCTCACGGGCTGGCCGTCGCCTCGTTTCGCCGGGGGGAATGGGGCCGCGCCGCCCGCGAGTGCCGGCAAGCCCTCCGGCTCGAGCCCACCAACGCCGCGTCGAGAAGCTTGTTAGTGCAGTGCCTTCTGGGCGCGGGCACGAAGCAGGAGGCGCTGGCGGAGTACGAGACGCTCCGCCGCATGACCCCGGAGGGCCGTCAACCGGACCTGCGCCGCTGGCTCGACGAGCAGGTACGACGCCTCCCGCCCTGACAGGGCGTTACACGCGCCCGCGCGGGAGCGTCTCCCGCGCAGGCGCGACTCGGTCCGTCCTACGCTTCGTCGGTCCAACCCTTGCCCTTGACTCTGGCGCCGGAGATATCGATGTGGACGGGCTTGTAGCCGCCGGTCGCCTTGAAGTAGAGCAGGAGCAGCAGGTAGAGCACGGCCATCGTCGCCGGGACGGCGGCGGTGTAGAGCAGCGCCTGCCGCCCGCCGAACAGGCTGGCGTCCTTGATCGGCTCGGCGTCCGCGCTCGCGTTTTCTTTGCCCTTGGTCTCCCACCACGACGCCAACTCGGCGCGGGCTTCGGCGCCCTTGTCCTTCGCGCCGGCCTGCTTGTCGATCGCGACGACTCGCTCCAGATCCGCCCCCTTGTCCTCGAGGACGCCGACCTTGGCCCCGTCCAGACCTTTGACGGGCGAGAAGCCGTAAATGGTCTTCTCCTGGCTCACCGCGTAGCGCTCGAAAGTCGGGGCTGACAACTCCTTGAGCTTGGCGGACGCGAAATAGTCCTGCTGGTGGCCGATCACGGGGGTGCCCAGCCAGCCGGCCGACAGCATGCCAATGCCGCCGACGGCCCCGATGGTGATCGCGCCCCCCTTGGGGAAACGCTCCGAGACGACGGCGAGCATCGTCGGCCAGAAGAACGTCTTGCCCATGCCGTAAACGGTCGCGGCGGCGACGCAGAAGTAGACGCCGTCCGCGCCGCTGAGCAGGTAGAGCCCGGTCGCCGCCAGCACGGCGCTCACCAGCAGGAGGCCGACCGGCGACAGGCGGTGTACGATGGGTCCCGCGAAGAAGCGCAGCGCGAACATCAGGCCCGACGTGTAGACGAACAGGAGCAGGCCGCGCTTCGGGTCGGCCATGATGCTGCCGGTGATCTTGCTGATCCAGCTGTCCGTACCCAGCTCGACGTAGCCGACCATCGCGTGGATCAGCAGCAGCAGGATCATGAGCGGCGCGAGCAGCTGGAGAAACATCGAGCCGTAGTCCACGCCCGCCTCGGCCGCCTCCGACTTCGGGAAGGACTGGCCGATCATCAGGGCGCCGTACAGGAACGTCGGCACGAGGAAGAGCGACATCTGGATGAGCCAGTGGACTTTTTGCGGGAACGGCTGGAATCCCATGAGGTCGCCGCCGGTCATGAAGAAGGCGATGAGGCCGCCGGCGATCAGGCCGCCCGGCCAGCCGGCGTGCAGGATGTTGAGGTAATGGGTCTTTTGACTCGGGTAAAGCGTCGCCACCATCGGGTTGACGACGGCCTCGCAGGTGCCGTTGGCGATGGAGAACATCCACATGGCGGCGGTGAGGCTCCAGAAGACGCCCTCGCGGCCGAAGGAGGCGTAGATCTGCCCGGTCGCCATCTGCAGGGCGGCCGAGAGCAGGTGCATGAGGAAGGCGAACACCATCAGCCGCCCGTAGCCGACTTTGTCGGCAAGGATCGAGCCGATGAGGATAATGATGCCGAAGCCGACGAGCCCGCCGCCGGAGATGGCGCCCAACTCGGAGTTGGTAAAGCCGTACTCCCGGGACCAGTCGAGGAGGATGCCGCCGCGCACGGAGAAGCCGACGCCGGACGCGAAGATGGCGAAGAAGCCGGCCCACAGGAGCCGGCCCGAATTGTGTCCCGTTCCGTTGTTCATGACCTTTGCCCGCGGTGTGGGGATTGACTGTCGCGCCGCCTGAGAGTCGGGCGCCGGCCCGCTCCGCCGTCCCTCCGAGCCGCGCAGTCCCTGAGCCGGAGAGGCGTCCCGTGCGACGGGCGCCGCGGCGACTCCGGCCGGAAAAGGGAGCGCGAGGGATCGGGGGCGCTGCGATAAGGGGAAAGACTAAGCGACGTCGCGGGTTGTGTCAACGCCCCCGGCGCGAATCGCCGCGAATTTGTCGCCGCAAGCTCCGACTCAGCGACGCCGCCGGGTCACTCCCCCGACGGCGCCTCGAACGCCTCCACCTGGTCCATCATCTCCTGATACGACAGGGTGCGCGCCGGCACGCGGAACAGGCCCTCGGCCAGCGACGCGACGGCGGTGTGCGCCGAGCGAAAGCGCTGCACCTCCGACTCCAGGCGGCGCAGCCACTGCGGCACGTCCAGGCCGACGCCGGTCGGCGTCGCGGTCAGCGGCTGCAGCTCGCGGCGCAGGCGCTCGAACGCCGGCCGCTCCCCGGCCTGGCGCGCCTCGGCCATCGACGGCTCGACGAGGGCACACAGGCGGTCGAGGGCCAGCGGTTTGACGAAACGCTCCTGCAAGCGGTCGGCGATGGTGCCGAGGCGCAGGCGATGCTCGCGCTCCAATGCGGCCAGTTGCTCCAAATGATCGGCCGCCGGTTCCTGCGTGAGCTGCGCGAACTCCTCCTCCCACAGCACCGCCGTCTCGCCGCGTCCCTTCCGCGCCAGGACGTCGTGGGCCATCACCAGCGGCCGGAAGTGCCACGCCTGCCGCTCGTAGCTCGCCTTCAGGCGCAGGAAGTCGAGCAGGACGTACAGGTTGTCGCCGTAGTCCGACTGGGTCGTCGTGGCGTTGAAATCCTTGTACTCCTCGTAGTTCTCGACGACCGCTTGCAGGATCACTTGCAGGCGCGCCGCCGCCTCCTCGCGCGCGACGGTTCGGTCCAGGTCTTCGATCAGCCGCACGGGGCGCAGCGGGTCGGGGTTGTCGCGCAGGTAGTCGAGGTAAGCGCCGAGGCCGCGGTGCAGAATGCCGCGCAGGTTGCCGAGCGTCAGGAAGCGGGCGTCGAACAGGTCGCGGCCGTAGCGGCGGACGAAGTCGAACAGCCGCTCCCACTCCTCCTCGGAGCGCACCGCCTCCAGCGTCGACAGCTGCAGGGTGCGGCTGTGGTCGATCCACAGGCCGAGGAACGGCGTGGACAACTGCTCCAGCATGTCGACGAGGTCGGAGTCGTCGGCGAGGCCGTCGTCCCACGTCGCGGCGGAGTCGACGACGCACTCGACGACGCCCTGGTAAGCCGCCTGAAAGAGGCCGTTGAACTCCGTGACACCGCGCCCCTGCGGCGGGTGGGCGACTTCCATGCCGCGCGCCGCCTTCAGGACGTGGTAGGTCTCGCGCAGGAGGCCCAGGCGCGGCAGGACCGACACGAGGGCGCGGACGAGGGCCTGGTTGAGGCGGACGCGCAGCACCTGGCGCGGGTCGCCGCCCTCGGAGACCGGCGCGAACAACAGCGGCTCCTCCTGGAAGGCGTGCAGGAACGGCGGCAGGGCGCGGCGGACCGCCTCGGGGTCGTGGCTCTGGACGGCCCGCTCCAGGAGTACCGCCAGCCGGCCCCAGCGCGCCGAGTAAGGCGCCTCTTCCGCCGGCGTCTCGTCGCGGCCGAGGGCGCCTTCGAGGGCGCCGACGGCCAGCTCCGTCTCCAGGCAGGTGCCGACGACGGCGTGCAGCAATTGCTCCTTGAGGGAGCGCCGCCGGTCGTATTCGACGAGGGCGTCGAAGTCCCCGACGGGCTCGGGCACGGGGTAGGCGTGGACGTCGTCGAGGAGGGCGAGGAGCTGGTCGCGGTTGCCGCGGGCGGTCTCCAGCCAGCGCCCGAGGGCGTCGGCGCGGTCCGCGGAGGGGCCGATCTGGCGGCGGGCGCCGACGTGCCACAGCCGGGCGACCGTCGTCAGGAAGTGCAGGCGCCCGTTGAGGCGCTCGCCCTCCTCCTCCAGGTCGAAGGCGTCGGTCGGCTCGCCGCCGTCGGCGACGGCGCCCTCGTCGTCGTCCGTGCTGTCCTGGTAGGTGACGCCCTCGTAAGCCGCCCCGAACAGGTCCTCTTCCTCCTCGTCGCCCTCGTCGGGGCTGCCGCCGCCGACATCGAGCGACGGCACCTGCCAGTAGTCCTCGGCGTTCGCCTCCAGCGAGTCGAGGAAGCGGCGCGCCAGCGGCCAGGCGTCGGGCTCGCCCGGCGCGTGGGGGCCGGCGGCGGTGAGCCCGAGCATCCACTGCATCGCCAGCGTGGGGAACGAGTATTCGCCTTCCTCGAGGGGGATTTCCTCGGCCTGACTGACCCAGTTGACGAGCAGGCCCATCGAGGCGCGGTAGTCGGCCTTGCGCAGCAGCGCCTCGACGACGAGCGCGAACGCCTTGGGCGAGCGGAAATGTTCGAGGTGCTGCCGCCAGAAGGCGAGGTCGGCGCCGGCCTCGCCGCGCTCGTGCCAGCGCGCCAGGGCGGCGGCCACCTGCCGGGCCGACGTCAGCGCCTCGCCGCCGGCGACGGGGTGGACCTCGCTCACGGTGGTCGTGGCGAAGCGGTCCCACCAGGCGGCGAGGCGCTTCATCCCCGCGCCCGCCGACTCGACGAGGGCGCCCGCGCCGCGCGCCGCCGCCTCGCTCAGGACGCGCGCGTACAGGCTGAAGAGCCGCTCCATCACGCCCACCAGCTCGTGGACGCGCTGGTCGCGCACGGCGTCCTCGCGCGCGGGGAAGATGGGGAACAGTCCCTGGAAGCCGAGGACGTTCCACGGGTCGGCGAGCGCGCCGCAGCCGATGCCGCGCTTGACGAGGTCCTCGACCTCCGGCAGCAGCGCCGCCGCCGCGGCCGGGTCGCCGCGCTCGACCAGGGCGGCCCCGGTCGTCAGGCGCCCGTGGACGTCGCCGAGGAGGCGCACCGACGCGGCGGCGATGTGGCGTGCCTCTTCGCGGCCGGCGTCCGGGTAGCCCATCTCGGCGAACAGCAGGGCGAGGTGCCGCTGCTGCAACTGGAAGGCGCGGCTCCGCGCCAGGGCGGCGTTGAGTTGCTGCCGCGCCCCGCCGAACGGCTGGCGCAGGGAGGCCGCTTCCTGGCGCAGCCGCGCCCCGTGCGGGCTCGTGTCGCCGTAGCGCTCCAGCGCCTGCCGGTAGAAGCCGTCGCGCAGGCGGGCGATGCGCGGCACCAGCGTGGTCAGCGTCGTCGTCGAGTCGTGCCAGGACGGCCCGGCGCCGCCGGTCATCGCCGCCATGAGCAGCGTGCCGGCGAAGACGACGGCGGCCTCGGCCAGCGCCTCGCTCCGTTCGAGGGGGTCGGGCCGCTCGACGCGCTCGCGCAGGGCGTCGAGGGTGATCTGGCGGACGACGTAGCGGCGGTAGCGCCCCTGATTGTCGATCTGGTGAGGATCCCACTCGCCGAAGACGTAATTGGGCCGGCGGTTGACGGGGTGGTTGAAGTCGAAGGCGCGCGGGTCGAGGGCCAACTCGTCGAGCAGGTCGAGGTCGAAGCCGGCCTCCTCCAGGAGGTCGCGGTCGGTGGCGGCCAGGACGTCGAGGCCGCGGGCGACGAGGTCGTGGTAGGGGCCGCGGGCGACGCCGACGCCGCGCAGGAAGAGCGGGATGGGGCGTACCTTCTCGTGGTCGTAGGGCTCGCCGCGCGGCCGCGTTTCGAGGATGGCGACGGGCCGGTGACCGGCGAAGTCGTTGAGCTGCCGCAGCGCGCCGCCGACGACGCGCTCTTCCTCGTCCCACGGCCCGCCTTGCGCGAGCACGGCCTCCACGGCGCGGGCGAGGAAGAACGGCGTGAACAGGTCGCGCTCGCCCTGGTGGGCGAGGAGGTCGGCGTGATGGCGCCGGTAGGCCGGCAGCAGGCGCGCGAAGGTCAGGCTGGCGACCGCCTCGACCTGGGCGGCGTCGCGGAAGGCGCCGCCGTCCCCCTTCAGCCGGGCCAACTCGGCGCGGAGCCAGTCGTACAGCGCCTCCCAGGGGCGGTCGAGGCCCTGCGCCTCCAGCGAGGCGTAAGCGTCCTCCAGCGCCTTCTGGAAGCGCGGGTCCGGGCGCCCCTCGGAGAAGTTGAGATAACCGAGCAGTCCTTGCAGCGACGCCCCCGGCTTCGGATCGGCCTGACGTTCGTCCACCGTCTCCCCCCGTTTCGGACTCGTGGCCTCACGCGGTCCCTTCACGAAGCATACCGGGATCGCGGGCGAGACGCCAAGGGCGGGCCTGTACCGCCAGGAGGATTGCAAAGTCTACTTTCCTCGTTATCCTGTTGACTTGTCAGGAGTTGACCGTTTCCCCTTTGGAAGGACTCCCATGTCAACCGTCCCTGCGCTCTCCCTGCGCGCGGCCCTGCAACAACTCACCGACCCGCGG
>JBBROG010000198.1:0-16189 GCA_038229635.1 Gemmatales bacterium
GGTCGCTTCGCAAACCGCTCGTTCGTAGTCCGTGAGCCGCACGATGTACTTCTTGTTCATGGGAACCTCCTTGTTGACGTGGAGCTTCCCCAAAATCGACGGTTTTAGCAACCCGAAAATTCAGTCTGGACGGGGCACTAGGCTTAATTGCGATAATAAGCACAGGCAACGGATCGCAAGTGCGGTACACGATTTCGGCGCAATGTCGTCCCGGCTGCGGAAGGCGACGCCCGCCGCAGCCCGGACGACATCCTGACAATACTCTCGGTACCAGGCCGGCTCTCAGCCGGAATAGGTGGTTTTCAAGGAAACTCTTGGAGATTCTGCCATGACGAAGTCCCTGTTCCCCTACGTCGCCGCCCTGCTGTCGCTGATCGGCGCTTTCCGGACGGCTCGTCGTCCCGTGGCACGGTCGAGGAAACTCGTGTGCGAATCGCTGGAAGGACGCGACCTTCTGGCGAACACTCTCTTGTGGATCGGCACCCCCCCCCTCGTTCGGAGGAGATCAACTGTGGCAAACCAAAGATAACTGGGCGGTGGTCAGCAGTACGAGCGGCGCGGCCGTCGGAAAGGCTGTGGCCCCGCAACCAGGCGACAGCCTGATCTTCGACGCCACTGCGGTCGCGGGTCCCAAGAACGGCACGAACGTAGATTCCACTGATGACATTGCGGGCGGCGGTAGTTTCCAGGACTTGACCGTGGCCTCCAACTACCTGAGTACGATCACGATTCAGGACGTCGCCGGCGCACTGACGGTGAACGGGAACTTCGCCATGAGCGGCAATCAGGGGAAAATCTTGATCGCCGCCCCAGGAGCGACGTCCGTCCTCAGACTCAAAGGCCAAGGCAACTGGAGCGGCGGCAGGATTGATCGTCTGGAAGTGAGCGCCGGCGCAACCCTCGCCTTAAATAACACGGGCACCATTACCGCCAATCAAATTACGAACAGCGGGACAATTAATTACCAGACTTCGGGAATATTAAAGATCGATATAATCGGCAAAATTGAGAACAAGGGCCAATTCGTCTTTAATTCTGACGGTACAATCGCTGGCGATAAGGATAATTTCAACAATCCGCCTCCTTTTCACAATGCTCCCGGCGCGACCCTTACGAAGGCACTCGGCGGAGGAAAATCCAGCATCCAGTTGTGGGTGCAGAACGAAGGGCTGGTTTCTATCCGATCTGGGAGAATAAAGCTCGTTAATGTCTGAAATCAAACCAATAATAGTGCTGATGTCCAGCTGAACGGCGGCAATCTCGAGGGGTTGTTCAGCCTTCTTGCCGGTGTACTCGATGGCGTCGGGTCGATCTATGGCGACATCGATGTGGGCGACCAGATCGACCAGGCCCAACAGGCCACGGTTCATCCCGGTCTTGGCAGTCAACCTGGAACTCTGAATGTCTTCGGCTCGTACACGGTCAATTCCGCCAATGCCAATCTTAAGATTTCTTTTGATAGGAACGGTGTGTATGGCAGGTTGAACATCCAAGAAAACCCCGATCAATCTGGTGGAGATATCTTTCTGGGCGGTTCCCTGATCGTAGATAGAGACCCCGCCTACAGGCCGTCGTCCGGGTCCTTCAACTTCCTCACCTACTCCCTTGCCTTTGGCGATTTCGATAGCTTTTCGCCAGGCGATACGTGGACGGAGCCCGGCGTGCCGAATGTTCCTTTGACGTTCAACAAGCGGAAGGAATTGAATGAATACTGGCTGGATGTGATTCCCGTGAGCTGATCGGTGTACCGCCGATGCCGTCCTGAAACCTTAACGTTATCAGGATCGCAATCCCGACCCGGCGAACCCAACCGGGCGCAGTCACCGAAGAGTACGGCTGAGACGCGGCCGACGGCGGTCTTTCCCCGCCGTCGGCCGCGTCTCGCGTTGGCAATTCTCCTCCGTCCGGTTATGCTGAGGACGACGGTTCTCCTACCCGTACAGGAGGTTACTCATGAAGCGGACGGTTTCGGCGGCCCTGGCCCTGGCGGTGGCGTGCGTCCTCGGGGGCGCGCCGGCCGGCTCGGCCGACGACAAGAAGGCGACAACGGGCGAGGAGGCGGCCAAGGCCGCCCGGTCGAACATGCAAGGGCTCTGGCAGTACGAGTCATTCGAGGAGGAGGGCAAGGCCGCCACCGCCCGCTCCCTGCGCCGGAAGACGATCTTCTTCGGCGGCAACAGCGTCATGATGAAGGACGCCGCCGAACTCGTGCAGGCCGGCCAGTTCACTCTCGACCCGGAGACGCCCGGCGCCGTCGACCTGAAAATCCTCGTCGGGCCGTTCCGCAACATCACCATGCTCGGCATCTACGAGCTGAAGGGGAACACGCTGCGCGTCTGCTACGACACCGCCGGCCGCGAGCGCCCCAAGGAGTTCAAGTCGACCGCCGACTCCGGCCTGTTCGTCGCCGTCTACAAGCGCGCCAAGGCCGCCGACGAGCCGGACATCGCCGGCGTCTACGACTGCCAGGGCACCGAGATGGACGGTAACAAGTATACGGCGAAGGTCGAGATCCGCCGCGTCGGCGACGCCTACGCCGTCAGCTGGGCGAAGGGCGGCGGGCTGATGGCCGTCGGCGTCGGCCTGCGCCGGGGCAACGTGCTGTCGGTTTCGTTCACCAACAAGGAGATGGGGGGCATCGCGGTCTACACCGTCGCCAAGGACCGCACGATGGCGGGCGAGTGGACCGAAGTCGGCGGGATCGGCCTGCTGCGCAGCGAACTGCTGGCGCCGAAGAAGTGAAAGGCCGCCGCGGCTTCGCACGGTGCGAAGCCGCGAGCGGCTCGGGGGCGTTACCCCTTAGCCGCGTGGTTGTGGCGCTCCGCGACGTAGTTCCAGTCGACGACCTTCCACCAGGCGGCGACGTAGTCGGCGCGCTTGTTCTGGTAGCGCAGGTAGTAGGCGTGCTCCCAGACGTCGACGCCGAGCAGCGGGTGCTGGCCCTTCAGGATCGGCGGGTCCTGGTTCGCCGTGCTGACGACCGCGAGCTTGCCCTTGTCGTGGACCAGCCAGGCCCAGCCGCTGCCGAAGCGCTTCATCGCCGCGTCGGCCAGCGCCGCCTTGAACTTGTCGAGGCTGCCGAACGCCTCGTCGATCCCCTTGAGCAGTTCCCCCTTCGGCTCGCCGCGCTTGCCCGCGGGGGCCATCATCTGCCAGAACAGGTAGTGGTTGAGGTGTCCGCCGCCGTTGTTGATGACGGCCTGGCGAATCTCCTGCGGCATCTTGTCCACGGCGCGCATCAGCTCGCCGATGTTCATCTTCAGGTAATCGGGGTGCGCCGCCAGCGCCTTGTTGAGGTTGTCGACGTAGGTCTTGTGATGGCGGTCGTGGTGGATCTCCATCGTCTTGGCGTCGATGGCGTCCTCCAGGGCGTCGAAGGCGTAGGGCAGCTTCGGCAGCGTGAAGCCGCCCGGCTTGTCTTCGGCGGCGCGGGCGCCGAGCGGCGCCAGCGCCAGCGCGCCTGCGGCGGCGCCGGCGGTACGCAGGAAATCCCGTCGCGTCAGGTCGAACATGTGCGTCTCTCCTAGGGGTGAGCCCGTCGCGGCGCCGTCGCGCCGACCGACAGCAGGATACCACCGATCCGGCCCGTGTCCATAAGGGCACGCAAAAGAACTCACCGCGGAGAACGCAGAGAGCGCAGAGAAGAGAAAAAAGAGGGCGAAAAATTACCCGCGGCGGCAACGCGCTCCGAATGACTCCGGAGTGGCCCGGACGCCCGCCGCGAGAGACGCGCCAGGTCATTCTCCGCGTCACAGTCTGCGCAACCCTTACAACTCGCAGATTCCGAGTCCGAAATCGCCCCGGCCGGCCCCTTCGCGTTTGCTTCCGCGGCGCGACCCCCTTTATCCTGTACCCTGCAGCATTTTCGTCGAACGGGTCCGCGACCCGCCGCCCGACGAGGGAGGGACACGTGGCGACCTACCATGCGATTGCCGCTGTCGGAGAGGCGATTTGTCGTCTGCTGGGCGACGGCTGCCCGCGCGCCGAGTTTCCCGCGGCGCAGTTCAAGGTCATTCAGGCCAACGACTACCAGACCGGGCCGATGAAGGAGGGCGTCTCGCTGTTCCAGTACCGGGTGGGCATCAACGGCAGCCAGCGCAACCGCCCCGCCCGGGTGGCCCCCGACGGCCGGCGCTACCGCCCCTCCTTGCCGCTCGACCTGTACTACCTCCTGACCCCCTGGGGCGAGCAGGCGGTCAAGCAGCAACGCCTGCTCGGCTGGGCGATGCGGTTGCTGGAGGACACGGCGATTCTGCCCGCCGGCCTGCTCAACGCCGCCGGCCCCGAACACGACACCTTTCGTCCCTCGGAGACGGTGGAATTGATCTGCGAACCCCTCTCCATCCAGGACATCACCGGCGTCTGGCAAGGGCTGCGGGCCGACTGGCAACTCTCGGTCACCTACGTCGCGCGCCTGGTGCTGCTCGATTCGGACCTGGAACTCGCGGGCGGCCCGCCGGTGCAGGCGCATCAGTTCACCCTGGCCAAGGAGGCCGCGTCATGAGCGCCCCGGCCCGCACCCTGGACACCCTCACGCGCGTGACTCCGCTCGGCCTGCGCTTTTGGGACGCGGTACTCGAAACGATGATCGGCGACGGCCTCACGGTCACGGCCTACCCCGAGGGCCAGGGCGGTCGGCGCGTTCCGGCTTTTACCACCCCCGGAGGGGTGTACGCCTTCGCGGGCTTGCCGGGCCTGCACGCGGCGGAGACCGGGGCCGGCGACGACGCCTACTGGACCTACTGGGCCGGCCCGCCGCGGACGCGGCGCTTCGTGGTCGAGGTGAGCGACCCCGCCGGCCGCTATCAACCGTTCTCGCTCACGGCCGACCTGCCGCACCGCGGTGTGTACACCTGGGACTGCGCCGCCGTGGCGTCGCCGCTCGCCTCGCCGGTCGCGCCCGGTCCTCCGGCCGTGCCGCTCTTCTCCGCCCCGGCCCGCCCGGTGCCCGCGGGGATGGCCGTCGTCCGCGCCGAGTTGTGGGACTCGTTCGCCGGGGCGGCGGCCGCCTGGGCCGTGCTGGAGGTGGCGGCGCCGGGACAGCCGCCGGCGCAAGGCATCGCCGACGCCAGGGGGCGCGTCGCGGTCCTCTTCCCGTACCCCGAGCCGGCGATGCCGTCGGCGGCCCCCGGGTCGCCGCCGGGCGGCGCCGCCGTGCCGCTGGCGCGACAGCGCTGGGCCGTCGCGCTCCGCGCCGCCTACGCCCGGCGGCCGCCGTCGTCCGCCCCGGACCTGTGTGCCACGCTCGGACAGCGGGCCGCCTTCCTCTGGGCGAACACGACCCTGAGCCGGCCGCTGAACGAGGCGCAATTGCTTTTCGGGCAGGAACTCGTCGTGCGGACCGAGGACTCCGCCACCCGAGCCCGCCTGCCGACTCTGTACGTCACCGCGGCGGCGTCGCCGCCGTAGTCCTCCGCACGAGGAAGCCATGCCTGAATACCTTGCCCCCGGCGTCTACGTCGAGGAAGTCTCGTTCCGGGCCAAGTCGATCGAGGGGGTCAGCACCACCACGACCGGCTTCATCGGGCCGACGCGCTACGGCCCGACCAACATGCCCTCCGACGTCATCACCAGCCTCGGCGACTTCGAACAGGTCTACGGCGGGCGGCAGCAGCTCAACTTCACGTCGGTGGACCCGACGACGAAGGCCGCGTCGCCCCTCGACCCGATGCACAACTACGTGTGGCACGCCGTGCGGGCGTTCTTCGAGGAGGGCGGCAAGCGGCTCTATATCGTCCGCGTCTTCCGGCGGACCGACGGCACCGACCCCTTCTCGGGCCAGGCGCAGGCCGCGCTGCCGTCGCCCGCCCTGGCAACCGCCAACCCCGCCGGCGCCCTCCGCATCGTCGCCCGTTTCCCCGGTCAGATGGGGAAAATGCAAGTCACCCTGACGCTGCGCCCGGGCCAGAACATCCTCACGCGCGACCAGGGCCAGGTCGGCGTGCCCGGGTTGCGCAATTACGACCTCGTCCGCATCACCCACCCGTCGTGGGCCAGCCCGCTCCCCAGCCCGCTCGTCGAGGGCGTGGGCCGCTATTACGTCGCCCGCTGGGAGGTCGATCCGGCGACCGGGCAGTGGGCCTGGCACTTCGAGTTCGACCCGAACGATTCCCTCATCAGCCCCCTCGCCAGCCCGCCCGGCGCCCCGACCCGGCTGACCCTCGGCCAGCTCGACCCGGCCTTCGACCAGGTGCGCGTCGTCACCCTCACCGTCGCGGCCCAAGCCCTCGACGGCAGCGGCGGGTCCCGAGTCTGGAGCGGTCTGCCGCTCGACTTCCGGCACAAGCAGGGGGACACGCCCGACGACCTGTTCGATCAATTCGCCGTCGCCTTTACCAGCCCCGACCAGACGCGCTCGGTCCCGCTGATCTTCACCTCCGGGGACAATTCCGCCCTCCCGAACACCCAGCTCAAGACGGGGCTGGACGTGCTCGAGGTCCTCTTCCGGGCGGCCCAGGCCAAGGGCGTGGATCTCCGCAAGAAGCTGGACGACGCGGCGTCCACCGACGCCGACCGCTCCTTCCAGGTGCTGCTGGACGGCGGCAACGACGGGCAGCGGCCCACCGCCGGCGAATACGAGGGGTCGGCCGACCCGGGCAGCGTCTACAAGTTCGGCCTGGCGGCCTTCGAGGACATCGACGACATTTCGATCGTGGCGGCGCCGGGGTCCACGTACCGCCTGGACCACGAGTACAAGCTCGACGCGAGGACCATCCTCAGCCACCTCATCGTCCACGCCGAGAAAATGAAGTACCGGATCGCCGTCCTCGATAGCGGCGAGGGCGAGAGCGTCAGCGCCGTCCTCGACCTCCGCGCCAAGTACGACAGCAGCCACGCCGCCCTGTATTACCCCTGGGTGCGCATCCTCGACCCGCTGACCGACACCGAGATCGTCGTGCCGCCGTCCGGCTTCGTGGCCGGCATCTACGCCCGCAACGACGTCAACCGCGGCGTCTGGAAGGCGCCGGCCAACGAGGTCGTCAACCTGGCGCTGGGCTTCGAGGTGATGCTGAATAAGGGCCAGCAGGAGGTTCTCAACCCCGCGGGGGTCAACTGCTTCCGCTTCTTCGAGGGCCGCGGCTACCGCCTCTGGGGCGCCCGCACCATCTCGTCGGACTCCGAGTGGAAGTACGTCAACCTGCGCCGCTACTTCGCCTACCTGGAACACTCCGTCGATAAGGGGACGCAGTTCGCGGTCTTCGAGCCGAACGGCCCGGTCCTCTGGGCCACCGTCCGCCGCACCATCGAAGACTTCCTCCTCAACGAGTGGCAGTCGGGGGCTCTCTTCGGCGACAAGCCGGAAAGCGCTTACTTCGTCCGCTGCGACCGCTCGACGATGACGCAGAACGACCTGGACAACGGCCGGCTGGTCTGCCTCATCGGCGTCGCCCCGCTCTACCCGGCCGAGTTCGTCATCTTCCGCATCGGCCAGTTCACCGCCGGCCGCAAGATCTGAACCGCGCCCGCCCCAACGTGAGGGATCCGAAGAATGGCTGTATTACGCGACCGCCCTTATGTGCAGTTCAACTTCCTGGTGGACCTCGGCGACGGCAAGACCGACGGCGCCGACGCCGGCTTCCAGGAGTGCAGCGGCATCGGCATGGAGGTGACCGTCGCCGAGTACCGCAACGGCAACGAGAAGGAGAACAGCGTTCGCAAGATCACCGGCCTCAACAAGGCCACCGACGTGACGCTCAAGCGCGGCGTGATCGGTTCACTGACCCTCTATCAGTGGCTCAACCAGATCCGCAACGGCGATCAGACGGCGTACCGCACCGTCGTCATCCAGCTGCAGAACGAGGACCACACCGCCGTCGTGCAGGAGTGGAAGCTGCTGCGGGCGCGGATCATCAAGCACACCAGCGGGCCGCTCAACGCCAAGGGGACCGACGTGGCGATGGAAGAGTTGGTCCTGGCTTACGAGCGCCTGGAGATGGCTTAACCGTGACCGCCGCCGCGCGCCGACTCCCTGGCATCAGCTTTGTCGTCCAACCGCCGCCCCCGGCGACGGTGCTGCCGCGCATGGACGTGGCCGTCTTCGTCGGCTTCGCCGCGTCCGGCCCGCTCCAAACGCCGGTCGCCGTCGAGGACCCGACCCACTTCGCCGCCCTCTTCGGCGGCGACGCGCCTCTGGCCTGGGACCCGGACCAGGGCGCGACGGCCCACGCCCACCTCGCCCCCGCCGTGCGCGCCTTCTTCCGCAACGGCGGCCGGCGCTGCTGGGTGGTGCGAGTCGCCGGCGCCGCCCGCGGCAACTGGTTCCCCATCCCCGGCCTGGCGCGGCTGCGCCGTGACGGGTCGGTCGTGCCGGCGTTCGCGCGGGCGCGTTCCGAAGGGAGTTGGTCCGACGGCCTGCGCGTCGGCGCCAGCCTGGGCGCCGAACCCATCGGCGGCGGGTCCGTCCTGCCCCTGCGGCAGATCCTCGAGTTCACGGCCCCGGCGCAGACCGACCTCGCCCCCGGCGACCTCCTGCGTATGAGCTACGACGCCGAGGGGTACATGCAACTCTTCGCGGTGCAGGCCGTGTGGACGGCTCCCGAAGCGGTCAAGAAAGGCGAGGTCGCGGTGCGGGTCAGCGGCGGCTCGGCACTGTGGCTGCGCGCCGCGGGGAGCTTCACTCCTTCCGCCGGCTCGGGAACACTGCGGACGTTCGCGCACGACGGTGCGGGTGCTTCGTTCTCCGTGGACGGACCGCCGACTTCCGCGGGCCAAGGCGTCACCCTCGACGTGCGCTGTGCGCTGGCCGACGCGCCGACGCCGGGATCACTCGCGCGCGCCGATTTCGGCGGCGATTCGTTCTGGCTCCTGGTCCGGGACGTGCGCGCCGCGGCGGACGGAGGGTCGCCCCTCGGGCAGCGGACGCAGCTGTTGGGTCCGGGGTTCTGGCAGATGAAGGGGCCGCCGGACTCGGTCCCGGCCGCGGCCTCGGCCGTGGAACGCCTCACGTTCGACCTCTGGGTACGGCAAGATGACGGCTACCCGGTGCGCTGGAACGGCCTGGGTTGCGTGGCACGCCATCCGTCGTACTGGGGGGCGCTGCCGGACGACGTGGCGCTGTACGGGAACGATCCCTCGGCCGCGGACACGGACCACGCCGGGCTGCGCCGGGCGGCCGCCGACCCGCGCTTCCCTCTGGCGGGAGGCGTCGCGCCGGACGACGCCTTCTCGTTCCCTCTGGGGATGGCGCTGTTCCCGGACAGCTTCCTCGGACCGGATGCACTCTCGGGCACCGCCCTGGAGCGCGACGGGCTCGCCCACTTCGGCGCCGGGTTGTTCCTGGGCGACGACGACCCGGCGGCGCTGCGGCCCCTGCTCGAAGCCGACGTCGAAGACCTCCTGGCCGAGGCCGATTTCCTTCGCTACCAGGCGCCCCGACCGGACCAGGGGCTCACGCCGCGGTCGCTGCACGGGATCTATGCGGCGCTGGGGATCGACGAGGCCGCGCTGATCGTGGTGCCCGACGCGGTTCACCGCGGCTGGACGCGCGGCGATCAGGACTCGCCTCCTCCGCCTCAGGATGCGCCTCGGCCCACCGCCACCGGCGCGGCGGGGTTCGCCCCGTGTCCTCGCCCCCCGGTCGCTCCGCCGACCCTCGCCCTCGCCGACGCGCCTTCACTCTCCGGGACCTTTTCCCTGGAGTGGACCGCCCTCCCGGGTGCCTCCTACGTCGTGGAGGAGGCGACCCGGCCCGATTACAGCGATGCCGTCCCGCTCAACGCCGGGAAGGACAACCGCCTCGACCTCTACGCGCGTCGGCCGGGAGATTACTACTACCGCGCCAGCGCCGCCGTCGGGGGAGTCGCGAGCGACTGGTCGAAGGGGATCGTGGTCCGCGTGGCGCCGCCCGGCGGCTGGCAGGCCGCCGCGGTCAAGGACTACCGCCCCGACGCCCTCCTCATCGTGCAGCGCGCCCTGCTGCGCCTGTGTGCCGCGCGCGGCGACCTGCTGGCCGTCCTGGCGCTGCCCGGACACTACCGCGAGGACGACGCCCTGGCGCACGTCGCCCGGCTGACCGCGACGGCCGAACGACCGTTGGACCTTGAATTCGGATCTCCTGTAGAGAAGATCGCGAGCCAACCCCTGGGCTTCGGCGAAGTCGCCGCCCTCAGTTACGGCGCCGTCTATCACCCCTGGCTGATCCGCAGCCCGGCGGCCGACCCCGAGGGGGTGAGGCTCGTCCCGCCGGACGGGGCGGCGTGTGGGGTGCTGGCCCGGCGCGCCCTGACGAGGGGGGCGTGGATCGCGCCCGCCAACGAGGCCCTCACCGACGTCGTCGATCTGGCGCCGCCGGTGGCGCCGGAACGGTTGATCGACCTGTTCGCGGCGCAGGTCAACGTCTTCCGGCAGGAGGCGCGCGGCTTCGTCGCCCTCGGCGCCGACACGCTGTCGCCCGACGAGGACGTGCGGCCGATCAACGTGCGCCGCCTCCTCAGCTTGCTGCGCCGCCTGGCCTTGCAACAGGGGTCCGCCTACGTCTTCGAGCCGAACGACGACGCGCTGCGGCGTCGGGTGCGGCAGGACTTCGAGGCGCTGTTGCAGTCGCTGTTCGTCCGCGGCGCCTTCGCCGGCTCGACGCCGGCCGCCTCGTACCAGGTCGTGACGGACGTGTCCGTCAACACGCCCCGGACAAGGGACCTGGGCCAGTTCGTCGTCGAATTGCGGGTGGCGCCGGCGCTGCCCCTGACGTTCCTGACGGTCCGCCTGGTGCAGAACGGCGACCGCGGCGCCGTGACGGAGGTGAGATAGTCATGGCGAACTCGGCCGACGAGACCGTGCGCTACCCGTTCACGGCCTTCAACTTCGCGGTGGAGATCCGCGTCCCCGGCGTCTCGGAGCGGGTGTGTCACGCCGCCTTCGCGGAGTGCGACGGCCTGGAGATGACATTGGAGGTCAAGACGATCCGCGAAGGGGGCAATAACGGCAGGCAGCTCCGCCTGGCGGGCCCGGTCGGCTATGGGCAGCTGACGCTGAAGCGCGGCATGACGGCCAGCTTCGACCTGTGGGACTGGTTCGCCGCCGTGCTGAACAACGCCCGGCTGCGGGCCGACGCCACGGTCGTCGTCTTCGGCGCCGACGGCCGGACCGAGCAGGCGCTGTTCGTCCTCAGCCGCTGCCTGCCCGCCAAGCTCAAGGCGCCCGCCCTCAACGCCAAGGACGGCCTGATCGCCGTCGAGGAATTGCAGCTGGCCTACGAGTCGCTGACGTTCAAGCGCCCCCGAGGGGCCGCGGGCTCCGCGCCGCCGGCCGGGGGACAGGGCGGCGGCGCGGAGCCGGTCGCCATCGTTTGAGGCGCGTCACCCGAACCCGGTGCGGAGGCGGACATGGCGGACCCTAAACCCGCGAAAGCGCAGCTGGTCGAGTTGAACCCGGCGAGTCCCAACGACAAGAAGGTCGTCACGGTGCAGTTCAACCCGGAGACGCTCAAGGTGTCCTACGCCAACCAGATTGTTCCGCCCAAGGGCGAGGGCAATTCTCAGGAAAAGGCTTCCATGCAGTTCGTCGGGGCGGGGACGACGAAGCTGACGTTGCAGATCTGGTTCGACGTGACCGGGGAGGCGGCCGGCCCCGGCCCGCAGCCGACGGACGTGCGCAAGCTCACCAAGGACGTCGCCTACTTCATCACGCCGCGGGAGAAGACCAAGGGCGTGTTCGTGCCGCCGGTCGTCAGCTTCGAGTGGGGCACGTTCCGCTTCGAGGGGATCATGGACTCCCTG
This sequence comes from Gemmatales bacterium, assembly GCA_038229635.1. Classification (GTDB taxonomy): domain Bacteria; phylum Planctomycetota; class Planctomycetia; order Gemmatales; family Gemmataceae; genus DATFNV01. The sequence continues at coordinate 11,715 of JBBROG010000198.1, forward strand.
GAGGAGTCGCTGGAGTTCTTCTCCGGTGACGGCGTGCCGCTGCGGGCGAGCATGACGCTCAGCCTGTCGCAGCAGCGCGTGGAGTTCCTGTCGCGCGACCGGGGCGGGAAGGGGGCGGTGCCGCCGGGGGCGGGCGGGCCGGGCGCCACCCCGCCGGGCACGCAACCGCTGTCGGCGGCGCGGGCCGGCGATACGGTGCAGGGACTGGCGGCCGCCGCGGGCTCGCTCTCCCCCTGGCAGGTGATCGCCGCCCTGAACAACATCGAAAATCCCCGACTGCTGGTGCCCGGACGGCTTCTCGATCTGAACGTGACCGCCCCTGGGCTGAGCGTGAGTGGGTCGGTCGTGAACGCGAACGTTGCCGGCCCGAGCCTGAGCGTGACCGGCCCGAGCCTCAGCGCCAGCGGCACGAGCCTGAGCGCCAGCGGCCCGAGCGTAAGTGCTTCCGTGACGTTCCCGTAACCGCGAGGAGGTATCGCGTGCCCGTGGTCATCAACGAGTTCGAGGTCATCGCCGAGGCGCCGCCGGCCGCGCCGCCCGGAGCCGCGCCGCCCGAAGCCCCCGCCGCGGGAGCCGTGAGCTGGACCACCCACGACATCGAGCAGATCGTGCGCCGCCAGGCCGAGCGGGCCGCACGACTGCGGGCGGACTGACGCATGGCGGACACCAACGGCACCCCCGGGAAGGTCCGCTCCGCCCGCCCGACCATCCGCGTCGCCGGGCAGGACGACGCCGCGCTGTCGCAGCGGCTGATGAACGTGTTGGTAGCCGAGACCGTTCAGGGGCTGTCCCGCTGCGAGGCGGTCATCAGCAACTGGGGCGCGGCCGGCAACGTCGCCGGCTTCCTCTACTTCGACCGCAAGGTGCTGGACTTCGGCAAGGCGTTCGCCGTCCGGCTGGGGCAGGACACGCTCTTCGAGGGGCGCATCATGGGGCTGGAAGCGCAGTTTCCGGAGGGCCGTCCTCCGCTGCTCAACGTCCTGGCCGAGGACCGCTTTCAGGACCTGCGCATGACCCGCCGCACGCGGACTTTCAAGGCCGTGAATGACGCCGACGTGTTCAACCAGGTCGCCGCCGAACACGGCCTGACGGCGAACGTCAACGTCAACGGCCCCCGCTACGTCGTGCTGGCCCAGGTCAACCAGAGCGACCTCGCCTTCCTGCGCGAGCGGGCGCGGTCGGTCGATGCCGAGGTGTCGGTCGCCGGCACGACCCTCAACGCTCAGCCGCGGACCAACCGCACCGGCGGGCCGCTGAAGCTGACCTACCAGCAGGGGCTGCGCGAATTCACGGCCCTCGCCGACCTGGCCGGGCAGCGCAGCGGCGTCACCGTCAGCGGCTGGGACGTGGCGGGGAAGACGGCGCTGACGCACGAGGCCACCGACGCCGTCCTCGGCGGCGAGCTGAACGGCTTCCGCAGCGGCGCCAGCGTACTCACCGCCGCCGTCGGCGCGCGCAAGGAGTCGCTGGCCCACACCGTCCCGCTCAGCAGCGACGAGGCGCGGGCCGAGGCCGAGTCGGTCTTCAAGAGGACCGCCCGCCGCTTCGTGGTGGGCCGCGGCGTGGCCGAAACCGACGCTCGGATCCGCGTCGGCAACACCCTGGACCTCCAGGGGCTGGGGCCGCTGTTCAGCGGCAAGTATTACCTGTCCGAGGTGCGCCACCTGTTCGACGCGACCCACGGACTGCGCAGCGAGTTCACGGCCGAGCGGCCGGGGATCGGCACATGATGACGCCGCAACGCAATGGGCGAATGACATGTTCGACATGACGGGCCTGGACGTCATCCGCGACGAGCGCGTCCCCGCCGGGCTGGGGGGGCGCTGGTACGGCGTGTACCCGGCCCTGGTCGGCGACCTGAAGGACCCGGACGGGCAGGGCCGCGTCCTGGTCACGCTCCCCTGGGCGCCGGACACGGGGAACGGCCGCTACGAAGCCTGGGCGCGCCTGGCCACGCTGATGGGCGGCAAGAACCGCGGCAGCTGGTTCGTCCCCGACGTCAACGACGAGGTGCTGGTCTCCTTCGAGGGCGGCGACCCCCGACGGCCCTACGTCGTCGGCGGCCTGTGGAACGGCAAGGACAACCCGCCGGAAACGATGGACGGCGCCGGCAAGAACGCCCGCAAGGTGCTGCGCTCGCGCAACGGGGTCAAGATCACCCTCGATGACACCGACGGCCGCGAGACGCTGACCCTCGAGACGCCCGGCGGCCAGACGGTCACCCTCCGCGACGGACCCGGCACGGTGGAGGTCAAGGACGCCAACGGCAACACCGTGCGGCTGGAGGCGAGCGGCATCACCGTGAACGCCGCGGCCAAGGTGACGATCACCGCCGGCAGCGCCGAGGTCAACGCGGCCATGCTCACGGTCAACGCGGGCATGTCGAAGTTCAGCGGCGTGGTGCAGGCCGACACGGTCATCACCAACAGCGTCGTCAGCGCATCCTACACGCCCGGAGCGGGGAACATCTGGTGAGCGTCCTGACCAAACCGCCGCCCATTCAATGGGTCACCGCCTCGCCGCTGTGGCCCGCGGCCTCGGCCCACCCGCCGGTGATGCAGAGCCCGGCGCTGCTGCGCTTCAAGGGCGATTCGTTCATGGAAGACCTCATCGCACTGTTACAGAAGACGCCGCAAAAGCTGACGGACCAGGCGGCCCAAGCGGAGAGCTTCCGCGTCCGTCCGGTCGGGGCCGACGCCACATGGGAAGCGGCGCCGAAGGGCACGCCGTTGAAGCTGTTCCAGCCGGTCCACGGCAACTTCTATCTGGTGGCCGCGAACCTCGTCTGCCGGCAGGCGGGTCTGCCCGACCATACCGTCAACGTCGGCCGCGGCGAGAAGGTCCAGTTCGTGCTGCGCCTCCTCGACGGCACGACCGAATCGGCCTGGGTGACTCGGGACGATGGGACGAAAGCGTGGCGGCCGGTGTCGTCCGCGCAGGCCGTGGCCGACAAGGAAGATCTGCTGCCGCTCTTTCCGGTGCGCTTCCCGGACGGCGGCCGCAGCCGCAGCCTGCTGGTCGGCCTGGTGCCGACGTCGAGCCGCGAGACCTACCAGGCGGCGCCGACGCTGGCCGCGGACGCCGCGAGCCAGGGCGAGGACGTGCGCCGGGAAGAGTTCAAGGCCCGCGTCCGCGGCGCGCTGGAGGCCCTGAAGGCGACCGCTCCCAACCAGGTGCCGCTGTTGCCGCAGGAGCAGGAGGCGTCGATGTTCCTGCTGCTCGATTTCGCCGACTTCCTCGTCAACCACAACATCGACGTGTTCGGCCCGACGCCCCCCAGCCCGGGCGCCGCCGCTTACGAACTCTACCAACTGCTCAGGAACACGACCGCGGACGGCTCGACGAAATGGCTCCAGGCGCTGCAAGACGCCTGGGGCCAGCGCCACGTCATCAACGGCGAGCAGCCGGGGACTCTCAAGCCGGTTTACGACCTCAATAATACTCACCTGGCGGCGCTCGACCTGGACGCGCTGGAGAAGGCGGTGGTCAAGGCGCTGGGGGACTACAAGCCGCCGCAGGAGCCGCCGAAGCCGGCGCCGCTGCCGAAGCTCGACCCCGCGGGCGGCTCCTTCTACGTGCTGCGCTGCGTCTACCGCCGCCCGGACTGCCGGCCGCCGCACCCCGACGTGGTCAGCCAACCGACCTCCCCGTTCCTGCTGGCGCCGTTCTTCGACGCCGACGCGCCGAGCCGGCCCATCCGCATCCCGCTGCCGCAGGACACCAGCATCGCCGGCCTGCGCAAGTTCGCCAAGAACGTCGCCTTCATCACGACGGGCAAGCTGCGCGGGCAGGTCGGCAGCGTCAGCGACCTCAGCAAACTGATCAAGGGCGAGGCAGCGGACGGCCCGGGGTTCGCGCTGGGCGAGATCTGCTCCTTCTCGCTGCCGATCATCACGCTCTGCGCCATGATCGTGCTGATTATCTTCATCATCCTGTTGAACATCGCCTTCTGGTGGATGCCGTTCTTCCGCCTCTGTTTCCCGATCCCCGTGAAGAAGTGAGGCGTCATGGACCCCGGACGACTTTTCGGACGCGGCATCAGTTTTCCCCCGCGCATCGGGCCGGACGGGCGCGTGGCCTGGTCGGAGGGCGAGGCCAACGTGCGCGAGGCCGTCCGCGTCATCCTGCTGACCGAGCTGCGCGAGCGCGTCCTGGAGCCGGACTTCGGCTGCGGGCTCGGCCGGTTCCTGTTCGAGCCGAACACGGTCAGCACGCGCCACTCGATCGCCGACGGCATCGGCAAGGCGCTCTTGCGCTGGGAGCCGCGCGTCGTCGTTGACGCCGTCACCGTGGACGCGGACCCCGCCGACCCGAAGGCGGCGGTCGCCACCGTCGTCTACCGCCTCGTCGCGACCCAGGCTCGCGAGCGCGTCAGCCTGAACGTCACCCTGGCCGGTTGAGAGTCTGTCGCCTCTGCTCCCCTCGCCCCCGTACTCGGGGGAGAGGGGCCGGGGGTGAGGGGGAGTTTCTCGCGA
>JBBROG010000199.1:0-16081 GCA_038229635.1 Gemmatales bacterium
AAGGAGCATCTGGAGCAGCGTCTGGCGCTGGACATGCACCGCGAACAGCAGGCCCCCAGACGCCGGCATACCTTGACGACGCTGCATCAGGCGCGCTCCAAGCCTGAGTCACTGCACTAACTTTGCTAAAGTCTCGAAAACCACGGGCGTTTTCAGCCACCCGCCAAGGGAAGAATACGGTACAACTACTGAACATGTTGGAAGCCCTGCCCCTTCGGGGTAAAATACCCCCGGCCCTACCCCGAAGGGGTTATATCCCATAGCCGGGGGTCGCGCAGCGCACCCCCGGAATCCTGGGACGTCCCGAAATGACCCGGAGTGTTAGGCGGCCTTCCTTGTCTCGGGAACGGTTTGGGGGCGCGGCGCGACGCCGGCCGAGGCGCCCTGCGGGAAGAATCGTTTGAGCTTCAAGAAGTGCTTCTCATACAGGTGCCAGCTCAGGAACGCCGCGGCCAGCGAAAAGCCGACGGCGGCGACGAAAAGGATCGGGAGATGGTTCCTTGAGGTCAGGGGGATCTTCAGGGCGCGGGCGAGGCGCTCGGGCACGGCGAGTTCCTGGAAATAGCCGAGCGCGGCGCCGTGGAAAACGTAGATCGCGTAACTGTACTTCCCCATCCATTTCAGGACCCCCACGTCGAAGACCCGCCGCACAGGGGCGGCGGGTCCCGCGGTGAGCGACGCTCCCAACAGGCCCGCGAAGAAGACGGCGACGAGCGTGTAACCCAAGGTCTGGGTGAGCGGGTCGTCGAACAGCATGAAGCGGACCCAGGCGTACGAAAGCCCCAGGAGAAGGAGCAGGGAAACGGCGGCCGCCGGACGCGACCAGCGGCGCACGACGGCCTCGCCCCCCGGGCCGCGCAGGGCGAGCGCCACCAGCCCCCCGAGCGCGAAGCCGTCCATCCGGGCAAAGGGGAGCGTGTAGAGCACGAAGCTGGCGTGCCCGCGAACGTAGAGCCCGGTCCGCACGGCGAGGGCGGCTGCCGCCAGGACGGCGCATAACGTGAGCAAGGAGCGCCGGCCGAGCAGAAACACCAGGAGCGGCCAGACGAGGTAGTACTGTTCCTCCACGGCCAGACTCCAGAAGCCGTTCACGTGACCGGGCCACCACTGGCCGTTGCGGATGACCCAGAGGTTCGTGCCGAAGAGCCACAGCCAGGACTGGTCCGAAACCAGCCGCGCGTGCGGCGGCGGTTGGAGGCCGAGCCGGCCGAGGATCACAAGGTCGAAAACGAGGAAGGCGTAATAGAGGGGGACGATGCGCAGGGCGCGGCGGGCGTAAAAATTGCGGAAGTAGCCCCGAGTCCCCTTGGCGTCGTACAGGATGCCCGTGATCAAGAACCCCGAGAGCACGAAGAAGAGGTCGACGCCGGTCCACCCCGCGAGAGGAACTCGCATCCACTGGCCGAAGTTGATGCGGGCCAACGTGTGGAACGCGATCACGAACAGGATGGCCAGACCCCTCATGCCGTCCAGGTGCGGGTAGCGCGCCGGGGACTCCGGCCGGGCGGGGTTGGCCGCAAGCGCGAGCGCGCGGCCGGGCGCGTGAGGCGTGTCTGCCATGGCGTTTCCCCCATTCCCCTCATTTTTTGGACCCGATCGGGATGAATTGGACGAGGTAATCCCGGTTGCCGAATAAGGTTTCGAGGCGCGCGCTCAGGGGCGCGTGTTCCGACTCGGGGCCGACGAAGTGCTTGTGGGCCGTGACGAGGAATTCGACGACGGGTCCGGTCGTGCCGAGAATCACGAGGACGGCCCAGAGCAGGACGCGCGGCCCCTTCGAGGAGACCGTTCGCTCGACTGCGTGGGCGAACAGAATCAAAGAGATGAGCCCCAGCAAGACGCCGGGAATCAGGAACCGCGTCAATTCCCACTTGAACCCGTGATACTCGAAGACGAAGGCCGCCCCCAGGCCGGCGGCAAGGCAGAGCGCGGCGGACCCGTTCAAGTAATTGAGGTCCGCGGGCGGCAAGCCGCCGGCCGGCCGCGCCCGCGCGAGGAGGACCAGACGCAGGCCGACGATGCCGGCGATGGGAAAGAACATCATGCGGAGAGCCGTCCAGGCGCGGGACTCGACGCGGAACGTCAGGCTGCGATACACCTCGGCCTTCCCCTTGTCCCGCGCCTCGGAGCGGAGCCGCGCGTAATCCGGCGCGTCCAAGGAACTGCTCATGCGCATCTTGCCATAGTGCGACACGACGAACTCGAGGCCGGGACGGATCTTTACGCCGGGTTGCCCGTCCGCGACCGACATGATTCCCGGCAGACCGGTCTCCTCGGCCCACGTCGCGGGCATGAACATGCCGCCCTGACTCAACCCCGCCAACACCGCCAGCAGCAGGGCCGCGCCCGCGCCGGCCGAACGGGCGCGCGCGAAGAGGTCGTGCCGCACGAGCGCGAACGCGGCGAGCGCCCCGCACAGCAGCAGGCCCATGACGACATTCTGGGGGGCACACACGTTCCAGGCGAACCCCAGCACGCCGGGGCAAACGAGACTCCGGTACGAGCAGTCAGAGTCCTTCTTGACCCAGGCGCCCAGCCACACGACGAACACGAGCCAGGTCGCGACCGCGGTCACGGTGTCCGCGTAACCCATCATGACGAGGGGACTGCCGTTGTCGAAGACGACGACGTGCGTGAAGGAAAGGGCGACGTTGCAGAAGAGCACGACGAACGTCGCGACGCGGGCGTGGCGGCGCGTCGCCAGGACTTGCCGGAAGAAGCCGTACAAGAGCAGGGTGAGCATCGCGAGGGCGAGGGCAACCCAGGCGGTCAGGGACGCCAGCGGCGACGGCACCCCGAGAAACAGGTGCGTGGCCGCGAGCAGCCCCTGGCCGTAATTTTGGTTCAGGCGCGGGATTGCGTCGTGCCGGAGAATGAAGATGCCGATGTTGGCGTAACGGCCGCTGTGAATCGAGCCAAAATGAGACCCGCTATTGAGGAGGGGGACGGGGAGAAGCCACCAGGCCAGCGTGGAGAAGGTATAGGCCAGGAACAGCACCAGGCCCGAGGTCGAGAGCCGGCGCAAGTATTCGAGCGGGCGGCGCGCCTCCGGGTGTCGCAGCCCGAGTAGGGAAGCCGCGAGAAGAACGCCCAGGGCCGCGTAGCACCCCGCTCGCGCGCCGCCGAAGAGGGCGGCGAGGAGCCGAAAGAGGGCGAGGTAGAAGGAGAGGCCCAGGAAGAAGGAGACGCCCATCACATAGAAAGGGCTCTCGTCGCTCCGGCGGCCGAAGGAAATCCGGTAAAGCCAATGGCCGGCGTACAGGAACAGGAGCGCGAGAAGAAACGTGGAGCCCCAGACCCGGAGGAACGGCACCAGAAGCCCCAACATACGCTACCTCCTGCCGGCAGGGTCCGGTCGGCGAGCGCGACGGTATTACGAGAAAGGAGAGAGGCGAGTCAAGGCGAAGTGGGGTGCGGCGAAGATGAACTTGACAGTCTCGATGAAATCTGTTATATAACGATCTCTACCGGCGCGTATGAAATGGCGCCCGGCGGGTCCCGGTGTTGTCTGACGCCCGAAAGGCGAAGGAGGTCTCTCATGCCTCGCTATTCCCTCGAAACCATCATCCTCATCCTCGTCATCGTGTGGCTGCTGGGCGGTTTCATCTTTCCTTTCGGGGGCAACCTGATTCACCTGCTCCTGGTCCTGATCCTGGTCGTCGTGCTGATCCGCGTCTTGCAGGGCCGAAACCCCCTGCCCTGATTCGTCACGCCAGGACCTCCGCCAGCGCCCGCGCCAGGGCGTCCACGTCCTCCTCGGTGCTGAACGGGCCGGGGCTGACGCGGACCGTCCCCGTCGGGTAGGTGCCGAGCGCGCGGTGGACGTAGGGGGCGCAGTGCAGCCCCGGCCGGACCGCGATGTCGAACGAGGCGTCGAGGATGCCGCCGAGGTCCTCCGCGGGCACGGCGTCACACCGGAAGCTCAGCGTGCCGACGCGGTGCGCCCGCTCCCGGCGGCCGAACACCTCGACGCCGGGCAATTCCTCCAGGCGCCGCCAAAGGCGCTCGCATAAATCTGTCTCATGGTCGCGGATCGTTTCCAGGCCGCGCTCCTTCACGAACCGGATTCCCTCGGCCAGGCCGGCGACGCCGAGGACGTTCGCCGTCCCGCCTTCGAGGCGCTGGGGGAACTGCTCCGGGTGCGTATCCGTGTCGGAGCCGCCGGTGCCACCCTCGCGCCAGGCGCGCACGGTCGCGCGCGGCCCGACGTAGAGCGCGCCCGTCCCAGTCGGGCCGAGGAGCGACTTGTGGCCGGGGAAGGCGAGCAGGTCGATGTTCATCGCCCGGACGTCGATGGGGACGACGCCGGCCGTCTGCGCCGCGTCGACCAGAAAGAGCAGGCCGCGCTCGCGGGCGATCCGTCCGACCTCGGCGACGGGTTGCACGGTGCCGAGGACGTTGCTGGCGTGCGTCAGGGCGACGAGGCGCGTCTTCGGCGTGATCGCCTGGCGGACGTCGTCGGGGTCGATCGTCCCGCCCGCGTCGGCGCGGAGGCGCGTCAAGGCGATGCGGCCGTCGAGTTCCATCCGGCGCAGCGGCCGGCTGACGCTGTTGTGTTCGAGGTCGGTCGTGATGACGTGGTCGCCGTCGCGCAGGACGCCTTTGAACGCCATGTTGAGGGCGTCGGTGCAATTGAGGGTGAAGGCGAAGCGCGCCGGGTCCTCGCCGTGGAGGAGTTGGTTGAGCCGGTGGCGGCAGGTTTCCAGGGCGTTTTCGGCGTCGCGGGCCATCTGGTGGCCGGCGCGGCCGGGGTTGGCGAGCGACGCGCGGGCGAAGCGGTCGAGGGTCTGATAGACGGCCTCGGGCTTCGGGAAGCTGGTGGCGGCGTTGTCGAGGTAGATCATGGGAGTTCGAGACTCGGATCGGGATTACGCGGAAGCCGCAGAGGCGTCGGGCAGCTCGAAGTTGGGGACGAAGGCGAGGCCGGCTTCGTCGTAGTAGCGGCTCATCTTCGGCCGGTGTGGCGTCGGTTGCAGGTCGCTCTTATCCGTGGAGACGAAGTAAAGGGGCGAGGCTCCGGCCGCCTTCAACTCCCTGGCTTTCCGGAGGACGGAGCTGAGGATGAGACGGTCGTTGTACTTCAGCGCGTCGTCGTCCAGGTCGAGCGACTCGAGGAAATCGAAGACGTCTTTTGTCCCGTGGAGGACGCCGTCGCCCGCGACGGCCGCGAAGCCTTCGAGCTCGCGCCGGTAGACGGCTTTCGTCCGGCCGACCTCGGCAGCGGCCGCGTCAAGAAACTTCTTCACCTCGTTATAGTCCCAGGCCGCGGTCCCGGCACTCGCCGCCGCGCGGAGGAAGTCGACGAGGTCGTCGCAGCGGTTTCTCGGGAGGCTTTTGCCGATGAGATTCCACGCCTCCTGAAAACAGAGGTAGGGGACGTAAGGCTGGCAATCGCCCGCCTCGAAACGCGCCCGCAGCGCGAGGGCGTTTCGGTCCCGCTTGCTCGGTAGGCGAAAGGCGGCGAAGAGGAAGTTCGTCTCCACGAAAACGCGCGCCGCGCTCATCCGTCTCGTTCCTCGGGGACGACTCGGCCGTCGACGACGGCGCCGACGAGGCCGGGGAAGAAGGCGTTCGTCACCTCGGGGTCGTCGGGCAGGGCGGCCTCGTAACGGGTCGCGAGTCGGACGAGCCACTTGTGAGCCAACAGTTCCAAGTCCCGGACCGAAGACCCGTTCGCGCCAAGGCGGCCGACGCGCCCCAGAACCTTGTCCGTCGGAAGCACGTCGGTGACGTGGATCGAGTCGGGGCCAAGAGTCTCGAACGTGTCCCGGAGTACGAACGTCGAGGCCGGGGTGAAGACGAGGCCGTAGTGACACCTGGAGCCCCACATCAGCCGCGTCATCATCTTGACTACCATGTCCTCCTCGGGGGGAGACGACACGGCGGAGGTCACCTCCACGACCAGACGCGGTTCGGGGAAGTCCTTGTCGTAGACGGTCATGTCGGCCCACGTCTTGACGGTCATGTCGGCCTGCCCCATCTTCTCCTGTTGCCATTCCGAAACGTCGGCGAACGAGAGAGTTCATTGTACCCGATTCGACCCCGTCAAGGTTCGATCAACCGCCGACGCTTCGCTCAATCGGGCAAGAGTTCGCGGACGAGCAGTTCGGCGATCTGTTTCGTTTCGAGGACGAGCGGGACCGCGCCGTCGGTCCCGTAGTCCTGGCGCTTCTGGTAGGCGGGCGAGCGGCCCCCCCGAGGCTCGGCGTAGACCTCGACGCGGCGCTGGGCGACGTTGACGATCCAGTAGATCGGAATGCGGACGCGCGCGTAGCGAGCCCCCTTATCCACCTTGTCCGGGAGGTAGGAACTGTCGGCCACTTCGACGATCAGGGCGACGTCGCGCGGCGTCGGGTGGCGGCGGGAATACCTCCCCTCCGGGCCGCGCGCGATGGCGAAGTCAGGCTCGGGCTCGTTGCCCTGGAAGGAGACGGCCGACTGCACGCGGAGAATCCATTCGTCGGGGAGGAGGCGCGCGAGGCGCCGGGCGAGCCGGGTAATCGACTCGTTGTGGGGGGGATTGCGTGACATTTTCTTGATGAGAAGGCCGTCGAGCAACTCGACGCGACCGCCGGAGACGAATACGCCCGCCTCGACGATTTTGTGATACTGCTCGAGCGTCAGGCGGTACAGGGTCCGCGGCGGCACGAGTGTCGCGCCCACCTCCGGAATGGTCGCGCCGTTCGTGTGTACCGTCGGGCGCGGCTTCGCGATCGTGGACATTGATCTTCCTTAAAAGAGCCACACCGCCGTTCACCCTACCGTGGTGGACGGGAGGAGGTCGCGCACGGCGACGTGACCGACTTCCCGGCCGTCGATCACCACCGGCACCTTGTCGTCGAAGCCGTGGTCGCGGCGCGTCCGGTAGCCCGCATTCTTACCCCCACGCGGGTCTGTATAGACCTCGACCTGGGCTTCGACCAGGTTAACGATCCAGTAAACGGGGATGCACGCCTCTGCGTACAGCCGCGCCCGATCGGTCCGGTCTTCCTCCAGGCTCGACTCGGCCACTTCGACGATGAGGGCGATGTCGGCGGGTCCAGGGTGACGCCGTTCGTACAGGCTCAGCGGGCCGCGGGCGACGACGACGTCGGGCTCCGGCTCGCTCTTGCTCAACCGGATCGGCTTCTGGTCGCGCAGCCGCCAGCCGTCGGGCAGAATCAGACGCAGCGCCTCCGTCGTGTATTCGACGGACGTCGCATGGGGCGGGTGCTGCGTCATCTTCCGAACCACCAGACCCTCAAGAAGTTCGGCGCGCTCGCCGGACTTGAGAATCCCCAACGCGACCATCTTTTCGTACTGCTCCACGCTGAAGCGGTACAGCGGCCGCCGCCCCGTACCCGTCGATTGCGGCCGGGGGCTCAGTTCGATGGCTGCGGACATGACGGCCTCCTCCCCTCTCAGTGCCCGACGTACTTCGCGTACAGCGTCCGCGCCTTGTCCACGTCGCTCGTCCCCTTGATGATCGCGCGGCCGTCGGGGAACACCGTGAATTCGTGGCCGTCCGCCGTGAACTTCAGCAGGAAGCGGTTGTAGCTCACGTCGCCGAGCGCCTCCAAGTGACGTGCCAGATCCTCGAAGTTGAGTTTCGTCGCGCTGCGGTGGGCCACCTGCACGGCGTTGCGGCCGCACAGGCTCGTCGTGCGGGCGCCGTGGTCGCCCTCGAGCCACTCGAAGCGGCGCCGCTGGCAGCACGGACAGTCGACCTTGCCCAGCAGCGGCGCGACCTTGATTCGCTTGGTCGTGTTCTCCCAGACGTCGAGGTAAATCAGTTCGCGGCAGATTTTGTCGTGGCGGCCGGCGAGGATCTTGAACGCCTCGGCGGCCTGGTAACTGGCGACGATGTTGACGATCGGCGACAGCACGCCGGCCGTCTCGCACGTCCCCGCCTCGCCCGGCGCCGGCGCCGCCTCGAAGACGCAGCGCAGGCACGGCGTCTCGCCCGGCAGGATCGTCATCACCTGCCCGTGACTGCCGATGCAGCCGCCGTAGACCCACGGCTTGTTCAGCTTCACCGCCGCGTCGTTGATGAGATAGCGGATCTCGAAATTGTCCGTGCCGTCCAGGATGAGGTCGGCGTCGGCGACGAGGTCGAGGATGTTCGTCCGGTCGATGTCGGTGACGACCGGCTCGACGTGGACGGACGAGTTGATGGCGCCGAGCTTGCGGGCGGCGGCCTCGGCCTTGGGCAGGTTCTCGGCGACGTCGTGTTCGTCGAAGAGGACCTGCCGTTGCAGATTACTCGTCTCGATGAAATCGCGGTCGATGAGGCGCAGGTGGCCGACGCCGGCGCGCACCAGGGCGTTGGCCAGCACGGTGCCGAGGGCGCCGCAGCCGCACAGCGTCACATGGCTGTCGAGCAGCCGCCGCTGCCCTTCCTCGCCCATGCCGTAGAAGCGCATCTGCCGGCTGTAGCGGTCGAGGGAAACGTCCGTCGTCATGCCTTCTCTTCTCCGTCCACGCCGAACTCTTCGAGGAAGTCCTTGAAAAACCGCACGACCTGCTTCGGCCAGCCCTCCTGCCGCGCGAAGCCGGCGAGCGTCGCCATGTCCTCGTGGGCGCGGCGCAGGTCCGGCCCGGTCAGCCGCTGCACGTAGCCGGCGACGTACTCCAGCGCCTCCTCCGCCGCGTCGGGGTCGACGACCTTCTCGTCGGAGCCGTCGAGGAAGACGACGGCGTGCAGGACGGCGACGAGCAGCGGGTGGACGCCCAACTCGGGCGGGATCAGCGGCAGCACGGCGGCGCCTTCGGGCACCTCGCGCTCGGCGCGCTCGTCCATGTCAACCTCCGGCGACGGCGGGGATGACGGCCAACTCCTGCCCGTCCTTGACCGGCGTCGCCATCCCGTCGAGATAGCGAACGTCCTCGTCTTCGAGGTACAGGTTCACGAACTGACGCACCTTGCCGTCCTGGAAGATGCGCTCCTTCAGGGCGGGGTACTTCGCCACCAGGTCGTTGAGAACGGCCTGGACCGTCTCCCCGGCGACCTCGACGACGGCTTTGCCCTCGGCGTGCTGGCGCATGGGGGTCGGAATTTGAACGCGAACGGCCATAGTTACTCCGTAATTAATATTATTAGGCGGGCCGCTTGCGGCTTGGCGCGGGTGCGAAGCCGCAAGCGGCGGGTCACACGAGCGCCGGCTCGCGGGCGCCTTCGACGATCGCCTCGACTTCGTCCAGCGACGGCCCGATCTCGGCCGGCGCTTCCAGGATGTCGCCGACGGCGTCCTGCGTCTTCAGGCCGTTGCCGGTGACGCACAGGACGATCTCCTCGTCGCGCGGGATGCGCCCCTGCTCGATCAGCTTGCGCGCCACCGCCACGGCCACGCCGCCGGCCGTCTCGGCGAAGATGCCCTCGGTGCGGGCCAGCAGAGCCATCCCCTCCGACAACTCCGCGTCGCTGACGTCCTCGCCCCAGCCGCCGGTTTCCTTCATCACCTTGATGGCGAAGTAGCCGTCCGCCGGGTCGCCGATCGCCAGCGACTTGCAAATCGTGTTCGGCCGGCGCACCGGCTTGTGCTGCTCCATCCCCGCCTTGAGTCCTGTCGTGATCGGGCTGCACCCGGCCGCCTGGGCGCCGTAAATCTTGCACGACGGGTCGGCGAGGAGGCCGACTTCGTGCAGCTCGTGGAACGCCTTGTGAATCTTGCCGATCAGGCTGCCGCCGGCCATCGGCACGACGACGTGCTGCGGCGTCCGCCAGCCGAGGGCCTCGGCGATCTCGTAGCCCATCGTCTTGGAGCCCTCGGCGTAGAACGGCCGCAGGTTGATATTCACCAGGCCCCAGCCGTACTTGAAAGCGACCTGGGTGCAGAGGCGGTTCACCTGGTCGTAGGTGCCGCGGACGCAGATGACCTTCGCCCCGTAGACGCTGGTGTTGAGGATTTTCGCCCGTTCCAGGTCGGCGGGAACGAAGATGTAGCTCTTCAGCCCGGCGGCGGCGGCGTTGGCGGCGACGCTGTTGGCGAGATTGCCCGTCGAGGCGCAGCCGACCGTGTCGAAGCCGAACTCCTTCGCCTTGCTCAGCGCGACCGCGACGACGCGGTCCTTGAAGGAGAGCGTCGGGAAGTTGACGGCGTCGTTCTTCACCCACAGCCGCTTGACGCCCAACTCCTTCGCCAGGTTGTCGGCGCGCACGAGCGGCGTGCCGCCGACCTGCTTGCCGACGGTCGGCTCGCCGTCGAGGGGCAGCAGCTCGCGGTAGCGCCACATGCTGTTGGGGCGGTCGCGGAAGTCGGCGCCGCGCAGCGCCGCGCGGATAGCGCCATAGTCGTAGTCGACTTCGAGGGGGCCGAAATCTTCGGTGCAGAAGTTGAGCGGCTCGACAGGGTAGCCCTTGCCGCACAGCCGGCATTTCAGTCCGCGGACAAACGGGGAAGGCACGTCAACAACCTCTCGCAAATGGCGGTTACGAGCCCGAAGCGCGAGCGAGGGACGTCCTCGCTGGTGCTTCGGGCTGGTGGGAGTCCGACTTTCCAGAGGGGGGGTGTGAGGAAAAGAGGCGTGCGTGTCACGCGGTCTTATCTCTCCCGGCCGGGTGCCGGGTAGGAGGTAGCACCAGCGTCCCCCAGGGGGGGACCGGTTGCTGTGGCGTCGCAGGGCCTATTCCCTCAGCCACTCTGGATAAGAGGCTCACCAAGTTGTCAGGCCATAATTCTAGAAGGCGGGACGCGCTTCAGCAACGGGAATTCCGCGAAAGCGCGGGGGCTCGTTATACTCTTGCGATGCCGGAAGAGGCTCTTGGTAGATTATCCGTGGGCAAAGAGCCGGGTTCCTTTCTCCGGGTTGAGCAGGAGAGTGTCTCATGAATCGCACGACTCGACGACTCGTCGGCGCGCTGGCCTCCCTGGCCGCGCTGGGCTTCCTGTGGGCCGCGTCGGCCGGGTCACGGCCCGCGGCCGGAGCAAAGCCCGACGGCCGCCCCGCCGCGCCGCCGGACGACGGTAAGCTCCGCATCCTCTGCTTCGGGGCGCACCCCGACGACTGCGAGCTGAAGGCCGGCGGCGTGGCCGCGCTGTGGGCGGCGCGGGGGCATCACGTCAAGTTCGTCTCCGTCACGAACGGCGACATCGGCCACTGGCGCGACGCCGGCGGGCCGCTGGCTCGGCGGCGCAAGGCCGAAGTGGAAAAGGCCGCGCGGGTCCTGGGAATCGCCACCGAGGTCATGGACGTCCACGACGGCGAGCTGCTGCCGACGCTGGAGAACCGCCGGACCGTCACCCGCCTGATCCGGAGGTGGAAGGCCGACATCGTCATGAGCCACCGCCCCAACGACTACCACCCCGACCACCGCTACACGGGCGTCCTCGTCCAGGACTCGGCCTTCATGGTGGCGGTGCCCCACTTCTGCCCCGACGCCCCGCCGCTGAAGGCCAACCCCGTGTTCCTCTTCTACTCCGACTCGTTCCAGAAGCCCAACCCGTTCCGGCCGGACGTCGCCGTCTCCATCGACGCGGTGATCGAGAAGAAGCTCGACGCCCTGGACACGCTGGAGTCGCAGTTCTACGAGGGCGGGGCGCTGGGTTCCGCCGCGCTGATGCCCGCCGACCCGCGGAAACAGGAGGAGCGGCGCCGAGAGGTCCGCGCGGGGCACGCGGGCTGGAGTGAGGCGGCCACCCGCCGCTACCGGGACACGCTGTCCGAGTGGTACGGCAAGGACGCCGCGGAGAAGGTCCGTCACGCGGAGGCGTTCGAGGTCTGCGAGTACGGCCGGCGGCCCGACAAAAAAGAATTAGGGCGTCTCTTTCCCTTCTTCAGCGACTAATCGGCCGTGGCGCCGAAAGGCCGTCGTCGCCGGGCGCGGGAAGGGGGGGCACCCTCGCCGACCCGCCCTCAAGGGCGGGCCGAAACCGCTGCCCGACGACCGGCGCCGCTCGAGGGAGGCCGTCTTCGACCGCCCCCTCGTCAAGCCCGTGGACCCCGAAACCCTCGAAAAGATCTTCGCGACCCTCAACACGGGTCAGTCGTAACGGCGTCGGTCATCAGTAGTCCTTGGTGGCGAAGCGGAGGCAAGCCAGGCCCACCATAAGGGCGATGAAGGTGCCGGAGGCGATCAGACTGCCGCGCCAGCTGTAGGCCCCGTATTCTTTGTCGAGATCTTTGATCGCCTTCTCGCGGTCGGCCTCGTCGCTCAGCGTCTGGCGGATCAGGTCTTCCTTGATAGCGCGGGTCGTCAGCCAGTCGATGTCCTTGTAGCGCGGCAAGACCGTGTGGGCGGCGTCATAGCCGACGTAGGCCCAGTGCTGCGTCGTCTCCTGCGGCTTGGCGTCGCGGCCGCGCTCGATGAACACCCAGTGCGTCCAGCCGAGGGCGAAGAGGAGGACCCAGAGTACCACCGTGCCGAGAATGGCGACGATGGCGCTGCGCGTCAGGACGGCGATAAGAGCCGAGACGGAGTAGAAGATGGCGAACTGGAAGGTGTAAATGGGGACGCAGAGGAGCAGCGCGTGCGTCCACAACCCGGTCTGGAAGCCCAGGGCAAGCCAGATGCCGACCATGATGAAGGCGGTGTTCAGGATCATGAAGAGCAGGCCGCCGAGGAACTTGTCGAGGAGCAACGCCGTGCGGCTAATTGGCTTGGCGAGCAGCAAGTCGATGGTCCCCTTGCCTAGCATGGTCGGCAGGAAGGAGGCGGTCATGATGATACTCAGGAACATGATGACGGACGTGCCGAAGCCGCCGATGATCCAGTCGCCGACGAACTGGGTGATCGCCGCCAGCGTCATCAGGGGGACGGGCACCTCGAGGGCGCCGAAGAACAGGCGCGGCTTGTGGAACCACTCTTTGCGACTCTTGAACGTCGTCCCCTTGAGCGTCACCTCAAAGGCGGCCTTGTCCTCGCCGGCGGCCGCGGCCGCCGGCGCGACCTCGACCTCCTTGACGAAAAATAGCCCGTCCTTGAGGACGCGGCGGACGTAGTCGGGGGCGAGCTTCGCCTTGGCGGCTTCGACGGCCTGCTTGTCCTTCTCGGTCCGGACGCGGCCCTCCGGCTGCTCCTGCGCCGGCTTCGGGTGGAAAAAGGGGTTGTCGTTGCCGCGCTCGGTACGCAGGTCGAACGTCAGGGTGAAGCGGTGGTCGGACTCCCACGGCTCGCGCGCGGGGTCGAGTTGCTCGAAGTCGGAAACCTCCGGGCGGGCAAAGACGCCGCGCGTCTCCGCCTTCGACTGGAAGTCGTTGATGATCGCGAAGGTGACGAAGCCGAGGAGCGGCTTCACCTGCGGCTCCATCGGCTCGGGTCGGTACGTAGTACTGGCGACGAAAAGGATCGCCAGGACCGAAATCCCCGCCAGGACGTAGAACAGCTTGACGTCCAGCGTCTCCCGCAATGAGTCTTTAAGTATGGCTAATATCTTCATAAGAGGCCCGCGTCCGGTTAGCGACGGCGGCGGCGCGGGCGGTGGTCCACGCCCGGCTCGGCCGCCTCGACCGTCTGGATGAACAGGTCTTCGAGCGTCTGCCGCTTCTCCGCCAGGTGGCGCAATTTCAGGCCCCGGTCGCGCAGCAGCTCGACGATCGGGTCGATGGTCTGGCCGTCGGACAGGCCGACCTCCCATTTTTCGCCGTCGCTCGTCAGGTCGTAGCCGAGGGCGGCGACGTCGGCGCGCGGGAACTCCTGCCCCGGCGCCAGGCCGACGACGTACAGGCCGCGCTGCTTCGTCAGCTCGGCCATCGTTCCCTGGCGAATGACCTCTCCCTTGTCGAGAATGGCCACGCGGTCGCAGATCAACTCGACCTCGCCGAGCAGGTGCGAGTTGAGGAAGATCGTCTTGCCCTCGTCCTTGAGTTGGCCGAGCAGGTCGCGGATCTCGCGGCGGCCGAGCGGGTCGACGCCGTCGGTCGGCTCGTCGAGGAAGATGACCTCCGGGTCGTGGAACAGCGCCTGGGCGATGCCGAGGCGCTGCTTCATCCCCTTGGAGTAGGTGCGCACCTTGTAGTCCATGCGCCCTTTGAGGCCGACCATTTCGAGGACTTCGGCGGCGCGTTTCTTCTTGCCGGCGGAGGGCACTTCGAGGAGCGAGCCGTAGAAGTCGAGGAGGCTGGCGGCGGTGTGGTAGTCGGGGAAGCGGTGGTCCTCGGGGAGGTAGCCGACGCGCTTGCGGACGGCGGCGGTGCCGGCGGGCTCGCCGAGCATGAGGGCGTTGCCGAAAGACGGCTTGGTGATGCCGAGGAGGATCTTGACCATCGTGGTCTTGCCGGCGCCGTTCTGGCCGAGGAGGCCGAAGATCTGCCCCTTCTCGACGCCGAGCGAGACGCCCTTGAGCGCCTCGATCTTACCGTACTGCTTGACGAGGTTCTTGGTTTCGATGACGGGCACGGCCGGCTCTCCCGCGACGGGCTGGGGGTCAGACGAGAAGACAGTCTAGCAGAGGGGAGGGGCGGCGCCTACCGGCCCTTTTTGGAGTGCGGCGGCCTGACGCCGCTTGGGATTGAGGCGCGTCATCCTGCCGGGGTCACGTCTCTCAATCCCAAGCGGCGACCGGGTTGAGGGTCACGATCTGGCTCTCCTCGCTGTGCAGCGGGGTCGGGTAGAGACTGAGAACGTGGCGATGCCCCTGGGCACTCAAACGCTGTTTGAGTTCGTGGA
Organism: Gemmatales bacterium; assembly: GCA_038229635.1. Taxonomy (GTDB): domain Bacteria; phylum Planctomycetota; class Planctomycetia; order Gemmatales; family Gemmataceae; genus DATFNV01. The sequence goes on from JBBROG010000199.1 coordinate 14,585, forward strand.
CCTGCTCCGGTTCCTCAAGGTCAATGGCGTGGATCTGGAGGCCGAGGGACCCGGCCGTGGCAATGACGAAGTGGCCCGCGTAATGGTAGCGCAGCTTGAGGTCTTCTTTGACCGCGGCACGCTCCCGGCGGGTGTAAGGGCGCGATCGACAGATTTCTTCCACCTCCTTCGCCACGTCCGGCGGGAGAGGCAGATTCGCGACCAGGATCGGCTCGGACAGTGTGGTGGGAAGGGTGGCCATGAGTCCCTGCGCTGCTGGATTTTTGCCCTGACGGGGCCGGCCGCATTTCCCTCTTTGTAACACCTTCCGCGCGGTCCCGCTACCCCGCCGAGCCTGACCTTACGGCCGAGCCGCAATCACGAGGCGGTACGCCAGCGCTACCACGCCTCGCTGCACCGGCTGGGGCGAGACCTCGGCGAGTCGTCGTGACCGGCGGGGCGGGCGCGATTTCACGCCGACGGCACAATCTTCCCTTCGCGCCCGCGCCGCTTTAGAATGCCTGCGCCCCGACGACCCCACACGCGAGGAGACCCGCCGATGTCCTCTCCGGAGAAGAACATTACCAGCGTCCTCAAGGAGACGCGCGTCTTCCCCCCGCCGGCCGAATTCGCCGCCAACGCCTTCGTCAAGAGCCCCGCCGAATACGACCTCCTCTGGAACCGCGCCAAGGACGATCCGGAGGGCTTTTGGGCCGAGCAGGCCGAATCGCTGCACTGGTTCAAGCGCTGGGACCGCGTCCTCGACTGGGACGAGCCGCACGCCCAGTGGTTCGTCGGCGGCAAGATCAACGCGAGTTACAACTGCCTCGACCGCCACCTCGCCAACGGCCGCAAGAACAAGGCCGCCATCATCTGGGAGGGCGAGCCCGGCGACACGCGCGTCCTCCGCTACCAGGACCTGCACCGCGAAGTCTGCAAGTTCGCCAATGTCCTCAAGAGCCTGGGCATCAAAGTCGGCGACCGCGTCACGATCTACATGCCGATGGTCCCCGAGGCCGCCATCGCCATGCTGGCCTGCGCCCGCGTCGGCGCCACGCACAGCGTCATCTTCGGCGGCTTCTCCGCCGACGCCGTCGCCGACCGCAACAACGACGCCAAGGCGAAGCTGGTTATCACCGCCGACGGCGGCTGGCGGCGCGGCAAGGTCGTGCCGCTCAAGCAGAACGTCGACGCGGCCCTCGCCAAGTCGCCGACCGTCGAGAAGTGCGTCGTCTTCAACCGCTGCGGCCAGACCGTCGAGATGACGCCGGGCCGCGACCTCTGGTGGCACGAGCTGATGGCCGACGCCTCGCCCGACTGCCCCGCCGAGCCGCTCGACGCCGAACACCCGCTCTACATCCTTTACACCTCCGGTTCGACGGGAAAACCGAAGGGCGTGCTGCACACGACGGCCGGCTACCTGCTCGGCACGGCGCTGACGCACCGCTGGGTCTTCGACCTGCGCGAGGACGACACCTACTGGTGTACCGCCGACGTCGGCTGGGTGACGGGGCACAG
>JBBROG010000200.1:0-16080 GCA_038229635.1 Gemmatales bacterium
CAGACGATGACGACGTTGTCGGCCCGGTCGCGCATCACCTCCAGCTCAAACTCCTTCCAGCCGATGACCGACTGCTCGACGAGGACCTCGCCGGTCGGGCTGAGGTCGAGGCCGCGGGCGAGCAGGTGGTTAAACTCCTCCTTGTTGTAGGCGATGCCGCCGCCGGTGCCGCCGAGGGTGAAGCTGGGCCGCAGCACGCACGGCAGGCCGACGCCCTCGACGATTTCCAGTCCTTCGGCGAGGGTGTGGGCGACGCCGCTGGCCGGCACGGCGATGCCGAGTTTCTGCATCGCCTGCTTGAACAGCTGGCGGTTCTCGGCCTTGTCGATGACGTCGGGGCGGGCGCCGATCATCTCGACGCCGAAGCGCTCGAGGACGCCGTGCTTGTGCAGGTCCATCGCGGTGTTGAGGCCGGTCTGGCCGCCGAGGGTCGGCAGCAGGGCGTCGGGGCGTTCCTTCTCGATGATCTTGGCGACGACCTCCCAGGTGACCGGCTCGACGTAGGTGCGGTCGGCCATCTCGGGGTCGGTCATGATCGTGGCGGGGTTGGAGTTGACGAGGACGACCTCGTACCCCTCCTCGCGGAGCGCCTTGCACGCCTGGGAGCCGCTGTAATCGAACTCGCACGCCTGGCCGATGATGATCGGGCCGGCCCCGATGAGCAGAATCTTCTTCAGGTCGGTACGTTTTGGCATCGTGTGTCGATCCGTCCCGAGGACGGCCCGCGGCAGGAGTGGGAAATCCCGAGACGAATTTCCCTCATCCTATGGGCAGGGGGAGCGGTTCCAAGGGTTGCGATCAAGCGCCGGTACCGCGTATAACGGCCGGTCCGGCGCCGCGAGGAAGAATTCCGACCCGAATTGCATGGCGGTCCGCCGCGTGAGCCGGTAGATTGGGAACCATTTCCGTGTCGCGGGAGGCCGGCACCAGCGGCCCGTCTCCGGCGTGACTCGCCGTTTCGTCACACCATTTCGGGGGAGAACCATGCAGCCGCATCGTGGCACGATGATCCTCGTTCTCGGCATCCTCGGCATCGTCTGTTGTCCCTTCCTGGGGATCGCCGCTATCGTGATGGGTAGCGGCGACCTCAAGGCGATGGCCGAGGGGCGCATGGACCGCGGCGGCGAGGGACTGACGAACGCCGGACGTATCTGCGGCATCATCGGGCTCGTCCTGTTCGCCATCGGCCTCGTCCTTCAGCTGACCGGCATTTTCACCTTCGGGCCGCAGCAGTTCGGTAAGTAGAAGATGAGAGACCCTTCGTCACGGGAGACGGTTCGTTCGGCGGACCCGGCGACGCCCCGGGCGCGGCACGCGGCGCGCCCGGGGCTCGCCCTGTTGTTCGACGACGTGAACCTGCGCCTCTGCGCGGCGTTCACTCTGGTGTTCGCGCTCATGCCGCCGGACGGCCTCGGCTTTGACACGTGCGGCTGCAAATTCTGGACGGGCGCCCCGTGCCCCGGCTGCGGCATGACGCGCAGCGGGGCGAACCTGGTGCGGGGCCATGTCGGCCGTGCGATCCACTATCACCCGTTCGGCGTCCTCGTGATCCCGGCCATCGCCGCCCTCGGCGCCGTGGGCCTGATGCCGCGGCGCTGGCGCGACAAGGTGCGCGCCGCCCTGCTGCCGCGCGCGGCTCGGCTCCGGCCGCTGTGGTGGACGGCGCTCGGCGGCTTCCTCCTCTACGGCGTGGGGCGCTGGCTCTGCGTCGTGGCCGGCCTGGCGGAGTTCCCGGCGACATGGCCGTAATCAGGGCGCTCTCTTCCACCGGGGCTGATAACTCTCCAGATACTCCAGGATGTCGCGGTCGAAGTCGAGCGTGTCGTAGCCGCACGCCCGCATCTCGGCGATGGCGCGCTCGTTGCTCCAGCGCTCCTTCTCCATGCGGTAGATGGCGACGTAGGCGCCGGTGCGGTGGACGCCCGCGAAGCAGTGGACGAGGACCGGCGCGTTGGCGGCGTCGTCGATCAGCGCGAGGAACTTGCGCACGTTCTCCTCCACCGGCGCCGGGCCGCGCGAGTTGTCCCAGCTCAGCGGCGGCAGGCGCTGGAAGGCGATCTCCTCCTTGCGGCAGTAGTCCTCTTCAGACTGGTCGGCGGTGCGGTCGGCGTCGCGGAAACTGATGACCGTCTTGATGCCGTAGTCGTGGACGGCCCGCTTCAGACCCGGAAGAGACATCTGAGCACTGCGGTAGAAAACGCCCTCGCGCACCACGCGGAAATTACGCATCTGCCCCTTCTCGTGCAGGGCGCAGACGACCGGGGCGGTGATGAGGGCCAGCGTCGTGAGGGTGCCGGCGAGGGGAACGAGCAGGCGTCGCATGAGAGGGCCTCCGTGCCGTTGACTGTCCGCCGCTCGCGGCTTAGCGCTAAAAGCGGCGGAGCCATAATGTACCGCCGAAGGCGTCGCCGGAAAAGGCGGCTTCGCGACCCCCAAGCCGCGCGCGGCGCGATTCGGCCTTGACACGGTTGAGGCCCGACCCTATCGTCCGCCCTCCATCAGACATTCCATGTCCGCGTGTCTCCGTCCCCCGGCTCGTCCGGGCCGGGGGTGGTGCGCCGTTTGCTCGGGGGAAACCATGAACCGTGGCAGAGGCCCTGGCCGTCCGTCTTCCCCGCCCCGCCGGCTCTGGCTCGTCGGCGCCGCCCTCCTCGCCCTTGTCGGCTGCGCCAAACAGCAGCTACGCCTCCAGGCCGAGGACGAGGGGGAGCGCGAGAAGTACGCGGTCGAAACCGTCCGGAGCGCCGCCCAGTTCGACAACACCGAGCCGCTCCCCGTCGCCGGCGTCGGCCTCGTCACCGGCCTCGCCGACACCGGCGGCGACGCGCCCACCGGCGACTACCGCACCATGCTCGAGAACGACCTCAAAAAAGATACGAAGTTCGTCCAGAAGCTCGGCGCCAAGAACGTCAAGGAACTGCTCGCCAGCAAGGAGACCTCGCTGGTCCTCGTGTCGGCGCTGTTCCCCGCCGGCGCGCACAAGGGCGACAAGATTGACATCGAGGTGTCGCTGCCGGCCGGCAGCCGCACGACCAGCCTGCGCGGCGGCTACCTCCAGAAGTGCGTCCTGTTCGACTACGACCTCGCCCAGCGGGTCGCGCCGACCTACGCCTCGGGCAACACCAGCGCCCTCAAGGGCCACCCCGTCGTCCAGGCGGAAGGCTCCCTTCTCGTCGGCCTCGGCGATGGCGACGAAGGGGCGCGCGTCAAGCACGCCCGCGTCTGGGGCGGCGGAGTCTGCCGCCTCGACCGCCCGTTCGTCCTCGTCCTCAACGAGAACAAGCGGCGGGCCACCGTCGCCAAGCTCGTCGCCGACCGCGTCAACGAGACGTTCCAGACCACGTTCTCGCGCGGCTTCGGCCAGGGGACGGCGGTCGCCAAGGACAACGAGTACGTCGTCCTCAACGTGGCGCCGCAGTACCACCTCAACTTGCAGCGCTACCTGCGCGTCATCGGCCTCATCCCGCTGCGCGACGGCGAAAGCGCCTCGCCGCGCAGCGCCGAAGCCAACCTCGCCTACCGCCGTCGGCTGGAAGAAGAAATCCTCGACCCGTCGCGGGCGGTGACGGCGGCGCTGCGCCTGGAGGCCCTCGGCGAGGGCGCCCGCGCCACCTTCAAGAAGGGCCTCAACAGCGAACACACGCTGGTGCGCTTCGCCTGCGCCGAAAGCCTCGCCTACCTCGGCGACCCGGCGTGCGGCAAGGAACTCGGCCGCCTCATCGTCGAGCAGCCGGCCCTGCGCGCCTTCGGCCTGACGGCGCTGGCCAGCCTCGACGAGGCGATCAGCCAGGAAACGCTCGTCGATCTGCTGGCCTCGGCCAACGCCGAGACGCGGTACGGCGCCTTCCGCGCCCTGCGCGCCCTCAACGAACGCGAGCCGGTCGTGCAGGGCGAGGAGCTGAACGGCTCCTTCTACCTGCACCGCGTCGCGCCGGGGACGCCGGGCCTCATCCACGTTTCGGGTCGGAAGAGGGCGGAAGTCGTCCTCTTCGGCGAGGAGCCGTTCCTGCGGGCGCCGTTCGCGCTGCGGGCCGGCGAGTTCAACGTGACGGCGTCCGACGGCGGCTCGCACTGCATCGTCAGCCACTTCCCGCAGGGCGCCCGCGCGGAGCGCCGCCAGTGCTCGCTCAAGGTCGAAGACATTCTTCGCGCTCTCGCCGACCTCGGGGCCGCGTATCCTGAAGTGGTCGAGGTCGTGCGCCAGGCCAAGAGCTGCGACTGCGTCACCTGTGCCGTCGAGGCCGACGCCCTGCCGCAGGCCACGTCGGTCTACGCCCTCAAGAAGGCCGGCGAGCGGGCCAAGGCGCGCGGCGAGGGCCAGGCGCTCGACGCCGGCGCGGAAGACGAGGAGATCCTCAACGCCCGCCTCGAAATGGGCGCCACGCCGACGCTGTTCGAGAAGGAGGAGAGTGCCCGCGCCCGCACCTACGACGCCGGCGACGCCCCGCGCAAGGCCAAGTGCGACAAGAAGACCGCCGAGCGCCGCGCGAAAGACGACGCGGCGTGAGAGACTGAACGGCGCCGCGCCCTCGTTTCGCGGCCCCGGCTTGCCGCTTCGCGCCCGCGCCCCTCGGGACGGGCGCGAAGCGACAAGCCGGGGCCGGGCGGTTCTCCCATGCTCAAGACCCTCCAACTCTGCGGCTTCAAGAGCTTCGCCGACCGCACCGAGTTCCACTTCGCGCAGGGCATCACCGGCGTCGTCGGCCCGAACGGGTCCGGCAAGTCGAACATCGTCGACGCGGTCAAGTGGGTCCTCGGCGAGCAGAGCGCCAAGTCGTTGCGCGGCGGCGAGATGACCGACGTCATCTTCAACGGGTCCGCCTCGCGGCGCAGCCTCGGCATGGCCGAGGTGACGATGATCTTCGACAACGCGAGCCGCTCCCTCGCCACCGACGCCGCCGAGGTGCAGATCACCCGCCGCGTCTACCGCTCCGGCGAGGGCGAATACCTCATCAACGGCGAGGTCTGCCGCCTCAAGGACATCAAGCAACTCTTCCTCGGCTCCGGCGCCGGCACCGACGCCTACTGCATCATCGAGCAGGGCCGCGTCGACGTCCTCCTGCAAGCCTCCACGAAAGAGCGCCGCACCATCTTCGAGGAGGCCGCCGGCATCAGCCGTTTCAAGGCGAAGAAGGTCGAAACCCTCCGCAAGCTGGAGCGCGTCGACCAGAACGTCCAGCGCCTCAAGGACATCATCGACGAGGTCGAGAAGCAGTTGCGCAGCGTCAACGCGCAGGCGTCGCGGGCGCAGAGCTACTTGAAGTACACCGCCCGCATGCGCGAGTTGCGTCTGGGGCTCGGCCTCCAGGAGTACGGGCAACTCGCCGGACAGCTCGCGGCCGAGACGGCGGTCCTCGACGGCCTGCGCGCCGACCTGGAGCAGCACCACGAGCAGGCGTCGGAGTGGGAAGGCGAACTGGCCCGGCGGGAGGAGGCCCTGAGCCAGGTCGAAGAAGCCGCCCGCGCCCGCGAGGCGCTGCTCGCGCAGGCGCGGCAGCAGATCGCCTCCGAGGAGAAGACGCTCGGGCACGAAGGTTCTTTGACCGCCGACCTGGAGTCCGAGTTGGCCCAAACGCGCGCCCGCCTCGTCGGGTTGCACGGACACGTCGCGGCACTGGCGGAGTCGGCCGGGCGCGTCGCCGGCGAAGTGGGCGAGGCGGAGAATCAGGCCGACGAGCGGCGCCGCGCAGTGCAGTCGATCGAAGACGAATTGCAGCGCGTCGTGTTGCGCGTGGGGCTCCTGCACAAGCAACTGGAAGCGGACAAGAAGGCACACTTCGAGCGAATGCGGCACGTCGCCGCGCTCGAAAACGACGCGAAGGAGTTCAAATGGCGTCTGGACAGCCTGAACCGGGACCGTGACCGCCACCGCCGGCGCGGCGAGCAGGCGGCGGAGAGTCTCGCGTCGGTCGACCTGGCCCTTCAGGAGATGGCGCGGGACGACGAGGCGCTTCAGGCGCGCCTCGCCGGTTCGCGGCAGCGGTTGGCGGACCAGCGCCAGGAGCGCGAGCGCCTGCGGCAGGCGGGCGACGAGGCGGCGAACGTCGTCTCCGACCTCCGCGCCCGCCGCAGCGGCCTGGCGAGCCGCGTCGAGGTGCTGGAGGGGCTGGAACGAAGCCACGAGGGTCTCGACACCGGCACCCGAGAAATGCTCGACCTGGCGGCGGAGCCCGGCGATGGCCCGTGGCGCGCCGTCATCGGCATGGTCGCCGACCTCCTCACGGTGAGGCACGAGTACGCCCCGCTCATCGACCTCGCGCTCGGCGACCGCGCCCAGCGCTTCGTCGTGCGCGACGCCGCCCGGCTCCACGAGGCGCTGCGCCAGCGCAGTCAACCGTTCGCCGGCCGCGTCAGCTTTCTCACCTTGCGGCCGTCCGGCGGCGACGCCCCGGCGTGCGACGTGCAACCGCCGGCGCTCGACGGCGTGGTGGCGGCGGCCGAAAGTCTGGTGACGTGCGATTCCGCGGAGTTGAGCGACCTGCCAAGGCAACTCTTGGGGCGAACGCTGATCGTGCGCGACCTCGACGCGGCCCGCGCCGTCGCCGCCGAGGCGTCTTGCTTCCGCTGCGTCACCCTGCGCGGGGAGGTACTCGACGTCGACGGCACGCTGACGGTCGGGACGCACCACGCGGAAATGGGCATCCTGTCGCGCAAGAGCGAGTTGCGCGAGCTGCGCGGGCGGGCGGCGGATTTGGACCGGCACATCGTCACCGCGGAGCGCGACCTGGCTCAGTTGCGCGAGCGCGTGGCCGCCCTCGACGCGCAGGCCGAGGCGCTGCGGCAGGAGGTCGACGTCCTGGCGGAGCAGGCGGCCAACCTGCGCTCGCGCGTCGGCCAGTACCGCCAGCAGCGCGAAGGATTGCACGAGGAAGTGGTCCTGACGCAGAATGAGATCGCCCAGTTGGAAGCCGACCTCGGGAAGTTACAGGCGTCGTGGGAGTTGGCGCGCGGCCAGGCGGCGCGAGCCGAGGCCGAAGTGCAGCACCTGGGGCAGCGCATCGAGGCCGGCGACCGCGAGTTGCGCGAGCGCGAGGCGGGGCGCGAGGACATCCAGCTGCGCTGCACCGAGGCCAAGGTGGCGCTGGGGAAGGTGGAAGAGCGGCTGTCGTCGCTGCGCGGCCGGCATCAGCAGACGACCGCCGACCTGGGGCAGCGCCGCCGGGAGCAAGCCGAGGACGACGGCCGCCTGGCCGCGACCCGGGCGCGCCTGGTCGAGAGCCAGCGCGCCATGCTCGACGCCTCGGCGGCGCTGGCCCGCTGGTATCTGGAAAAGGAGGACGCCGAGCGCCGCCTCGCCGCCCTGAACGAGGAGCGCGAGGCGCACCGCGCCGCCCGGCAGCGGCTCCAGACGCAGTCGCAGGCGGCGCGCGGCGAATGGAAGGAGAAGCAGGAGCAGGCCCACGCGCGCGATTTGGAGGTCAACAACCTCCGCAACCGGCGCGACACGCTCGTCGCCCGCCTGCACGAAGACTATCAGGTCGACCTCGCGGAGTTGTACGAGAAGGCGCGCGCGAGCCCGTCTGGGCCGGACGGGCCCACGGACCCCGGCCAGGCGAATGAGGAAATCGCCGACCTGCAAAGCAAGCTGAAGCGCCTCGGCAGCGTCAACATGGACGCCCTGGAGCAACTCGAACAGCTCGAAGCCAGGGCGGGAGCCCTCCAGGCGCAGTACGACGACCTCGCCTCGGCGAAGCGCTCCCTCGAAGAGATCATCGCCAAGATCAACGAGGATAGTCGCAAGCTGTTCACCGAGACGTTCGCCGCCATTCGCACCAATTTCCAGGAACTATTCCGCAAACTGTTCGGCGGCGGCATGGCCGACATCGTCCTCGAAGACGAAGCCGACGTCCTGGAGAGCGGCATCGAGATCGTCGCGCGGCCGCCGGGCAAGGAGCTGCGTAGCATTTCGCTGATGTCCGGCGGCGAGAAGACGATGACGGCGGTGGCGCTGCTGCTGGCAATCTTCCGCAGCCGGCCGAGCCCGTTCTGCATCCTCGACGAGGTCGACGCGGCGCTCGACGAGGCGAACATCGGCCGCTACGCCTCGGTGCTGCGCGAGTTCCTGGACCGCTCACACTTCATCATCGTGACGCACTCGAAGCGGACGATGGCGACCTGCGACGTGCTGTACGGCGTCACCATGCAGGAGTCGGGCATCTCGAAGCGCGTCGCGGTCCGCTTCGAGGACTGGCCAGACGACCCGTCGGTGCCCGTCGCCAACGGGCGCTGACGTCGCAAGCCCAGGTGAAGACCAGAGGTACGGACCATTTTCACGGCACGCTCGTTCCTCCTTTCGTGCCTTTGAGGGTAGGACGGCCTGATTGTGACGAATCGAGAAAACAGGAAGGGTCTCATTTTCCCCCTTGCCAACGGCGGGCCGGCCAGTCTACAATCAGAGTCGGATAATCGGATGCGTAAATTCTTCGTTTGTGCGGGTTGGCACGCCGTTCGTGCCCCCGCGGGACGTCAGTCGCTTCTCAGGAGTCGCCCCAATGGCCAGGTTCGGCTTGTTCGGGAAGCTCGTCAAGGGGTCGCTCGGTGCGGCCCAACTCCTCACTATTGCCCCCCCCGCGCATCTTCAAAGTGTCATAATTTGGCGCGCCTTGACGTGGAGTACCTCGAAGGGCGAACCCTCCTCTCCTGGACGCCGGTCGGTAACGCACCCATCCTGAACGGTGACACTCCGGGCAAGCAAAACGTCACGGGGCGAATCACGGCCCTGGCCGTGAACCCGGCCGACGCCAACACGATTTACGTCGGCGCGGCCGGAGGCGGCGTGTGGCGCACGACCAACGGCGGCACGAATTGGACGTCGCTGACCGACACCCAGCCGACCCTCGTCACAGGGGCGCTCGTGGTGGCACCTTTCAACAACGGCCTCATCGTCTTCGCCGGGACTGGCGAGGCGAATAACGCCATTGACAGCTACTACGGCAACGGGATCCTGCGCTCCGCGGACGGCGGCTCCACTTGGACGCAGCTGCAAGGTGGCCCCGCGGGCCTCTTCTACCGCGACACCGTCGGGAAATTCGTCGTCCAATCCAACGCGACGACGACCAGTCTGAATAACGTGACCGTCTACGCGGCCGTGAGCGGCCTGGGTATCAACGGGTCTTCGGGCAACACAGGCGTTTGGAAATCCACCGACGGCGGCACGACGTGGGCCGACACGACGGTAAGCAGCACGCCGAATTCCATCCCTATCGGAGTCTCGATTTCTGACTTGCTGGTCGATCCGAACAACCCCAACCACCTCTTCGCGGCGGCGGGGATGCCTTACGGCCCGGCGGGAAATCTGGCCTACAACGGCGTGTACGAGACGACGAACGGCGGGACGAACTGGACGCGGCGCCCGTTTGTTGACACCACGCCGAACCACACCCCCATCTTCGGGGCAAGCGTCCCCGGGCGGATTACGCTCGCGATCGTCCCGGGGTTCGGCAACCCGACGCTTTACGCGGCCGTGACCAATTCGTCGACGCAAGCCCTCGCCGGAATCGTCCGCTCCACCGACAGCGGCGCGACGTGGACGCTCCTGCTAAACACGCCCAACTATCTCGACGGCCAAGGCTTTTACGACACGACTTTGGCCGTCGACCCGAATAATGCCGCCACGCTCTACGCCGCGGGGGCCGGCTTCATTTCGGCGGGTGGCGTTTCCGGCAGCCTGATCTACCGCAGTACCGACAGCGGGACCACCTGGAACGATATCAGTCGGATCGCCAATAACGACAATGGTCCCCACGCGGACCACCACGCCATCGGCTTCGCGGCCGACGGGCGGCTCTTGGTGGGCACCGACGGCGGCATCTGGCGCCTGAACGCCGACAGCACATGGGCGGACCTCAACGGCGACCTGCGCGTGGCGCAGTACGTCGGCATCGCCGTCCACCCCACGAACGCCGCCACAGTCTACGGGGGCACGCAGGACAACGGCACGCAAAGGCTGGCGAACAACTCCTGGAGCCTGGTCGAGGGAGGAGATGGGGGCTACGTCCGCGTGGACCCCGTGACGCCGCCGACGGTTTATCACGAGTTTGCCGCCGTTCGGGATCTGTTCGGCAATCTTCTTACGGGCTTCCTGAGGCGGTCGACCGACGGCGGGACGACGTGGAACTCGATCACGAGCGGCATCACGCTGAGCGATCCTTCTAATTTCTACATCCCTTACATCATCGACCCCGCCGACCACAATCACCTGCTCCTCGGGACCAACCGGCTGTACGAAAGTTTCAACGGCGGCACGACCTGGGCGCAGTCGGCCGTGCCGCTCCCCCTCACTCTGACGGGTTCGACCCGGATCGACGCGATCGGAATCGGCCTCATTCCCGGCACGCAGACGTCACCGTCGTACAACATCATCTACATCCTCTCCGCCGGCCACGTCTACGTCCAGTCGCCCACCTTCACCCCGGACGGCCCCGTCACCGAGTGGCGTCAGCGCAGCATTCCCGGCGTCACGGATCATCTGGCCGACATCCGCGTCGACCCGAGCAGGGCCTACATCGCCTTCGTCGTGCGCGATCGGTTCGACATCGTGGCGCCGACAATCACGACCGCGGGGCAGAACTACGGCCGTATCTTCCGCACGACCGACGCGGGGCGGACTTGGGTGGACATCGGCGAGGCGCTTCCTAACCTGCCCGCGAATGTCGCGTTCCTCGACGCCGTCACCCCGGCAGGTGGAACGGACCCGCGAAAAGCCGCGGGCAACCTCTTCCCGCTCTACCTGGGAAACGATACCGGGGCGTACACCTCCGTCGATGAAGGACAGACCTGGAGTCGGTTCGACACCGGCCTCCCGAACGTCCGCGTGAGCGGGCTGGAGGCGACGGCGGATCACACCGTCCTCGACGCCGCCACTTACGGCCGGGGCGTGTGGCAGAGCAGCCCGCCCGTACTCGGCACGGGCGTGCCGAACGCGGACGGCATCAGCGCCAACGACAAGTTCGTCCGCGCGATCTACGGAGACTTCCTGTACCGCACGGGGACGTCCGACCAGGGGCAGCGCGGTTACTGGGCGGGCCTGATCACGAGCGACCCGGCGACGCTCCTCACGGTGGCCACTGGCTTGATCCGCGCGGGGGAGAGTACGACGAAGATCGTGAACGACTGGTACTGGAAGTACCTGGGACGGCCGGGCGACCAGGGCGGCATTAACTACTGGTCGGCGCGCCTCAGCCAAGGCGAATCCGTCGAGCAACTCCTGGGCTCGTTTCTTAGTACCGTTCCCCAAGTGGGTAACGGTTTCAGCGAATACTACAATCGTGGCTCCGTGACCGCTCAGTCGGCAGCTTACGCCGCGCCCGACAGTGATCATGCCTTCATACAGTCACTTTATATCCAATTCCTCGGCAGGGTTTCCCCTGACAATCTGGATCCATCCAATCCAGGTCCGGTTACGAGGTGGGTGAATACCCTTCGGCAAAATCGCCTGTCCGGCAGCGAACACGACGCCGAGTCGGCCGTGATCAACTCGATCATTTTCGGCCAGTCGAGCGGAGAGTTCCGCTCGTTCGAGGTTCGGGCCTATTATGTGAACCTGCTACGTCGGCGCCCCGACGACGCGGAAGTGAATTACTGGGTCGGCACTTCCTACGACGTGCTGACGATCCAAACCCGTTTGGTCGGAACGCCTGATTTCCGCACCGCCAACAACGTGTGAAAAACGTCACCGGGCCGGTCACGATGGACGTTCGGCGCGTCGTCGCGGCCGGCCTGTCCGGGGCCTCGAACGGCTTTCTCGGTTCGGGCTGTAAGGCCGCCAGGGGCGGGGAGTGTTTCTGGCACGCACGTGCGATCCGAACAACGCCGACCCAATCCATACGAGGAGACCTCCATGTCTGTTCTTCGGCTAAGACGACTCGTGAGACAGCCCGCGCAGTGCCCTCGCGCGAGCGGACTGAGACGGCAAGGTCTCCGGGCGGGACCAACCGTCGAGGCCCTGGAAGACCGAACCGCCCTCTCGGGCTTTTCGACTTTCCCGTATCGGACGGCCATCTTCTTCAACTTGGCAGCCGATTCCGCAGGGAATGTCTTCTCGACGGTAAACTCACTCGGTAGGGTCGTCATGGTAAGCCCGTTGGGCGTTACCAAGGAGATCGAGACGGGTTTCCTGGATGCAGGACTCAGTACGGGTCCCGACGGCGCCGTGTGGGTCTCCTCCAGCGACCCGCCGGGTCTGTGGGGCCGCATCGCCCAGGACGGCTCGTACCGCCACGGGACGCCCCCGACTTCGCTCGGAACACTCGCGAAAGCGCCGGCCGGGCTGGTGGGGTTCCTGCCGTCTGCCTTCGGCAATTTCGACAACGGCTCCGAGGGCTCCCGAGGCCAACTGGTAGGCGTAACCGCGGGCGGCGCTCTCGTGACGTTCGATCTTCCCGTGCCGGCCCTCTCGCACGACCCGAAAGACGTCCTCAGTAGGCCGTCTTACCCCTTCGGGGGCGTCTCGATCACTGCGGGGAAGGACGGCAGCGTGTGGTTCACCGATCAATACGCCATCAAACGCCTGTCGCCCGACGGGTCGGCGGTCTCGTTCACGCTGCCCCAGGCCGACGAATACCCGTTCGACCTCACGACCGGGGCGGACGGCAACCTGTGGTTCATCGTGGGCGACTCGCACCCCCTCAAAGTCGGCAACATCACTTACGGCGCCACCAAAATCGGCCGCATGACGCCGGACGGGACCGTCACCGTGTTCGCCCTGCCGAACAAGAAGGCGGACATCTCTACCTTGATCGCCGGGACCGACGGCAACTTGTGGTTCACGGAAGCGCTCAGCGAGCACATCGGGAAGATCACACCCGCCGGGGTGGTCAACGAGTACCAGCTGCCGCCGGACCTCAACGGTCCCTACCTCCTCGCCACGACGCCGCAGGGTGAGCTTTGGTTCACGACGTCCGGCGTTCCCGTTCCCATCACTCCGGACCACCCGAACAGCGACTTCGCCGTCCTGGGTCACATCACCCTGTCCTCCCTTTCGTCCGGCACCGCCACTCCCGTGACCGTCACGCAGGGAGTTGTCTCCGGGGTCCGCGTCGCGTCCGTCCACGCCCCCCTCGGCCAGACCGCCCACGTGGTGGTCGATTTGGGCAACGGCACCACCGTGCCCGCCACCCTGGAACTCCAGAGCGACGGCAGCTATTCCGTCCTGGCTCCGGTCGCCTACCACCTCGCCGGCACCTACCCCGTCACCGTCCGCATCACCAACGACGACGGCGTCCAGAGCCTCATCCCCTCCGAGGTCAGCGTCACCGCCGGACCGACCCAGAACTACGCCACGCAACTCTACCGCGACCTCCTCGGCCGCGCGCCCGAGGCGGATGGCCTCCTCTACTGGGCCACGCGGCTCGACACCGGCACCTCGCGCGCCCAGGTCGTCCAGGGCATCCAAGGCAGCCCGGAGTTCCGGACCAAGGAAGTGACGCAACTCTACAACGACCTGCTCGGCCGAACGCCCGACTCGTCCGGCCTCGGCTTCTTCACGGGCCTCCTCGGCGGCGGCACGTCGGCGCTGGACGTCCGAAGTCTGATCCTCGGCTCGCCCGAGTTCCGCACGCACGCCGGGGCCACCGACCTCGCCTTCCTCCAGGGCGTCAGTCACCAGGCGCTCGGCCGCGACCTCGGCGCGGGCGACCTCGCCTTCTGGTCCGCGCGGCTACAAGGGGGGGAGACACCGTCGGCGGTCGCCGCCGCGCTGCTGAGCAGCCCGGAGGCTCAGAGCCGCGCGGTCAACGACGCCTACCAGACGTGGCTGCACCGGCCGGCGGACGGGTCCGGTCTCTCCTACTTCGTCGCCACGCTCGGGCGGGGGAATCGTCCGGAGGACGTCGTCGCGGGCCTGCTCAACTCGGAGGAATACTTCGCGAAGGCGTCGTGAGCCGACGCCTTCGGCTTCACCGCAAGCCGCGAGAGAGAAACCCGGCGCATCACCGCCGACTACCAGCTTTACCTGGGGCGCGAACTCGACCAGGGAGGTCGCGAGTTCTGGGTGAGCGCCTTCCTCAACGGGGCGATGAATGAGGACGTGGTCGTCGACTTCGTCGGCTCGCCGGAGTATTACGGCAGCCCCAACCGGGGGCTGGCGCTTACGGCGTAAGCACTTCATCATCGTGACGCACTCGAAGCGGACGATGGCGACCTGCGACGTGCTGTACGGCGTCACCATGCAGGAGTCGGGCATCTCGAAGCGCGTCGCGGTCCGCTTCGAGGACTGGCCGGACGACCCGTCGGCGCCCGTCGCCAACGGGCGCTGACGTCGCAAGCACAAGGGAAGACCAGCGGGTCGAAGCTGCTTGCGTGGCTGAGCCGCTTATCGCGGCATATACTGAGCCGGGACGGCAGCGTTTGCTGTTTCCCTTAGGTCGCGTTACTGCAGGCATTCTGGATGTGTGGTATGCGGAAAGTGACAATCTTTGCCGCGCTTGCGGCGCTACTCTTCCTGTTCCCTCCGACCACTCGGGCGCAAAACGCCGACCCGGTCGAGAAGCTGCGGACGGAAAACGAACGCCTCAAGAGGGAGGTCGAACGCCTCAAGAGGGAGATCGAATTGCCCAAGAAGGAGAGCAATCCCGGCGGGGCCGCCACGATGCCGACGCTCTCCACGGAGGCGTTGGAAAAGGCCGTCCGGGCTGTACTCCTCAAGGCGGAGGAAGAACGGTGGCTGGAGATCCCGTGGCGGACCAACCTCATGGAAGCGCGCGCCGAGGCGCAGGAGAAAGGCCGGCCCCTCTTCCTCTGGGTGATGGAGGGCAATCCGCTCGGCTGCACCTGAAACAACGGTCAGTTGAACCGTGTGTTCACCTTCAGCGATCCCACCGTCATCCGCCGCCTTCAGACGGAATTCATCCCCGTCAGTGGCAACTCCGCCGAGTGGCAGGACGGCAACTCGCCGACCCAACGCTGGTTCATGAGCGTGGCGAAGCAGACCGACTACCTGAAAGCGCAGCCCGGCGGCCGCACCCAGGGTCTCTACACCCTCTCCGCCGATGGCACGGCGTTCGGGTGGCTCAACACCCACGATCCCACGAGCGTAAACAAATTCCTCGACGCGGCACGGGAAAAGTTCCGCGCCCGTAAGGCGGTCGCCGTGAAGATCGCCGACGAGGAGCGCAAGTCCCGCTTCGCAGAGACGCCGGGCGCCACGACCTCGGTCATCCGCGTCTTCACCCGCGTCCCGCCGCTGCCGGAGAACGCCAACGCGCCCTCCTCGCCGAGTGAGTACAGCAGCATCGTGCATCAATTGAACACGAAGAGCATGGGGCGCGACCACCTGTGGGTCTACGCCGAGGAGGTCCGCGAGATCCTGGCCGGGGGGGAGCGTTCAAAAGGCGACTTCGCGCTCCCGGCCACCCTCGCCGGTCGCATCGTCCGTTACCACCTCCACGACAATGTTCGTGGCACGGCGGACATGTGGGAGCCGGCGCAGGTGCGGCGCGCGGATTTCACCGTGCGCGAGATCAGTCGCGCCAAGGGCGCGCGCGTCTTCAGCTTGCGTGGTACGTTCGCCATGCAGTTAGACACCGGCGCCCGCGGCCAGGAGGGCTGGCTTCAAGGCGAGTTCACCATCGACCCGGGCGCCGCGAAGATTACCCGCTTCCGGGCTTACAGTGAAGGCAAAGCGTGGGGGCGCTCCAAGCACACGCTCGAGGAGCCGGCGGGCCGCTTCCCCCTGGTCATTGCGATGGTCGAGACGAACGACGCCGTCTCGCGTATCGTCCCGCCGCATTTCATCTGGATGGGCAACCAATACCGCCAGCCCGGGGTGGTGTTCAGCTCACCACCCCCGAAGCCGTAGGCGAAAGGGGACATTCAAGATTGCCCGGCCTCCTGAGGCGCTGTGCCAGAAACGTGAGCGAGTGCTCGTCAAGAATAAAGGAGAATAAAAGAGGACATCGTGGATTATCGAAAAGCTGATTCGCAATCTACGATGTCCTGAATGCCATTAGGCGAGGGGCGAGTTGAGAATTACCCGTGGACGGGCTTTCCAGCGGCCCGCCGAATCGTAGTGTGTCCTCTCATCGCCCGCGAGGTCATGCACCATGGACACCAAGCCCTTCGACGACGTGATCCGCTCGGCCG
>JBBROG010000201.1:0-16049 GCA_038229635.1 Gemmatales bacterium
GGGCGGCCGAGCGGATCACGTCGTCGAAGGGCTTGGTGTCCATGGTGCATGACCTCGCGGGCGATGAGAGGACACACTACGATTCGGCGGGCCGCTGGAAAGCCCGTCCACGGGTAATTCTCAACTCGCCCCTCGCCTAAAACAGGAGGTGCGTGAAGAAGCGCTCGCCCCAGTCGTCGCGCCGCGCCAGGACGAAGCGAAGGAACTCGCCGGCCAGCGCCCGTGCGTTGGCGTCCAGCGCGGCGTAACTCGCCGGGGCCGGGCACGTCAGGTCCTCGGGCTTCGCCGGTGCCGCCCCAGCCAGTTCGGCCCGCACCGTCGCGTCGTTCATGCCGGCGAGGAAGCAGTCGTAGGCCGCCGCCACGCGCCCGAAGTGCGGGTCGTCGTTGGCCGCGTAGACCTCGGCGATTCGGTCCAGCGGCGTCCGGCCAAGGCGCCCGGCCAGCCAAGTTATCTTGTCGTCTTTCTCCTTGTTCGACTCGCCGAGCAGGAACAGCAGCGCGGCGTAGAGCGTCGCGCGGCTGTGCCGTCGCTTCAGGTCGCGGACGTACCAGCCGCCGCCGCGCGCGCCGAAATCCCACTGCGCCTCCAGGCAGAGCGAGCGGTAGTAGCGCACCAGGTCGTTGAGAAGAGTATCCCACGTCCCGAAGCCCGTCGCGTAGCGTTCCAGGATGGCACGTACCACGTCGCGATGGGCGTCCGCCCCGTAGACCGGCTGGGCGTCGAGGAGGAGTTGCATCCGCTTGCCGAAGACGCCGACGTCCTCGACGACGCGCCCCAACGTCGCCGGGTCGAGCAATTCGGCGCGCGTCGTCGCCGTGGCGAAGATGCCGGCCGCCTTCGGGCGCGGCAGGTTCAGCGGAGACAATGTCTCCCAGACGGCGTTCATGGCGCCCGCGCGGGCCGCGCCGTCGGCGACGAGGACGATGAGGTCGGCGTCCGAGTGCGGCCCGGCCTCCAGGCGGCCCAACGACCCCGAAACCGAGACGCACAGGACGTCGGCCGTGCGAAGCGGCAAGCCGCGCAGGAGGCCGCCCATCGCGGCGAGAAGTCGGAGAGAGCGGCGGCGCGCCTCGGCGAGGGCGGGGTAGGCTTCCTTGGCGAACGGCGGGCTCACCACGAGATGCTGGCGACGGCCTTGCGCACCTGGTCGCGCGCCTTGGCGTCGTCGGCGGGGACGACGGAGATGAAGAAGTAGACGCGCTCGCCTTTGCGGACGGCGACGATCTCTTTCAGGGCGGGATCCTTGCCTTGCAGGCCCTTGAAGGCGGCGCGGGCGGCGGGTTGGCCGCCGACGTCGAGCGTAACGATGGCGCCCGCCGGCTTCCACGAGTCGCGGCCGGGGCCGCGCTCGGCGAGGTACGCTTCCAGGGTGGTCGAGGCGGGCACGTCGAGCATGGACACGTCGAAGCTCGCCGGCCGAGGGGTGGTGACGCGCCGGTACTGCACCAGCAGGCACTCGACCGGGGCCGGGCCGGGGGGCAGCTCGGAGCGCGCGTCCAGGCGCCAGTTGGGCGGCGGCACCAGGCGAAACCCTTCCTGCTTGTTCTGGTAGACCGGCTCGCCCTGGATGAGGGCGGGGGCGCGCGGCCGCGGCGTGCAACCCGGCGCCAGGGCCGCCAGGCCGACCCCGGCAAAGGCCAGTAGGGCGAGCGCCACGGCCATCGAGGTTCGCTTCATCTCTCCCCCGGAGCGCCACTCGGCAAATCGCGTCTCAATACTCGCTCTCGTTCACGATCTCGTCGCCCGCGCGCGTGGCCAGGGCGCGAAGGTTATCGAAGCTCGTCCCGCGGCTCAGCGTGTGGACCGAGGCGTCGGCGAAGACGAAGTTCACCACCGAGCCGTGCGGCGAGAAGAAGTCGTAGGGCTCCGACGTGGGGTCGTTGAGGGCGCGGCGGCCGCTCAGGCGCGCCAGGGGCAGGTTCGACGCCGGGACGATGACCGACTGATAGACCGGCGCGTCCGGCACCGTTCGGCAACTTCCGGCGGGGACCGCGCCCGCCCAGGGAGCCTGGGACAGGATGCAGCCGCGCTCGCCGAGCGCGATCGTCGTGCTGGTGCCGTCAGTGATGTTCTTGATGCGCGTCTGGCTGTTGCGGTAGAAGATGCCGCTGCCCGGCAGTTCGGTGACCGCGACCCAGTCGCCGTAGCAGGCGGCGTAGCTGTTCGTGGCGTACTCGTTAAGCGGAAGGCTCCACGCCGACAGCACCGTGTAGACCCCCGTGTTGCGGTCGGACGGGCAGGTGTAGACCTGCAGCGTCGTCTTGCGCAGGTCCTGGTAGCGGGGCAAATCCATCGGGGTTTCGTAATCGATCTGCCGGGCGATCGCGTCCTGTTCCAGGTACGGCAACAGGAACGCCGCCCAACCCCAACCCGGCGTGGTGTCGATGACCGAAGGAGGGACGGTCCCCCCCGCGCGGTCGTGGATGCGGACGCGGGGCGCGTTCGTGAAGCGAAGCGGCGGCGCCAGGAGGACCGCCACGGAGGTGGAGTAGTAGCCGGGCGGGAAGCCCCCCTTCGTGTCGTGGTAGTGGTGCAGCGCCAGGCCCATCTGGTGGAGGTTGTTCTTACAACTGATGCGGGCGGCCGCCTCGCGAACCTTCTGCACGGCCGGCACAAGCAGACCCATCAGGACGGCGATGATGGCGATCACCACCAGCAACTCGATCAGCGTGAAGCCCCGGCGACCCAGGGCGGGAGTCTGGCGCATGGGAAAAATCCTCCGCGGGGGAAGCCTTGTCGGGAAAAATCGGCTGTGACGTCGCTCCCCTATCTTCGTGCATAAGGGCCAGGCTTGTCAAGCGCTCTCGGCTCCGAATCGGGCAGGAGGGCGAACCCGGGGGCTCGGCGACGGAAGAAGCCGTCGCGACGACGGCGCTCAGTCGGCCGGCTTCGGCACGATCTGGTCGAGCGCGTGTTGGGCCTCGCCGCGCACCTTCTCGTTCGGATCGTTCAGCAATTCCGTCAGTTTCGGCACGGCCTCCTTCGCCGGCGGACCCATCTCGCCGAGTGTCTCGCAGGCGTTCTCGCGTGCCTCGGGGTCGTCGTGGGTGAGCGTGTCGAGGACGGCGGGAAACGCCGCCTCGTTGACGCCGCGCAGCCGCCGCAGCGACTTGAGGAGGCGCACCGGCTCGTCGGTCTGCAGCAGGGCGGCCATCCGGGGCACGGCGTCGCGGGCGGCGGGGCCGATCTTGCCGAGGGCGTCGGCGGCGCTCACGCGCACGAGCCGTTCCGGGTCCTCCAGCGCCGCCGTCAGCGCCGGCACCGCCGACGCCGCCGGCTCGCCGATGACGCCGAGCACGATGGCCGCGTTCCAGCGCACCTCCGCCGCGTCGCGCCCGGCGCCGGGCGTTTTCTCCAGCAGTTCGACGAGAAGCGGCACCACCTCCGCTTGGCCCTCGGCCAGGTCGTTGCGGGCGTTGGTCTGGGCGCCGGGGGCGGCGTCGAGGAGGGCGCCGCGCCAGAAGCTCGCCGGCCGGCCGCGGTAGAAGGGCTCGCCGCGCAGCGTGCCGAGGAGGACGCGCGTCGGGTCGAGGAGGACCGCTGAGGCGCCGAGGGCGAGCAGGACGGCGGCGCCGGTCAGGACAAGTCGTTTCATGGGGACACTCCGCGCGGGGACGGCTCCCTTGTCTGCGGCAGGGTCTCTGCCTGGTTCGGCCGTTCGGGGGCGACTCACCCCGACTCACACCCCGACTCACACCCCGCCGCGCCCGTTTTCTCTGCGTTTTCCAGGCTTTTCGTGGGGGTGTGAGTCGTGAGCGCCTGTGAGTCGTTCCCGACACCTTTTTCCCTCTCCCGCCTTCGAGCCTGTCCGGGCAGGGCGCGCGGGGCTGCCGGACTGCCTTCGGCCATTCTCCATTATACTCGCCCGCGCCCGGGTCGGGAAAGGTCCCGGATGGCGTCAGGAAGCGACAGACGGGGCTTGGGATGACGGCCGGGCGCCACCCCCGGCGGTCGCGGTCTCCGGCCCGGCGAGGCGCGTTGGAGGCGAGCCAGCGCGGCCCTGGCGTCGGTCGTGAGCGGCGCGGCGGGCGCCCCGTCGGCCAACCCCTTGAGGAGTTGGCGGGCCGTCGGCGCGCCGATCTGCTCCAGGGCCAGCACCGCCCGGGCGTCGCGCACCTGGTTGTCGGTCCGCGTCCGCGACGTGAGCCCGGCCAACAGGTCGTCGATCCGCGCAGGGCCATAGGGACGTCAGTTTCCAGGGAACTGCCAGGGAGTTTAATTGTTTTGATTGTTGCTACGCGGTTGAGCTTTCGCAGGCCCGAAGCCCTGGCGATCACACGCCACTTTCCTTCTTTCGAGCCGACAACCACTCTGCCGTCGCGACGGCATCAATGCTCCGCCTTCGGGTTCCGTCAAATCCGACCTCGCTTATTGGAATTCGCCCGAGATGAAATGCCTTGCTCAACTCCTTCCAGTAATTTGGGTTAGACTTGAATTCGTCCTCTGAATGAAATGGGAGGAGGTAAACGTCGTAATAATCGGCGTACTCGTCATTCTCCTCGTCAAAATGGGAGCGCATGAAGTACCACTGCCCGCCGAACTGAAATCGGATCATCCTTGGAACGTCGTAGAACTCTCCATAGATAATCGGGATCGTATTCACCACTTATGCCTCCGTGAACTGCCGGCCCTATGGAATGAGCCGCTGTGCCTTTGGGACAGGGCTGGGAGTGCCTTGTGTCGGGAATGCTGGGTTGGCGCCTTCTGTAATGTTCACATGCCAAGTGTTGAGAGGACCGCCCGGATACGCTGGCTCTGGCATAAGCTCCACCGTGCCGCCCGCCGCCCGTATCTCGCCGGCAGTTGTAGCCCTGACGGTCCCGTGGGGAAGCCCGGCGGCCGCGTCGGCGGCACTCGACCCCATCTGAGCCGAAATGATATTCCCCGGCTGATGGGTATAGGCTTGTCCGCCTCGAACAACGATTGCGCTGTCAGGAACAACGGTATTTGGATTCGCTCCGGCCTGTAGTTGCTTGACCAGGGGATTCGGATTTGTAATCCGTGGGTGCTGGCTTATATCCATCACGAAGCTTTCAACAGGCCGGCCTTGCCTTGCTGCTTCAAATCTTCTGGCGGCCTCCTCCGCAAAATCTGCTAGTGTCTTCTTTGGAGCAACCGCCCCAGCTTCCCGAGCCGCGAGTGCATCCAGATCGGCGGCCAGTACCCCCGGGCCTGTCCTGAACTCGAACCCTAACCCGGCGCGATCGACGATACCCAAGCCCGTGTATCCTCGTCCCCAAGCTCTGCTTGGGGACGAGGATACCCAAACTTGACCTCGGTCGCTTGGTACTCAGTCATCCGAAGTGCCTCTGACTCCGAACGACCCCACTCAGATGCCGCGATGTTCAGAAGGTCTTTTCCCGCTCCCATTGGAGGATCCGGAGGTTTTCCCCGCAGCCCAAACCGTATCCGATCCACCGCGATCCGCACTGCTGGCAGCAGGCCATGTAGAGCAGCCCGCCCCCTTCCTCGCCGTCCCAGTTCCCAGCCCGGCCGAGGCCGTCTAACTCCGCGGAGCCACAAGCGCCGCACCGATCCGGGACCGGCTTGCCCCACCTCCCTTGTCCTGACATTAGCCCCCTCCAAGTCACCTGCCTCCCCGCCACCATCGCTCGCTGCGACTCGTTTATGTGCCGCCGGCGCAGATTCATGCTGACGACGTAGCGGATGGGGTCGAACTGTCGTCAATCAGGTCGGCGACCTGGTAGCCGAGTCGGGTCAACCGGAAGATCGTGCCATTGGAACTGGTGTCGTCTGCGAGCCTGTGGTCCCGGAGTTCGAAGAGTGCGGATCTCCAGCGGGCATCTTCGCGGTCGCTATACGGTTCGAGGAAGTTCTTGGTTCCCGTACCAAGGCTCGCGCCGCCCGAATGGCGGGCGTAGAGGATCTGCCCGTCTCCATCCTTGGCGTCGACCAAGAGCACCTTGGCGTCCTCGTTCAACTGTGAGGCAACTTCGGCAGGCGAGTCGGGTGAGACCGAGGCCAATTTTGAAGCCTCCCACTCAGCGAGTTGTCTTCGGAGTTCCGTGTTCTCGCCACGGAGGCGCTCCATCTCTTCGAGGGTCGCCTTCGGGTCAACCACATCACTCCGGCGGACCCAACCGGAGAGGTCTTGGTCCAGTGCGAATCTGGCGACGGATTGGAGAACGATCAGCTTCAATTCGTTGACGTCCCCAAAGAAGCGGCAGATCTTGCTGGTGACAGTCGCCTGGAACGCCTTCAGCAGACTGACGGCCACCTGGCGTTCCTCCCGCATATCCACATATGTGGAGGAGACGAAGACTTGTAGCTTCCTTTGCACCGGACCACCCTCCTACCAAATCCCCGCCGCCCGTCTCTTGTCACCACGCCTCTGCCGGGACGAGTCACTCGCCACATCCGCGCCGACCCAACTGTGGGGCTCTGCCCCACAGTTGGCGAGAACCGCGTCGCTCACCGACACAATTACCGAAGCCTGCCGCGCCCGGCCGCTCGCGGCGTGCCGGGCGATGCACGTTCGCACTGGCCATGAATCGACCCTCTTTCTTGCGAAGGGTACGTCCCGAAGGTGTCCGCGGCGGGGCGGAACCCTGCCTTCAGTATATACGCTGAGGGCGGGGCGGCGGTAACGTCGCGCCGCCCCGCGCGCTCGATGCCCCATCGGGCGCCCCCTATATATGGGTGTACCGGCGTTGCGTCGGCTTGGCCCTGTCGTCTGGAGGCCCAGGACAAGGCCCTTCCACGGCCGCGACACGGGTTCGTATCTCGTCAGGGTCATCCCCCCCTATCTTGTCTCAAATCACGCGGCAACGACTTCCGGCGAGTCCCGCGATTCGGTGCGGTCGGTCAAGGACAACGCGGCGCGGCGTCAAGGGCGTGTCGATTGACCGCCGGCGCGAACCGTCCCTACAATGGCGTCTTGCCGCGCGCCGGCGACTTCCGTGTGAGGACCGTTCCTTGATCGTCGTGGCCTTCCTCTTCCCGCTCGCCCTGTACTGCTTCGTCCTCGGCGTCGTCAACCGGCGGCCTCACCCGCTGATGGTCCCGGCCGCGTGGGACTTCGCCGGCCTCCTCGCCGCCGTCTCCGGCTTCCTCATCTTCAGCGTGCCGGCGATGCTCAGCGGCTTGAGCGAGTCCTGGCGGACCTTCTGGCTCGTCGGCCGCCCGCCGGGCGAGGCCGCGTCCGACGACCCCTACAACGTTTGGATTCTCGTCTCCGCCGCCTACTTCCTGGCGGTCGTCGGCGTCTCGGCGCTGGTCCTCCGGCGCCGGCGCTCGCAAACGGCGGTCTACAACGTCGAGACCGCCGCCTTCGAGGAAGTGTTGCTCGGCGTGGTCGAGAGCCTCGGCGTGGTCGTTTCGCGAACGAGCCGCCACTTCTCCCTGCGCCTGCCGGCCGGACAGAACGACAAGGACGAGCAATTCGCCGAGTTGGACGTGGACCTGGCACCGTCGCTCTACCACGCGACGCTGAGTTGGGACGCGGGTGGCGAGGAGATCCGGTCGCTCGTCGAAGGGGAACTGCGGCGGACGTTGGGCGAGGTGCAGACGCGCGACAACCCGGTGGGGAGTTGGCTGCTGACCTTCAGCACAGTCTTGTTGCTGCTGATGCTGGCCGCGATGGCGGCGGTGGCGCTGTATCGCGTTTTCGCCCGCTGAGACGTCAGCGCGACCACTCGACGCGCTGCGGCAGCGGGATCGGCCGATCCAGCTCCACGGCCTCCGAGAGCGGCACGCGGCGGGCGCTGCGCGAGAACGACGCCGGCTCCACGGGGCGCGGCGGCGGCGGGATGAACGGCGGCGGCAGGATCTCCGCCGGCGGCGCCACGCGCCGCGGCGCCCCCGGCGCCAGGCGGATCGTCACGTCCTTCTCCGCCTCGAACGCACGGCCGTCGGCGAGGACGAAGCGGGCCACCACGCGCACCTTCTCCGTCGTCGGCCAGGTCTTCCACGGCAGCACGACCGAGTAGCCCGTCGTGATGAGTCCGCTGCGCCAGGAGCGGTGCAGCGCCTCGCCGCTGATTTCCCACTGACTGAGCGGTCGCTTCAGCCCCTCGGGCAGGATCTCTTGCGCCGCGATGAACAGGGTGCCGGGCGTCTTGAGCGTGTGGCCGTCGATGTCGCGCGGCTCGACGAGGACTTGCAGCGCCTCGTCGCCCGGCTTGCCGTCCTCGTCGAGACCGCCCGTGGGCCGGCCAAGGGTGATGGAGCGGAGCGGGTAGACCTGCGCCGCGGCCTCCGGCGGCATCCAGGGCGTGCCGTCGCGCAGCGACTTGACTTCGCGCTGGAGCGCGTCGTTGTAGGCTTCGAGGCGGAGCTTTTCGTCGGCGAGGGTGCGGAGTTGGAATTCCTTCGTGCGGAGTTCCGCTTCGACGAGGTCGGAGCGGTTGCGGCAGCCCGGCGCCAGGCACAGCGCAACGGGCAAGAGGAAAAAGGCAGAAGCAGTCAGGCGTCGTGCCTTCATCTCCCTTTTTCCTTTTGCCCTTGGCGTCGGCTCAGGTCGCGGGCTTCGGCGCCAGCAGCGCCTCCGGCAGGCGCTCGAGGACGTGGTCGATGATCCCGTACTCCATCGCCTCGCGGGCCGACATGAACTTGTCGCGGTCGGTGTCCTTCTCGATCCGTTCGAGCGACTGCCCCGTGTGCTTGAGCAGGATCTCATTCAGCTCGCGCTTGAGGCGGAGGAACTCCTTGGCGTGGATGAGGATCTCGGTCGTCGTCCCCTCCGTGCCGGCGAGGGGCTGGTGGATCATCACGCGCCCGCGCGGCAGCGCGTTGCGCTTGCCCTTGGTCCCGGCGGCCAGCAGCACGGCTCCCATGCTGGCGCACTGGCCGATGCAGTAGGTCGACACGTCGCAGGTGACGTACTGCATCGTGTCGTAGACGCTCAGCCCCGCCGTGACGGAGCCGCCGGGCGAGTTGATGTAGAGGTGAATATCGGCCTTCGGGTCGTCGAACTGAAGGAAAAGCATCTGGGCGACGATCAGGTTCGCCTTGTCGTCATCGATGGCGCCCTGGAGGAAGATGATGCGGTCCTTGAGGAGCCGGCTGTAGATGTCGAAGACGCGCTCCTCGCGGCCGCTGCGCTCGACGACATAGGGGACGAGGGTAGACATGGGGGAATCTCCGAGTGTAAGCCCCTCTCCCCTTTGGGGAGAGGGGAGAAAGGCGGCGCTCACGTCTTGCTCATCTGTTCGGGGCGGTCTTGATCAGCTGCTCGGGCCGGATGAGGATGTCGTCGACGAGGCCGAACTCCTTGGCCTCCTGGGCGGAGAAGTAGCGGTCGCGCTCGGTCTCGCGCTCGATGGCCTCGACGGGCTGGCCGGTGTGCTTGGCCAGGATCTTGTTGAGGCGGTCGCGGTCCTTGAGGATCTCGGTCGCCTGGATCTCGATGTCGGAGATCTGCCCGCCGACCTGGCCCCAGGGCTGGTGGACCATGATCTTCGAGTGCGTCAGGGCGAAGCGCTTGCCCTTGCTGCCGCCGGCCAGCAAGATCGCCCCGCCGGACGCCGCCAGGCCGAGGCAGTAGGTGGCCACGGGGCACTCGAGGAACTGCATCGTGTCGTAGAGCTGCAGCGTGGCGGTCACGGCCCCGCCGGGGCTGGCGATGTAAAAGTGGATGTCCTGCGTGCGATTCTCGTACTGCAGGTAGAGCATCTTCATGACCGTTTCGATGCCGCTCATCTCGTTGATGGGGCCGGCCAGGAAGATGATGCGGTTCTCGAGCAGCAGGTCGCTCAGCGTCATCTGTCGCTGCCGGGCGTAGTCGCGGTAGCGCTGGATCTGCGGCGGCAGAACGGGGAAATCGCCGGCGGCGTAAGGGTCGAACATGGGAAATGTCCTCGCGATGGCCGCCGCTTGCGGCTTCGCACTCTTGCGAAGCCGCAAGCGGTGGCACGAACGATCAACTCTGGGGGGCCGGCGCCTCTTCCGGCTTCGCCTCGGCCGGCGGCGGCGCCGTCGGGTCCTTCAACTCGCCCGGCACGGTCTGCTCCTCGACGGTGGCGACCGGATCGCCGCCGTCGGACTCCTGTTGGCCCAGCGGCACGTCCTCGTACTCGGCGTGTTCGAGGATCAGGTCGAGCGACTTGCGCTCGATCAGTTCCGCCGCCAGGGCGTCGATCATGTCTTCCTTCTCGAGCCGGGCCTTGAGGCGGCGCGGCGACTCGTCGTTCTGCTCGGCCAGCCGGTCGATCTCGGCGTCGAGGTCGTCTTCCTCGACGTCGATCTTCTCCATCTCGGCGACCTTTTGCAGGACGAAGTGTTCCTTCAGCGATATCGCCGTGCTGCGCAGGATGTCTTGCTGGAGCATACGGACGCGCCCCTCGATGTCCGCCTCGGGGATGCCGTCGGCCCTCATCTCCATGATACGCCGCGAGATCGCCCGCCGCGCCTGTCGCTGGAGCAAATCGACCGGCAGATCCCACTCCTTGGCGAACGCCAGGTGTTGGATGACCTGCTCGCGCGCCGACTGTCGCTGGACGTGTTCCAGCCGGCGGCGCAGCACGACGCGGATCAACTCCTTCAGCTGATCCTCGGAGTGGACGCCGAAGTTGTGCAGGAAGTCGTGCGTCAGCTCCGGCATGCGCAGCGCCTTGACGTCCTGAATGGCGAACGACGCCTGGACCGTCTTGCCGCGCAGGTTCGGGTCGGCGATCGACTGCGACAGGGTGATGTCGACAACGCGGGTGTCGCCGGCGTTGGCGCCCTTGACCTGTTCGCCGAAGCGCTCGGCGACGCCGTCCTTGAAGGCGAGGCGCGGGTCGACGCGCACCCGGTACTCCTTCAGCGTGTTGACGACACGGTCGCCGTCGCGGACGGTGACGTCGGCGATGAGGATATCGCCTTCCCGGGCGCTGCCCTCGGGCTTGGGCACGACCTGGGCGTGCGGCGCGAGGAGGCGGCGCGTCTCCTTGTCGACGTCCTCGTCGGTGAACTCCTTGACGGGTCGCTTGAGCTTGAGGCCCTTGTGGCTCGGCATGTCGAACTCGGGCCGGACCTCGACCTCGAACTCGTAGACGAGCGGACCTTCCTTGGGGATGACGATGGCGAAGGGGTCGATGTTCGGCGGCGCCAGCGGCGCGAGGTCGTGTTCCTCGGCGAGCTGCTCCAGGCTGGCGAGCAGGATCTCGCCCTTGACCTGGTCGGCGACTTCCTTCTCGTAGCGGCGCTCGACGAGCTTGCGCGGCGCCTTGCCGGGGCGGAAGCCGGGGATGAAGGCGTCGTGCCCCTTGACGAGTTCGTGGTACTTGTCATTGAGGCGGTGCTGGATGTCGCCGCGCTCGATGGTCACTTTGATGTGCTTCTTGCACGGCCCGATGTCCTTGATTTCGACGGTCTGATGGAGCGTATGGGCGTGCTCGGGATCGTGACCGTCCTTGGCGTCGGCGTGTTCGGGCTCGCCCTCGGCGTGCGGGGCGGTCGCGGTGGCGCCAGGTTCAGCGCCGGTGTCAGTGGGCCGGGTTTCGTCAGTCATTGGCTGCTCCCCACCAGAAGTCGAGAAAGCCGAGTTAGCATGGGGGAAGGAACCGGTCCGGTTCGTTCCGTCCAGGCCGACTCGGCTCGCGAGAGCGGGTGATGGGGCTCGAACCCACGACAGCCACGTTGGCAACGTGGCGCTCTACCACTGAGCTACACCCGCGTGTGGTCGATGGAATTATAAGGGGGCCGTCACCGATTGCAAGGGGGAAAAGAGAAGGGAAGCCGAAGAACCGGCGCCGCCGATTCCCGCGCCCCAAACGTCGGCGTCCGCGTCACCCGGGTATAGAATGGCGCCGCCCGCCGCAGCCGCACTCATTCCCGCCGGAGGACTCCCCCGTTGTCCCGACATCTCCTCGCCCTGCCGACGCTCCTCTCCCTGCTGATGCCGTCCGCGTCGCCCGCCGACAACTGGCCCGAATTCCGCGGCCCGACGGCTCAAGGCGTCGTGCGCCACGGCCGCTTGCCGACCGAGTGGGCGCCCGACAAGAACGTCACCTGGAAGCAGACGATCCCCGGCAACGGCTGGTCGTCGCCGGTCCTCTGGGGCGGCCGCGTCTACCTGACGACGAGCGTTCCCGACGGCAAGGATCTCTCCCTGCGCGCCCTCTGCCTCGACGCCGCGACGGGCAAGGTCGTCTGGGACAAGG
This sequence comes from Gemmatales bacterium, assembly GCA_038229635.1. Lineage (GTDB taxonomy): Bacteria > Planctomycetota > Planctomycetia > Gemmatales > Gemmataceae > DATFNV01. The sequence goes on from JBBROG010000201.1 coordinate 12,108, forward strand.
AGGCGATCCGCCAGGAAGCGGGGAAGGCGCCGCGCATCCACGGCAAGAACACCGACGCCAGCGCCACGCCGGTCGTCGACGGCAAGCGCCTCTACGCCCACTTCGGCCATCTCGGAACGGCCTGTCTTGACCTCGACGGCAACGTCGTCTGGCGCAACACCGAGCTGCGTTACGCGCCGGTCCACGGCAACGGCGGCTCGCCGGTCCTCGTCGACGACCTCCTCGTCTTCAGCATCGACGGCGCCGACAAGCAGGCGGTCGTCGCCCTCGACCGCGGCACCGGCTTCGTCCGCTGGCAGACGGACCGGCAGTCCAGGGCGGTGAAGACGTTCTCCTTCGGCACGCCGCTGGTGATCGAAGTCGGCGGCGCGAAGCAGGTCGTCAGCCAGGGGAGCAACGTCGTCAGCGCCCTCGATCCGAAGACGGGTCTGGAGGTCTGGAAAGTGCGCACCACGGGCTACTCGGTGGTGCCGCGCCCCGTCTTCGGCCACGGGCTGCTGTTCGTCTGCACCGGCTTCGACGCGCCGAGTCTGTTGGCGATCCGCCCCGACGGCAAGGGCGACGTGACTGACACGCACGTCGCCTGGAAGACGAGCCGCAACGTGCCGCTCACGCCGTCGCCGCTGCTGCACGGCGACGAGTTGTACCTGATCTCCGACCGCGGGGTGGCGAGTTGCCTCGACGCGAAGACGGGCAAGGTCCACTGGGAGGAGCGCGTCGGCGGCAACCACTCGTCGTCGCCGCTCGTGGCGGACGGCAAGGTCTACTTCCAGAGCGAGGAGGGCGTCGGCACGGTCGTCCGTGCGGCGACGACGTTCGCGCGCGTGGCGAAAAATGACATGAAGGAGCGGACGTTGGCGTCGTGCGCGGCGGCGGACGGGTCGCTGTACCTGCGGACGGAGACGCACCTGTATCGCATTGACGCGCCGGCGGAGAAGGGGGAGAATTAAACGCCGGGGAAGGGATCGCCGAACGGGCGTTCTGACTTCGGGTAACAGGGTGCCTCCGACGCGGAGATGACCATGAAGAACTCTCTGGCCTCGCTCATTCTGTGCCTGGTAACAAGCGCCGCGAGTGCCAAGATGTATGTTCCGATCCCCTACTCCTATCGGGTCTTCTCCGCCGACAAGCGGTTCGTGTACGTGATGATCGCGCCGTGTCCCCCGGAGAGCGACGCGGGACATGCGGATAGCGAGGCAAGAATGCACGCGGCCGCCACCTCCGCGGACGAAGTTCGTTCCCTGCGCAAGAAGTACAAACAGAGCGGCATGTACCGCAACGACGGATCTGACGATCCGCTGTGGACGGTGGACTGGTACGACGACGTCCTGAAGACCAAGGTGTTCATCGCCGCGGACGGCGATCACGTCATTCGGACCGCCCGCTACGCGAACGGGATCGGCGACGAGGTAGTCGCGTTCTTCGACCGCGGAAAGCGGGTGCGGGGCCACGCCCTCTCGGCGTTCTTCGACCGGCCCGAAATGTTCAACGAGCGAAGGGAAAAGGCCGTCCAGGACAGGAAGAGGAAGAATCCCGGGGGCTCTGGCTCGACGTACTACGTCCCGCCCTCGGCGTGGGCGAGCGACCAGCGACTCGACGACGAGTCGATGCGATTTGAACTGACGACCGTAGAGGGAGCACGGTACACCTTCGACGCGACGGGCGGAGAGATCGTCCAAGTCGAACCGCCGGAATTGATAGGTAAGCCTATTCTTTATTACTTCATAGCGATTATCGTATTTGTGTCGTTGTGTGGGGCTCTCGCCGCCATCGGATTCTTGCGGTCCCGGCGCCAAGCGAGTCAAGGGTAGGCAGACTTCCTCCTCGCGTGGCCGTGCGCCGTCGAGTGACCGCCGGGAGAACAACAGCCATGATCGATCTGCCTTACTCGCTGGTCATCGAGGCGACGAACGAGCCGGACTTCTTCGGCTTCTACTCGGAGGAGTTGGAAGGCTTCTCGGGAGTCGGCCACTCCGTGGAGGACTGCCTGTACCGGGCGAAGTGGGCCATGCGGGAACACCTGGAGTTGCTGGTCGAGGAAGGGTTGCCTGTTCCTCCTCGCAACCCGAAACCGATCGTGACGACAGGAGAATGAGCCATGTCGTTCATGTTTGAGGTACTCTACAAGTCGCCACCGGACGCGCGGCGGGAGTCCGCGATCCGCGAGCGTGTCGGCCAATTCGGCGGCCACCTCACCTGCCGGGAGGAGCCGGACGACGTCGGCCCCGTGTGCCTGACGTATGAGTTCGGCGACATCGGGACTGCGGGCGAGGCGGCTTCCTGCCTGCGTTCCTTGGGCGAACACGTTGAGGGGCCGATGGACTACGGCGATTAAATCACGGATCTCTGAACTCCCTCCTGCCCGCTCCCGAGGACGCTCCTTCATGCTCGACCGACCGCTCTCGCGCCGCGAATGGCTCAGCCGCGCCGGCCTCGGCTTCGGAGCCTGTGCCCTCGTTGACCTGCTCGGCCGCGATGGGCTCCTCGCCGCCGAGGGCGCGACGGCGAGCAACTCGCTGACGCCGCGCCCGGCGCACTTCCCGGCGAAGGCGAAGGCCGTCATCTGGCTCTTCATGCACGGCGGCCCGAGTCAGGTCGATACGTTTGACCCGAAGCCGGCTCTCGCCAAGCTCGACGGCCAGCCGGCGCCGAAGGACTTCCACGGCGTCCAACTGCAATTCACCGATGTCGGCAAGCAGAAGTTGATGGCCAGCCGCATGACGTTCGCGCGGCGAGGACAGTCCGGCCTGCCGATGTGTGACGCCTTCGAGCGGCTCGGCGCCTGCGCCGACGACATCGCCGTCGTCCGCTCCTGCCACCACGACGTCTTCAACCACACGCCCGGCATCTGGCTGATGAACACCGGCCACGACCGCATGGGCCGGCCGTCGATGGGCGCGTGGGTCAGCTACGGCCTCGGCAGCGCGGCCGACAACCTGCCGGCGTTCGTCGTCATGAACGACGGCCCGCTCAAGCCCGGACCCGGCGTCTGGGGCAACGGCTTCCTGCCTGCCGTCTACCAGGGCTGCCCCATCAAGAGCGGCGCCCAGCCCATCGCCAATCTGAGACGTCCGGAATCGCTCCAGGGCGGCGACCAGCGCAAGACGCTCGACTTCGTCCAGTGGCTCAACCGCAAGCACGCCGAGGGCCGCGGCGACGACAGCCGCCTCGAAGCGCGCATCGCCTCCTACGAACTGGCGTTTCGGATGCAGGCGGCGGCGCCGGAGGCCGTCGACCTCAACCGCGAGACGAAGACGACGCGCGACCTGTACGGCGACGGCTTCGGCGCGATGTGCCTGACAGCGCGGCGCCTGGTCGAGCGCGGCGTGCGCTTCGTGCAGATCTACCACGGCTGCGGCGGGGGCGGCTGGGACACGCACGGCGACAACTGCAACGGCCACGTCAAGCTTGTCCGGAGCATCGACCGCGGCTGCGCCGCCTTGTTGAAAGACTTGAAGGCGCGCGGCCTGCTCGACGAAACCCTCGTCATTTGGGGCGGCGAGTTCGGCCGCACGCCGACGACGGAAGGCAACAACGGCCGCGACCACAGCCCCTACGGCTTCTCGACGTGGCTCGCCGGCGGCGGCGTCCAGGGCGGGCAGGTGATCGGCGCCACCGACGAATTCGGCTTCCGGGCGGTCGAGGACAAACTGCACGTCCACGACTTGCAGGCGACGGTGCTGAAGCTGCTGGGCCTCGACCACGAGCGGCTGACGTACCTGCACCAAGGCCGTAACATGCGCCTGACCGACGTTGCCGGCTATCATGACATCGCGGACCGTTTGACGCGACATTTATCCGGGGGTGCGCGCGCCCCGTCGTGGTAGTCCGGGGGTGCGCTGCGCGACCCCCGGCTTTGTGATCCAACCCCTTCGGGGTAGGGTCGCCGGCATTTTACCCCGCAGGGGTTACATATCACAGCCGGGGGTCGCGCAGCGCACC